>JAUJGA010000220.1:0-4176 GCA_042095675.1 Gammaproteobacteria bacterium
GGCTCCATAAAAACTTTATGCCTATATTTTGGTATCCAGACAAAATGATACATTAGCCTAAAGACATGATGCGTATTTCTTTGAAGTTCCATGTACTGAATAATATAGACAGGGACAAGCCCTGTCTACACTATTCAGCACGGGGGCAAACCCCCGAGATTTTCACTACGCTCTGTTAAATCAGGAAAAAGCAAAACAATTTTTGTTAGAATACAGAAAATTATTAACTGAGGCTGAAATTGAATGTCCACCCCCTGATGAAAAAGAGAGAAACGGGAAACAAGGTCGATTGAAACGAAGTAAATCTCGTAATTTATTAGAGCGATTGATTAAGTATGATGAGGATACACTGCGTTTTATGGAAAAGTCAGAAGTGCCATTTACTAATAATCAAGGTGAACGGGATATTAGAATGACCAAGGTACAACAAAAAATATCAGGGGCTTTCCGTAGTCTTGATGGTGCTAAAATGTTTTGTAGTATTCGAGGTTATTTATCGACTTGTAAAAAACAGGGCGTCACATCTGGCTATGCTATGGATTTACTCTTTAAGGAAAAACTGCCTGATTTTATCAGTTAGTTTTATATGAATAAAAAATTGCGCTGAATAGTTACTTATATTTTTACCGGGAATGAATTACACGGTGGATATTTCTGGCAATGGTTGTATAATAGAAAATCGAAGCAGATAAAAATATAATAATAGAGAGAGATTTGATGAAATATTTATTGGCAATTTTATTGATAAGTGTATCATTTGGCCATATGACTGTATTTGCAGGCGATCGATATAGACAAAATGTCTATATGTTTCCTGACGAAATTATTAATAATTTACAGCAAGGCTGCTCTGATAATGTACCTGTAAAGCCATCTAAATTCTATTATTCAGATCAGAATCAGCCGAATTTTAGACCTCAACAACAGCAACAAATCACACCATCTTTTAAATGTTTTTCTAACAATGTTGCTTATGTCTCTGATCTTTATGAGTCTCAATCTGATAATGTTCGGCCTTATCGTTCTATGACATATTCAAATAATACCAGAAGACATATAAATACCAATTATGTTGATAAACAAAACAATCAACACTTGTTAGAAGAGAACGAAAGGTTTACTAATAATTTTCCAATTAACAGAAATTATCAACCCTCTCAATTATTATATGCAAGTGATCTTGAGCCAAAAAAATATTCAGCTATACGCTATAGAAATAATAATAGACATATTCAAAGAGAACAAGTACGTTATATTCCGGTGCCGGTTTATGTCTACAATAAACCTGATGATATTCATCGTAGTGAATATTCAACGAGATATAGTGAAAGAAATAGATACAATTCACCTGTAAGCAAACTTGAACGTCAAAATATTGCTTTTGATCCTTATTCAGATGTCGATCTTTCAGATGAAGTGTATTTACAAAAAAATAATATTTACCTGTATGATTATGATGGCTTAGAAAATACATCATTACCAGAATTTGGTATTTTTTCTTCCCTGAAAAATCAGCATTTAATGGATAATGTGGTTGATAAATATAATCATTTTTCAGCAAATGATGACTTTTACCAGCCAAGAAGCCTGCTAAAATCAAACTTTCCATCCAATAACCTCATTTCTGATTTTCCATATAACTTAAATCCCTAAGTTAGGAACGTTCACAAAATTTATAAATCAAGTGGTTTTTCTATATAGCCTTCTTTATTATTATTGCGCCTATTTATCTTGAAAATGTTTTCAAGATAAGGCTAATATTGATAAAGTTAACAGAAGCTAAAGGAAAAATGATGCCAACATTCGTACGCACAGAAAAGTGTGATGGCTGTACAGGTCAGGACAGAACAGCATGTATGTATACCGCTGATCAATGAATGTGCTTGATTTATAAAAATATAAGGATCATTATATACCTTATGAAATAAATAAGGTTAATACCAGAACAAAAAGTTGATTTAGATGCGCTTCATGATGCCAGTCGTGATAAGCGTGTTTGTGACCGAATTAAAGCAGTATTGCTTTGCTCAGAAGGTTAGTCAACCAAGATGATATCACAAGCTTTACGTTTGCATGAAACAAGCATTACCAGACATATTGATGAATTTATTAACAAGAAAAAACTAAAGCCTGAAAATGGTGGTTATCAATCATATTTAAGTACTGAACAAACAGAATTAATAGTTAATCACCTTAAAGAGAAAACTTATCGTTATTCCTGTCAAATAGTTGATTATATTTGGGCAATATGTGAGTTGCGCTTTAGTATTTCCGGTTTAAATAAATGGCTTCACCAGCATGGTTTTAATTTCAATTACGCTGAATAGTTACGTAGAATTAATGATAATTTTCAGGTGCTAATTTCTGCCTCTTGAAGTGTAATGGGTATAGTATAGCTTTAGCCAATTTTAAATTTATAGGAAATTGTCTTTATTCGCCGCAGCAGATTTCGCTTCAGATTTGGCAATTAAACCTTTTTGGAGTAAAAGTAATAAATTTTGATCCAGAGTCTGCATACCAATACTCTGACCCGTTTGTATGGCTGAATACATTTGTGCAACTTTACCCTCTCGAATCAGGTTTCTAATCGCAGGTGTACCTATCATAATCTCATGAGCAGCGATACGACCACCACCATTTTTCTTCATGAGTGTTTGTGAAATAACAGCTCTTAATGATTCTGATAACATGGAACGAACCATATCCTTTTCAGCTGCGGGGAATACATCAATAATACGGTCAATGGTTTTAGCAGCTGAACTGGTATGTAGAGTGCCAAAAACCAGGTGACCGGTTTCTGCGGCGGTTAAGGCCAGGCGAATTGTTTCCAGATCACGCAATTCTCCCACGAGAATAATATCCGGGTCTTCACGAAGGGCTGAACGTAAAGCTTCATTAAATCCCAAAGTATCACGATGAACTTCTCGCTGATTCAACAGACATTTTTTACTTTCATGAACAAATTCTATGGGATCTTCTACAGTGAGGATATGTTCATAAATATTATCATTTAAATAATCTATCATAGCAGCCAGGGTCGTTGATTTACCTGAACCAGTTGGGCCTGTTACTAAAATAATACCGCGCTTATTATCACATAATTGTTTAAAAATCTCCGGAGCACCTAATTCTTCTAAAGTCAAAACTTTTGAGGGAATGGTACGAAATACCGCCGCTGCACCACGATTCTGATTAAAAGCATTGACCCTGAAACGAGCCAGACCCGGAACTTCAAATGAAAAATCTGTCTCCAGAAATTCTTCAAAATCCTTTCTCTGCTTATCATTCATAATATCATAAACCATATCATGAACATCTGAATGTTCCAAAGCAGGTACATTAACCCGCCTAACATCACCATCTACACGTATCATCGGTGGTAAACCGGAAGATAAATGTAAATCCGATGCACCATTTTTAGCACTAAACGCAAGTAATTCTGTAATATCCATGATTCTTCACTATTGAGTTGATATAATTAGGGTGTAGTTCTTTTGCTTCGATGAAATTCATCACCCGTAATTGTTATTTTTTAAAAAATTATAATTTCTTGCCTTTGACATTTTCTTGTAAAATGTCCAGTAATTTTCAAAGTCACCACTGGATTTAAGTGATCGTAATTTCAATATCGCTTCTGCTCCCTGTAAATTCCAACGTGCCCCTGTAATATCAATTCGATCATTAATCAGGTGACGACAAGCACCTTCAATCACACCACTTGCAATAGGCAGATCATATTCTAACGCTGTACCATACTGCAGTCTCTCTTTGTTATTCAGCAGATAGCTGGCACATTTATCAATATTGACCCTGTCTGTTATTTTTCTTTTGGTAGCACTGATCCGAAGACCTTTTGCAACCTGTGAGCAATGACCATTAAGGATATTGATTGATTTTTCTGCTATCCATTCTTCAACTGCTTCATCAACTTTATCAAAGAAACACCAGGTTGCTTTCCAGAGATATTCAAGTACATGAATAAAATCCATCACTATGGTTGCTTTGACAGTCAATTCCTCCATTACTTTATTGATGAGGTTAATCTGATGCGGTAAACCATCAATTAAAACAACCCACTGTCGTGTTTGATCTGGGTCTCTTTGTAGTGCTTCATAAAAAGCTTCTTCTATTACGACTTTAGCATCACGCTCAACACTTGCCCAAACCCGTTTGTTT
>JAUJGA010000221.1:0-1581 GCA_042095675.1 Gammaproteobacteria bacterium
GACAGCAATTAAAATATTTAGATATACGTCGAATGGCACGGGAGTACGAATCTATGGTGCTCTTTGCCTTACCCTGAAGTGCCAGTAATTTTACATGGCGCTGATAAAGCTCGTAGCAATTGATGTTTTCTGGATTGATCATGGTATCATTTCCTTAAAATATTACCCGAAATTGAGTTTGGAAATTATACCTGCTTGGGTGAAGTCATGCTTTTCTGCCGCAAAGCGGCTTCGTCCAACAATACCTTTAAGATTTTGAATATCCTTGGTTATAGCAAAGATTTCATAGTGTTTATCATCAATTTTGATCAATTCTATCTCCAGAGCTAACATGCATGGACTCTCGTACATTTTTTGGTATAGTTATTTGATCTTTAGAGATTATAGTTGCCGTAGACATCATAATTACCTTAATTATTAATGAATTCCTTACTTTTAAGTAAGGATAGCATGTATAGATAAAATCTAAAGCTCCTGTATAATTTAATTTTTCACCTAAAGAACCTATGGTTCGGAACCCTATAAAATTTAATTGATTAGTCTGTCAATCCTCACTGTTTAAATCTGCCATTAAATCATCAACACCATTGAAAACTTTTATGTTTTTACCCTTGCGAACTTCTCTCATTGCATTAATAGTCACTTCATTTGGCACCAAAGGTTCAAATAGCAATGATTTTTCACTGACAATACGGTTCATCATGATCCGAAAAGCATCAGAAACAGTAAGACCCATTGTTGCCACTTAAGATCAGGGTGATAAAGCATAAAGAAATCAGGGTGTCACTGATATTCTGATCTTTTACATTCTGATCTCAATTCGTGTTCCATCAATATTCTTCTTGGTTTACCGTAATTTTTTTGATGGCTTATCTGTTCCAGCAGTTTGCAACACTGGCGTTACCTCCAGTATCATCAGGACCATTGACATTAATCTCGAAGGTGCCACAAGTATCATTTTCCTGGCTTGTGCCAGATATAGGGCCGGCTGTGGCAATAAAGTTTGTTTTACTATATGAGGCAATAGTAAAAGTGTAAAAATCACTACTGGGCATATTAAGATTGGCAGCAGTGGTGTATAAAGTATTATTTGCTCGCCAGCTTTCCTGCTGTAATTGAATACTTAATAAGCCTGATTTAGCATCTGCTCGTCTTGAACGCTCAATATATTCATTATATGAAGGTAGTGCTACCATTGATAAAATACCGATAACGGCCACTGTTATCATCAGTTCTATTAAAGTAAAACCTGAAGAAATTTTTCTTGTATTCATGATAATCCACCTTATGATTGAAATTCTACCTAAATAATAGTTGAATCTGGTTAAAAAAAATAGGTAACTATTCAGCGTAATTTTTTATTCATATAAAACTAACTGATAAAATCAGGCAGTTTTCCTTTAAAGAGTAAATCCATAGCATAGCCAGATGTGACTCCCTATTTTTTACAAGTCGATAAATAACCTCGAATACGACAAAACATTTTAGCACCATCCAGACTACGGAAAGCCCCTGATATTTTTTGTTGTACATTGGTCATTCTAATATCCCGTTCACCTTGATTATTAATAAATGGCACTT
>JAUJGA010000222.1:0-5765 GCA_042095675.1 Gammaproteobacteria bacterium
CCAGTGAGTGTCTCTGGTCTGTTTTCACTGATTAAATCAAGGAAACGATGCCTCCATCTAAAGGAAGTTGGAATGCTAACTCATACCTGTTTGGCAGCTGATCTGATCGTCTGTGAATTACAAATAGTGCCTAAGTACTCAAGCCAGTTATCCTTGCGCCGCAAACGTGCCAATGGTGTTCCTGTTAATGTATTGAACGTCTTTCTACAAGCTCTGCAATGATAGCGTTGCAAACCATATGCGAACCCGTACTTTATGTGTTTTTCTCCACCACAATGTGGGCAGTGGTTTTTTTCATCAAGTGGTGATTCAATCATTGAGATAATTTTGTTATCATCATCAAGCTGGCGTATTAGCTTTCCGATCTCAGTTCGCTCATCTTTATCCAACTGTCTGATTTCATTCAGCAATAGTTTCTTTTTCATAGGATTTTACCTCTTTTATACTATATTTGGTTATAGTACAAAAAAAGAAAAACAACACTTAATGTGAACAGAGCCTAAAATTATAACAGAACTTTATTGCTCGTCAGGCAATAAGCAACTAAAGCATCATACCTCTAATCATAAAAAACACACAGGCAGAAAGCATAGCAGCAATAGGTACGGTAATCACCCAGGCAGCAATAATCTTCTTAAAGGCATCTCGTTTGACATATTTTCTCTTATGTAAAGAATCAACAATGTCTTTTTCTTCAAGAAGAACTTTCTCTTCTTTCTCAAACATATCATAAAGTTTACCAATTTCTTTATAAACTTTTTTATCTTTCTTTTCATCATCCAGATCTAATAATTCCTGCAAATTATCTCTATATTGCTCAAGTTTATTTTTTTCTTTCTCTAATTTCTTTTCTTCTTCATCAAGCTTAATCACTTCCTCATGATCTTGCAGATATTCTCTTAAAAAACCGACACCAAAAATACCACCAATAGCAATATGTGTCGAACTGACAGGCAAGCCTAACTGACTGGCAATAATCACCGTAATAGAGGCCGCCATGGCAACAGAAAAAGCTCTCATCTGATCAAGCTCGGTGATTTCTGAACCAACTGTTTTAATCAGTTTTGGGCCATATAAAGCAAGACCCACAACAATACCCACAGCACCCACCGCCATCACCCAAAAAGGAATACTGGCCTTGGATGAAATACCACCGGTAGTTACGGCATCACTGATAGCAGCCAAAGGACCAATGGCATTGGCTACATCATTGGCACCATGTGCGAAACTTAATAGTGCCGCAGAAAAGATCAGAGGCACCGTAAATAAAGTGTTAATACTCTTTCTATCATTAGTTAAATTTTCTTTTCTTGAAATATTACGCTTAACAAAAGAATAAACAATACCCGCCAGCATGAGACCAAAAATCGCTGCCACCATAAAGCTGGGTTTTTTCTCGTCCGGTAAGAATGGCAGCATATCAACAATACCGGGCCACACTTTTTTTAGTCCTTTTAAGGTCAGATAAGTGGTAAATGCCCAGGTCATCACAGCCACATAAATAGGTACCCATAATTTACCTGAGGACACTTTATCTTCTTTAAAGATAATATTCTTTTTAATAGAGAACAAAAAAGCAGCAGCAATAATACCACCCAACACAGGAGAGATAACCCATGAAGCTGCAATTTTTCCCATGGTCGCCCAGGAAACAATTGAAAAACCTCCAGCCGCAATACCTGCCCCCATCACGCCACCAACAATGGAGTGAGTCGTAGAAACCGGTGCTTTAAATTTAGTGGCCACATTTAGCCATAAGCCTGCTGATAACAATGCTGACATCATTGCCCAGATAAACGTATTAGTATCACCACCAAAGGCATCAATATCAATAATACCCTTTTTAATAGTATCAACCACATCACCACCAGCAATAAAAGCACCACCTGCCTCAAATATACCGGCGATAACAATAGCACCACCCAGTGTTAAAGCCTTTGAACCAACCGCAGGCCCAACATTATTGGCCACATCATTAGCACCAATATTCATTGCCATATAGGCACCAAAAAGTGCTGCTATGACTAAAAAAACATTAGTCGGTAATTCACCTGTTGAGTTAAAGCTGATAATAAGAACGGCAATCATGAAAACTATGACAATACCATATTTCACAAAGTCAGCCTGACTGCTGGATTGTGCGGCATCTTCCATATCATTTAATAATTTAAACATTATTAATCCCCTTTATTTGAAACTAATCTATTAAGATTTTTTTGCTGCCTTAAGTGCATTAACACCTTTTCTACGCTGTGCATAGATAATTGCCAGCTCTTTTTTTATTTTTTTGCGGTTTTTATCATGCTTCTCATTCTCAAGTTTTTTCTTGAGCACTCTTTCTTTTTTCTTAAGTTTTTTTAAAATATCAGTAAAACATTCCACATGTTTGTGCTGTTTATTCTTGCCAGCAGATAAATAACGTTCCACTATTTTTAATAATTTTGGTGCTTTCATGTTATTTTATTCCCAAAAGTTTATACAAATTATCCATTATTTTGTGATGCTATGACTTCTTCCATTTCATCTTTATCCAGAATTAGACTACGTTCTGCTTCTTTCATATCCAGATCTCCCTTAGCAAATAAAACTTCTCCCATTTGCATCAACTTATCTGCTACATGATAGGCATAGGCTAAATCATTGATCAGTGAAGTCGCCATTGGGGCATTAATACTATCATTATGAATCAACTCTTCTAAAGTCTCATTAGCTTTTTTATCACCAATTTCCATTTCTAATTTCAGCCCACCAAGGAAGAGTATATCATCTCCCTCTTTTGCTTCTTCTAAACTGCGTAATACCAGTAAAAGCTTCATTCTAATTTTATTATATTCATTACGTATATATTGATTATCTGATTGCATATACTGACTTAAATTTTTGTGTAGATGTTTGATTTCTTTAATAGCTCTAACAATATCTCTACCGGCACTACGCAATTCAAATAACTCATTACCCTGCTCTGAGGTCATTTGTGTTTGTGCCCGACTAATAAACATTACAATATCGCTATACAAACCTTTTACATTGCGTTCATATTCTGCATCAATATCAATTGGAATTGGTTTGCTAGTATCCCCAATGATTTCATTCAAATCACGCTGAGATTTAATATCATGAGGGTGTAAATTCAAACCATGAGCAATAATCACAAAAGCATTATCATAGAGGTGCAAAGTTTCTTTACGCACTGATTCTATGGCAGAATCCGGAATACTTTCTGCTGCTTCAGATAAATATTTAGGTGTTGCAACTGAAACAATTTTTTCCGGCATAGCTCGGGTTAAAAACTTAACCAGTTGATCAATAAAGGGAATCATGGCAAGAATACCAATAGTATTAAAAATGGTATGAAATACAGCGAGCTTTAAAGTGTAATCATCATTAGCAATACCGACGAAAGCTGAAAATATGTCTACAGCATCCATAATCTGGTAAATAAAAGCAATGGCAATCAATGCGGTGACCAGATTAAATATCAGATGTGCTCCAGCTAGACGTTTACCCTGTACATTAGAACTCATAGAACCAATAATAGCCGTAATTGTCGTACCTACATTGGCACCAATAGCCAATGCTAAGCCATTTTCATAAGTGATTTGTCCCACCGACAGAGCAGTAATAATAATGACCAGAGTGGCATGACTGGATTGCATAATAACAGTTGCTACAACACCCATAAAAGCAAACAAAAAGAGACCAGGATAATCATCTACAGCAAAGGCTTTCAAATCAATTGTAGTTCTAAAGGCTTCAAAACCTTCCTTCATATGATGAATTCCTAAGAAAAGAAAGCCTAGTCCAGCAAGAATATAACCAATTCCTTTAACATGTTTTGAGTTTTGAAACACAAGAATAATACCAAAAACCAGCATAGGCATGGCATAAGCAGAGATTTTAACTTTGAGACCAAAACCAGCGATTAACCAGGCACCTGTTGTGGTACCCAGGTTTGCACCAAAAATAATACCAATACCTGCGGCAAGACTGATCAAACCAGCACTCAAAAAGGAAATAGTTATCACAGAAACCAGTGAACTGGATTGCATCAAGGTTGTTGAAATAACACCAAAGCTTAGGCTTTTCCAAAGCTTATTGGTTGTTTTTGCTAATATCTTTTCTAATAATCCACCAGTAAAAGCCTTAAATCCTTCTTCCAAAAACAACATACCAAAGAGAAAGACAGCAACACCTGCAGAAATTTCTTTAAAATCTGGACTGATCCAAAAGCCATAGGCAAGAACAATTAATATAGTTGGTAGAAATATTTTTCTGATCATTAAGAATCTGTCTATAAAGAAAATTTATCGAACTGAACACTTTACTACTATTTGTTTCTACAATCTATTGTTTATTTGATATACTGGCTAAAATAAAGAAAAACAGGCTATATAAAACAATGATTTTTAATCAGAATAGAAACCAGCTTCGAGAATTTTATTTTCAAAGTTGGTATAAACTCAAACAGCAACAAACAATGGAACCCATGGAAAGTATTGTTGCCACTTTAATTAGTCAACATCCAGAATATCATGAGTTTTTTGATCATAAAGAACAGAATCAGGATAGGGATTTTACCCCTGAGATGGGACAAAGTAATCCATTTTTACACTTAGGTATGCATATATCGATTCAGGAGCAACTGGCAACCCAACGCCCTGCTGAACTCTCAACTTTATATCAATCCTTATGTAAGAACTTAGAGGACGCCCATGAAGCAGAGCATAAAATGATGGATTGTTTAGGTGAGATGCTCTGTACTGCACAAAAAAATAATCAACAACACGATGAAACTACCTATATCGAATGTATTAAAAAACTGTTATAACTTTAATTAAAAAAATTACATATACCATTAAATCAGGAAATCAATATGAAAAAAATCAGTACAATTGTGGCCTGCAGCCTACTTATTCTATCAAATAGCAGTTTTGCGCAAGAATATTTTTGTATCTCAAATCATGAGAAACCAAAACATTGTAATGAAGGAGATATTATTTTAGTCAAGCCTACTATGATGCCCAGGGTTTGTGACTTTAATAAACAAATTTTAAGAATGCCTAAGAGTGAGAAGTCAGCCGAATATGTCTGCAGTTATACCGGTACAGTTTTATCAGTAAAAGAACTAAAAAGACCTAATGTGCCCGCTCAGAACACCGCCTTTCCTCCACCTAGAAAAGAAAAGAAAGGTTTTGGCAGTATGCCTTTCTTTAAATAAAGAGCCCTTAGCTAAATTAAGAGTTCAGGGCTTTATAATATTAAAGCCCAACATTAACCAGGATTGCATCCCACCACGAAAATAGCGTAGCCGGATAACCTAAATCTAATAAAGCTCGTATTGCCTCAGGGATTGTTCACACCAATGGCAATTGCACCATAGAACCAGAATTTTGGCATCAAAAAAGTCCCATTGTTCATCTATTTTTTCTGCTCCAAATAATATAAGAGCATCTTCAATAGCAAATTTATCAGCATCTGAAGATGCCTTCAAAGAGGTAAAGTGTACCCTTTTGTAAAGACCAGTTTTAGTTAACTTCTTATTCTTTATTTTTCTCCTTTTCTTTTGATGTTAAAAAAAATATCAATCTTTTTATTTATTATTATTGCGCCGCATGCACCCTAACTACACATCATAATTTGATGTGACGTAGTGTGGTCAAAGGGTGAATTTGTGTTGGTAAGTTGTTGCTAAATCGTCTTTTTGATTTATCAATGACTTATCCATTAGATTCCTGATGAACGAAGGATATTCACGCTTTGTCCAC
>JAUJGA010000223.1:0-17443 GCA_042095675.1 Gammaproteobacteria bacterium
GCTATAAAAGCAGCTTCTAAAAAATGGACAATGCCCATTCGGAATTGGAAACCAGCATTGAATCGGTTTATAATCGAGTTTGAGGAACAGATAACTCCTCATATTTAAGGGGCAGTTACACAGTTAGGATTACACCCTCAAAAAATAGTTTTAGTTTTATAAGATTTATAGTTTTAAAGGACTTACCTATGCGAGTCTAATGGATAATTTTGTAGGTATGATGAAAAAATACGGTTAAAACTGTACAAGTATCATAAAAAATTCGGTCACTCCGTGACAGGAGTATTTTTAACATTTAGCCTCTGAGTTTTGCAAGAGGCTCATTGATTTGTCAATAAAAGTGTATTATCAGTACAATAAGATTAAGCAAAAGTGCTAAAATTAATTTCAAATGATTTTTACTCTATATTAGGAAAATATGTGAACTTAGCAATTTTTGATCTGGACAATACTTTAATTGGAGGTGACAGCGACTATCTTTGGGGAGAATTTTTGGTTGAAAAAAATCTGGTAGATGCTGAGCTTTACAAACATGAAAACCAACGTTTTTATGATGAGTATAAAGCAGGGACATTAGATATTAATGAATTTCTTGAGTTTAGCTTGACACCATTAAGCCAATATTCAATGGAGCAACTTAATGAACTGCATCAACAATTTATGAATAGTAAAATTTCAAGCATCTGGCTGACAAAATCAGAAGCGCTGTTGGAGCAACACCGCAAACAAAATGACTTTCTATTAATTATTACCGCCACTAATCATTTTGTCACCTCTCCTATTGCCAAAAAATTAGGCGTAGATGATATTATCGCTACAATACCAGAGCAAATAGATCAAAGATATACTGGAAAAGTAGCAGGGATACCTTGTTTTCAACAAGGAAAAGTTGAACGCCTTTCACAATGGCTGAAAGATAAGAATCATTCTTTAGACGGTAGTTATTTTTATAGTGATTCCTATAATGATCTCCCGCTTTTGTTAGAGGTCAGCCATCCTATTGCCGTTGATCCTGATGAAAAACTGCAGCAACATGCACTTGAAAATGACTGGTCGGTGATCTCCCTAAGAGATACCGAGTCTTAGCTGGCAGATTAATTAGCTATTTAATTTCTGAAACACCAGACAGGCATTTGTACCACCAAAACCAAAATTATTAGTCAATATTGCATTTAAAGATTGATTATCCTGCATACTGGTTACTATAGGCATATCAGAAACTTCTTCATCCATAGATTCAATATTGGCATTAGCGGAAGCCGTAATAAAATTATTTTTCATCATTAATAAGCTATAAATTGCTTCATGCACACCAGCAGCCCCTAAAGAGTGGCCAGTTAATGATTTAGTCGAACTAAGAGGAGGTGTTGCATAATCAATGGAAGAGAAAACGTCTCTTATTGCCTGGATTTCTTTAACATCACCAACAGGTGTACTGGTGCCATGCGTATTAATATAATCGATTGGAGCCTTTACAGTACTTAATGCCTGCTGCATACAACGAACTGCACCTTCTCCAGAAGGAGAAACCATATCCACACCATCCGAAGTTGCACCATAGCCAGTGACTTCAGCATAGATTTTTGCTCCTCTGGCCCGAGCATGTTCTAATTCTTCTAAGACCAGCATGCCGCCGCCGCCAGCAATAACAAAACCATCACGTGTTGAATCATATGGCCTTGATGCTGTTTGAGGATTTTCATTATATTTGCTGGAAAGAGCCCCCATTCCATCAAATAGCATACTAAGAGTCCAATGTTCTTCTTCACCGCCACCGGCAAAGACAATATCCTGTTTACCAAATTGAATTTGTTCCACTGCGTTGCCAATACAATGCGTACTGGTTGCACAAGCTGAACTAATAGAGTAGTTAAGCCCTTTAATCTTAAACGGTGTGGCCAGACACGCAGAAACAGTACTAGCCATTGTTCTTGGTACCATATATGGACCAACACGCCGAATACCTTTTTCACGCATTACATCTGCAGCAATTACTTGATTTTCAGAAGAAGCTCCACCAGAACCTGCAATTAGACCGGTTCTTACATTCGAGACATCACTATCAGATAAGCATGCATCGTCGATCGCCTGCTGCATAGCAATATAAGTATAAGCTGCTGCATTACCCATAAAGCGTTTGACTTTACGATCAATAAATTCATCCAGATCAATATTGACACTACCGGCAACATTACTTCTCATGCCCATACATTTATATTCATCTTTAAATTGAATACCAGAGGTGCCGTTACGAAGGGATTCAAGAACTGCCTGCCTGGTATTACCCAAACATGAAACTATGCCCATTCCAGTCACAACTACTCGTTTCATTTTTTAATTGTCCTATTTAGGAAAATATATTGAACATCGACGATTATATTGTAGCTCTATTAAATCTAATCGTCATTAATTCTTCCAAAAAACAACATTTTTTTCAAAAAAAGTGCCTAAAAGGTGCCACAAAAAATTAAATTAGATTAAAAAAACCTTAAGATTTTTAAAGCCATGCCGATATATTGGATAATCAGGAATATTTTAATTTATAAAAAAGAGTCCATGTAAATCATGCCTTTAAATTTTACCTTAAAAAGCTAATTTACCACATTTAATTTTTTGTGGCTTTTTTTCATACTAACATTATGTTTGCCATACTCCGCATAGTCAGCCCAGAAAGTTGAGCAACAACCACAAAATAGTGACATCAGAGTATTAATAGATGTTTCCGTGAGTATGAAAAAAATGATCCAAAAAATCTTCTCCTCCCTGCATTACGCTTATTAGTCTGCTTATTACCTGCACAAACATCTGTAGCTGTGTGGAACTTTGGCACCAAAACCAAGCTATTAGTACCATTAGTGCCGAGCAATGAACAATGGAAAATCAAAGCCAACCAGGTCAGCAAGACAATTCACTCCAAAGATCTTTATACTAATATTGGTCTGACACTTGATGCTGCTATTGCCGGTTGGGGGGATAAAAAACCGAAGGGTAATGGTTATATATTATCTGCTGAAGCAAGCATTGTACTTTTTTTGATATTAATTGTGATGTTAATATTAAACAGCAAAGCCAAACGTAAAGATTTTAGTGCTGCCAGAGAAATGATTGGACACTTTATAAAAAACAAAGATAAACGCATTACAGATCTTAAAACCCAGCTAGATGAAATTGGTTTTAACAATAATGCAGATGAACAGGCAGAAAAGTTATATGAACAGGAAAAGTCTTTAATTAAGGCTGTGTTCACGTTAAGTGTTGGTAAACTCCTACTGAGCTAAAGAGTAGTTGCTCAGGTGTTAGATTTTTAAACTGATCCAATAATCTTTGCCACCCAAGATAATGATTTAAATATTTTGTAGCAACCCCATTAAATCTTTGCATCCATACCTTCAAACGACTGTGATAGGAATTAATGTTCTGAATATGATAAGCGCTATTTTTTTTATCTGTCATACCACTTTTGAGCCCGATATGTGTAACATTGTTTTCTCTTGAGAATTTCTGGTAGGCATGGTTTTTATCACTAATAAGAAAGGTATCTTTATCAATAGATGGCTCCAAATATTTTTCCACTGAATAAGCACTAATGTTGCCTCTACCAACCATATAATCTGTTGTACTCCCAGTTCGATCTCTCGCAACAAAAATACAAACTTGTTCTTTAGAAAGCCCTCTCTGCTTAGCTTTGCCACCAAGCTGCCTTGCAGGATGTGTCTCTGATATTATTTTATTTCCCTTTTCTGAATACAGAAAATAAGTTTCATCTACCTCGATGATCCCAGTGAGTGTCTCTGGTTTGTTTTCACTGATTAAATCAAGGAAACGATGCCTCCATCTAAAGGAAGTTGGAATGCTAACTCCTACCTGTTTGTCAGCTGATCTGATCGTCTGTGAATTATAAATAGTGTCTAAGTACTCAAGCCAGTTATCCTTGCGCCGCAAATGTGTGCCGAAGGTGTTCCTTTTAATGTATTGAACGTCTTTCTACAAGCTCTGCAATGATAGCGTTGCAAACCATGTGCGAACCCGTACTTTATGTATTTTTCTCCACCACAATGTGGGCATTGGTTTTTTTCATCAAGTGATGATTCAATCATTGAGATAATTTTGTTATCATCATAAAGCTGGCGTATTAGCTTTCCGATCTCAGTTCGCTCATCTTTATCCAACTGGCTGATTTTATTCATCAATATGCTCAATAGTTTCTTTTTCATAGGATTTTACCTCTTTTATACTATATTTGATTATAGTACAAAAAAAAGAAAAACAACACTTAATGTGAACAGAGCATATTTTTATAAATCAAGCACCTTCATTGATCAGCGGTATACATAGGGTCCAAATTAATCATCATCATCTCTATCTTCAATGGCCTGTTCATAAAGGTGCAAATATTGTTTGGCACTTTCACGCCAGGAAAATTCCTGCTTCATGCCTCTAAGCATAATTTCTTTCCAGGTTTTTTTATCCTGAAATAATTCATAAGTATGGTGAATGGCATCAAATAAAGTAATATGATTGGCTTCGTGGAAAATAACGCCAGTGGCTGTTTTGTTTATAATGTTTCTCTTGGAAGAATTGACAACGGTATCCGCTAAACCTCCTGTATCTCTGACAATGGGAATAGTACCATAACGCAAACTATATAATTGATTCAGACCACAGGGTTCAAAGCGGGAAGGCATTAAAAATGCGTCTGCACCAGCTTCTATAAGATGAGATAGTTTTTCATCATAGCCAATTTGTATTTGCAGCTGTTGAGGATGTTTAAGAGACCACTGTTTTAATTTGGATTCCAGCTCTAAGTCACCAGAACCGAGAATGGCAATTTGTACGGGTAATTTTAAAATGGCTTCCATTTGTTCCAGTAAAAGATCTACACCTTTTTGATAAACCAGCCTGGCCACTAAACCTAATAGTAAAATCTCTTTTCCATCTGAGCGTGTTAATGGCAGCTTAAAGTGATTTTGTAATGCAATCTTATTGGCGTATTTATCGGTAATTTTTTTTGGGGAATAATTTTGTTCAATCATTGGATCGTTGACCGGATCCCATTCTTTCATATCAATACCATTGATAATACCGGAAAGTCGTTTGCTGCGATGGCGTAATAAACCGGCCATGCCATAGCCAAATTCTTCTGTTTGAATTTCTTCTGCATAGGTTGGGCTGACAGCGTTGACCCGATCCGAAAATATCAGTCCACCTTTGATAAAGGAAAAGTCATCATGAAATTCCAGTTCATGATGATTCCATAATGAGGGACTGAGTTGTAATGCTTGAAACTGACCCTTTGAGTAAATACCCATATGCGCCATATTATGAATGGTAAAAATAGTGGCTGGTCGGGTCAAAAGGTTGTTCTGCTTTTTCTCTTCAAACAATAACGCTGCAATTAAGCCGGTTTGCCAGTCATTACAATGCACAATATCTGCATGCCAGTTCAGAGATGTATAGCCCATGGCAATCTCTACTGCAATATAATTGAGCAGTGCAAAGCGCTTTTCATTATCAATCCATTCATTACCCTGATTATCCTGATAAGGGCCGCCACTGCGATTATAAATTGAAAATTCAACCATCCATACTTTGACATGACTACCGGGTAATTTAGTCTCTAAGATGGTGGAATAGGGTGTTTGACCGATATCAGAAGAAAAGCCCATATTACCGGGGAAGCCAGCCTTAGGCAGATTTATTGTCGCAATAGTTTTAACGGCTTCTGCCTTTTCAACAGCAGAAGGATAGGCAGGAATTAATACTCTGATATCCTGGTGAAGTGATTTCAGAGCTTTGGGTAAACTGCCGGAAACATCACCTAAACCACCAGTTTTTACTAAAGGATAAAGTTCACTGCTGACAAATAAAATTTTATACTTAGGAGAAGCCAATGTTATTTCCTTCTAACTTTTTTTTCTAATAATTAAACCTGCCAATGGTGGCAGAGTAATACTGATAGAATGGTCTTTATTCATCCAGGTCTTTTCTTCACTGATAATGGGATCACTATTACCGGTATTGGTACCATCATAATAACTGGAATCTGAATTGAATAATTCCTCATAATGTCCGCCAAAGGGGACACCAATACGATAATTTTTTCTTACTACCGGGGTGAAGTTCAGTACAATAATGACAGAATCATCACGACCATTACGTTGATAAATCAAAATGGACTGATCAGAATCATTGCAATCAACCCAGTCAAAACCTTTTTCATCAAAGTCGTAATAATGTAATGCAGGGACTTCTGTATAAAGTTTGTTTAATTGTGCGACTAAATCTTTAATACCTTGATGAGCAGGTGAGCATAGTTCCTGCCATTCTAAAGATTTATTAAAATTCCACTCCGCACGCTGGGCAAATTCACAGCCCATAAAGAGTAATTTCTTACCGGGGTAGGTAAACATAAAAGTATAGAGTAAGCGTAGATTGGCAAATTTCTGCCAACTATCTCCAGGCATTTTTTCTAATAGAGAACCCTTGCCATGTACTACCTCATCATGGGAAAAAGGTAGTAAAAAATTCTCAGAAAAACAATATAATAAACCAAAAGTAAGGCGATCATGATGGTAGTGGCGATGTACCGGATCTTTTTGCATATAATCTAAAATGTCATGCATCCAGCCCATATTCCATTTCATGGTAAATCCTAAACCGCCTACCCAGGCAGGACGAGTGACTTGCGGCCAGGAAGTGGACTCTTCGGCAATAATCATGATGCCGGGATATTCTACATGGGTGATATGATTGAGTTCTTTGAGAAAATCTATGGCTTCAAGATTCTCATTACTGCCATATTGGTTAGGCAGCCATTCACCCTCTTCACGGGAATAATCAAGATAAAGCATAGAAGCGACTGCATCAACACGTAGACCATCTATATGGTATTCATCCATCCAGAATAATGCACTGGCAAATAAGAAGTTTTTGACCTCATTACGGCCGAAGTTATAAATTAAAGTACCCCAGTCCTGGTGTTCTCCCTGACGTGGATCTTCATGTTCATAAAGTGCGCTGCCATCAAATCGAGCCAGACCATGAGCATCTTTGGGAAAGTGTGCCGGTACCCAGTCTACTAGAATGCCCAGACCATGTTGGTGGCAATAATCTACAAAATATTTAAAATCAGCAATTGTACCGAAACGTCTGCTGGGGGCAAAATAACCTGTTACCTGATAACCCCATGAAGCATCCAATGGGTGTTCTGTGATGGGTAATAATTCAATATGGGTAAAGCTCAGAGGAACTAAATAGTCTACTAAGCGATGTGCTAATTCACGATAGTTGAGGAAATTATTATTTTCATCACGATGCCAGGAGCCTAAGTGGAGCTCATAGATGGATATGGGGTCATGTGCCCATTGTTTTTCATGACGAGCATCCAGCCACTGTTTGTCCTGCCATTGATAATCACTGACAGCAGTGGTGACTGAAGCGGTTGCCGGGCGTAATTCAAATTGATTGCAATAGGGGTCAATTTTTTTCAGTACTTCTCTGGATTGTCGATTGAGAATTTCATATTTATAGAGGTATTCAGCTTCTACACCGGGAATAAATAACTCCCAGAGGCCACTGCCGCCTCGGGCGCGCATAGGATGACAACGACCATCCCATTGGTTAAAGTCACCAATAACACTGACACGTTGTGCATTGGGTGCCCATGTGGCAAATAATATTCCTGCAATACCGTCTACCTCAATGGCATGTGAGCCTAATATTTTATAGCATTGGTAAAGCTTGCCTTTGGTAAATAAATGTATATCAAAATCACTGATTTGCGGGGCAAAACTATAGGGATAATATTCAATATGCTCATAATCACTCTTGTCATACCAGCATAATTGTAAATGGGTGTCAGTAGATATTTTAGAGCCGGTTATTTTATAATGAAAAAAATCGCTATCAGGCTGACGTTTAAGAGGCTCTTTTTTTTCATTGATTATTAAGAAAACACTTTCTGCGTGGGGCAGATAAAAACGAATTAATTTGTTTTTCTGATCAAAACCCAGTACATCGAAGGGATCATGGTGCTGAGCCTCAGCAATCAGAGATAAATCATTATTTAAAGCGGGCTTTGTGGCGGGGGCTTTTAATGTATTCTTTGGCATATCTCTTCCTAATCAAGCTTTAAAAAATATAATTGCATCATTATACTGTCATTTTCTTTGAATAAAATAGTATTTGTTATAAGTCATAAGAAATTTGAGTATAAGTTGACGATGATCATTGTTTCATTATTATATTATGAGAAAATAATATACTGTTCTTTATTTAGCACTTACTTTTTATCGGGAAAGCCTTATAATGCTTTCCTGTCTGAATGTCATAAACTGGCTATATAGGAGTCCTACCGTGTCAACTGATAATTCCTCACGTAATGTAAGTCGTTTAACCAGAGATACCATGGCTATTATTCTTGCAGGAGGACAGGGTTCTCGCCTGAAAGAATTAACTGCATGGCGCGCTAAACCGGCGGTACCCTTTGGCGGCAAGTTCAGAATTATTGATTTTCCCCTGTCTAATTGTGTGAATTCTGGAATTCGTCGTATTGGTGTAGCCACACAATACAAGTCTCATTCTTTGATACGTCATATACAGCAGGGTTGGGGAAATTTTCGTGGTGAATTTAATGAGTTTGTTGAATTACTACCAGCTCAGCAGAGAATTAAAGCAAACTGGTATCTAGGCACAGCAGATGCGCTTTATCAAAATCTGGATATCATCAGAGCACACAATCCTGAATATATTCTGGTTTTGGCGGGCGATCATATTTACAAAATGGACTATGGTCCTATGTTGGCCAGACACGCTGAAAATGAGGCTGATTTGACAGTGGGGTGTTTTGAAGTACCTCTGGAGGAAGCTAAAGAATTTGGCGTGATGGCTGTGGATGAAAGCAATCGAGTTATAGAATTTTCAGAAAAACCTGAAAATCCCCAGCATGTTCCGGGTAATCCCGATAATGCACTTGCTTCTATGGGTATCTATATTTTTAATGCAGCTTTTCTAATTGAACAGTTGATTAAAGATGCAGATGAAAAAGGTTCATCTCATGATTTTGGTAAGGATGTCATCCCTAGTGTGGTGAGAAAATATCGTACATTTGCCTATCCATTTAACAATAAGAAGGAACAGTACCAGACTTACTGGCGTGATGTCGGAAATTTAGATGCCTTCTGGAAAGCCAACTTAGAGTTGATTGGTGTTTCACCTGAACTTAATATGTATGATGATGAATGGCCTATCTGGACAAATCAGGAGCAAGTGCCACCAGCTAAATTTGTGTTTGATGATGATGGACGTCGTGGCATGGCAGTGGATTCTATGGTTTCAGGTGGTTGCATTATTTCCGGTGCAAAGGTTAAGCATTCTTTATTATTTTCTAAAGTTCATGTTCATTCCTATGCAGAAGTTGAAAATTCAGTAATCCTGCCTAATGTAGATATTGGACGTCGCTGTATTATAAAAAATGCGATTATTGATAAGGGGACGCAGATAGAAGCAGGTACCATTATTGGTGTTGATCAAGAAGAAGATAAAAACCGTTTTAGGGTAACAGACAATGGAATAGTGCTGGTAACACCTGATATGATAGGTCAAAAAGTACATGCATTTCGTTAGGTTATTCTTTTAATAGGATTAACTTCTTAAAAAATCCGTGTAAACTTTTCTATATTAACGTCATCCCCTGCATTCGCTAGTGGACTTCAGGGATGACGATATAATTTTAGGATGTTCATGTGTTTTTTAAGAATTTACTAATCAGGGAGTTAAGTTTTAAGTGAGTTCGACTGAGAAAAAAGGTAAGTTAAAAGTAGTCTTATGCTGGCATATGCATCAGCCGGAATATCGGGATTTAAGAAAAAATGAGTACCTGTTACCCTGGACTTATCTGCATGTTATCAAAGATTATGTGGATATGGTGGATCACCTGGAAACAATTCCAGGTGCCAGAGCCGTCGTTAATTTCACCCCAACCCTGTTGGAACAAATAGAAGATTATAAGCAGCAGGTTAAAAAGTTTTTACGTAATAATACCCCTTTGCGAGATCCTTTACTGGCTAGTTTGACCAGCAAACAACTACCATCCAATCCACCCTTACGCCTGCAAATTATTCACGATTGCCTGCGCGCTAATCGAGAGCGTTTAGTGGAACGTTTCCCAGCCTATCAAAAACTGGCCAATATGGCTGATTGGTATGTGAATAACCCGGATACTGTTTTTTATCTGGAGGAACAATATTTCTTTGATTTATTGACCTGGCATCATCTTGCATGGCTGGGTGAAACAGTTAAACGTAATGATTGTAGAATTAAACGTCTATTGCTTAAAGAAAGTGATTATACGCTCAATGATCGTTACTTATTAATAACAGTAATAGGTGAATTATTAGACGGTATTATTCAACGTTATCGAGCTCTGGCTCTATCTGGTCAGATTGAGCTCTCAGTGACACCCTATGCCCACCCCATTGTACCCTTAATGCTGGATATTAATTCTGCTCGAGAAGCAATGCCTGAAGTGACACTGCCCAATGAAACTGTTTATCCAGGTGGTGAAGAACGTGTACATTGGCATATGCAGCAGGGTCTGGATATCTTTAAAAATCACTTTGGCTTTAAACCGGTGGGCTGTTGGCCATCAGAAGGTGCTGTGAGTAATGCTACTTTAGATATTTTATCTGAATATGGATTTAAATGGACCGCCACCGGGGATAGTGTTCTAAATAACAGTTTGAGTCAGGCGAATATTATTGATGAAGTTTATCAGAATATCGGTGTTCATCGTGCTTATACTGTTAAAGGCTGTTCTAATATAGAGCAAGCAGAAAAATCTAAAAAGTCAGTAGAGAAAAAAGATGAATCCATTAATATCTTTTTTCGTGATGATGGTTTATCTGACTTAATTGGCTTTACCTATTCCAAATGGCATGCTGATGATGCTGTAGGTAATCTCATAGAACATCTGGAAACAATTTATGACTATAGAGAAGAGCAGGAAGGACGTGTAGTCTCTATCATTCTCGATGGTGAAAATGCCTGGGAATACTATCCTGAAAATGCCTATTACTTCTTGACCACACTATATAAACGCCTTGTAGAACATGAAAATATTGAACTGACAACATTTGCAGAGTGTGTTGAACCTAAGTCAAAAACCACGGAACTGCCTTCGTTGGTAGCAGGTAGCTGGGTGTATGGTTCTTTTTCCACATGGATTGGCGATCAGTCAAAGAACCGTGGCTGGGACATGTTAATCGAAGCAAAAAAAGTCTTTGATAAAGTTGTGGCTAAAGGGGTGCTGGATGCCGAGCAGCTTTCCCGTACGGAACAGCAATTAGCTGTCTGTGAAGGTTCAGACTGGTTCTGGTGGTTTGGTGACTATAATCCAGCAGACTCAGTGAGTAGTTTTGAATCCTTATTTAGATTAAATTTATCCATTTTGTATCAATACCTTGGGGTATTACCGCCTAGCTATTTGACTCAGGTCTTTACTCAGGGCAGTGGTTCGCCTGCAACTGGTGGTACCATGCGTCAGGGACATGAATAATATGAGTCAGGTTCAAAAAGAAGTTTATAACCAGGCTATTCCTTTAGATAAACGGCGTTCCGGGGTGTTATTACATCCTACTTCACTTCCAGGGCTTTATGATAACGGGGTTTTAGGTGAAGATGCCTATCGCTTTGTGGCTTTTCTTGAATCCACAGGTTTTAGTATCTGGCAAACCTTACCATTAGGGCCAACCCATGGTGATGGTTCACCTTATCAGTCACTTTCTGTTCATGCTGGTAACCCAAAACTTATTGACTTGCAATGGATAGTAGATAAGGGCTGGTTGGAGGAAAAGGATTTTCACCATTGTCTGGCTGATGTATTTGGTCGTGCACAATGCATATTGTTGGCATTTAATGCATTTCACAAAATTTGTGAAGAAGATGAGCATGATGCAGACTGTGTTGCTTTTGCACAATTTATAGAAAAACAAGCTTTTTGGTTAGATGATTATGCTTTGTATTGTGCTTTAAAAAAAGAACATCAGCAAAAAAGATGGCTGGACTGGCCCGAAGCGATAAAAAATCGTCGTAAAAAAGCTCTTGATGAAGCAAAAATTCAACTTAAAAATGAAATCTTTTATTATCAATTTGAACAATACCTATTTTTTAGTCAATGGTTATTATTGAAAGAGTATGCTAATAATAAAGGTGTTTATCTATTTGGTGACCTGCCGATATTTGTAGCACATGATAGTGCCGATGTCTGGGCAAAGCGTAAATTTTTTAAGTTGGATAAGCAGGGTGAATCTGAAGTAGTAGCCGGTGTCCCGCCTGACTATTTTTCATCTACAGGACAGCGTTGGGGTAATCCACATTATCAATGGGATGTTATTGAAAAAGCAAAGTTCAGCTGGTGGGTAGAACGTATAAAAACCCAGCAATATTTATTTGATCTGGTGCGTATTGATCATTTCCGTGGCTTCGAAGCAAGTTGGGAAATTCCTGCAGAGGAAGAAACGGCTATTAATGGCCAATGGGTGAAATCTCCTGGTAAAAAGTTATTAACTGCTCTGTATAAGGCTTATCCGGATTTATCTTTGGTGGCAGAAGATTTGGGTATTATTACAGCAGAAGTGGATGAGTTAAGAGAAGAATTCAATCTTCCTGGTATGAAAATCCTGCAATTTGCATTTTCAGGTGAGGCTTCAAATCCCTATTTGCCGCATAATCACCAGGTCAATAGTGTGGTGTATACCGGTACTCACGATAATGATACCACTTTATCATGGATTGAAAGCCTCAATGAAGATGAAAAACAAAATATTCGCCAGTATTTTAATTTCCCCTATGATCCTCTGAATCAAGTGATGATGAGTAGAACCATGGCATCGGTTGCTAAACTGGCAATTTTACCCTTGCAGGATTTAATGAATTTGGGTGAAGGTTATCGCATGAATACACCGGGTACTGTTGAAGGTAACTGGCAATGGCGTTTTTCATGGGATCAATTAAGCGATGAAGCGAAAAGTTCAGCACGTCAGATGAATGTGATTTTCGGGCGCTTATAACTGTCACAATTCTGTAATATGTTTATGTTATAAATAACTATTCAATAGCTCCATAGTGTCTCCCAGAATATTGAGATATAGCTTTATACCGTCATCACCGAAGTTTCTTATCGGGGATCTATCTTTTGTAATTGAAGTACGCGCCTCAAAAAATTCCTGAATAAGAGACTTCAGGAATGAAGTATGTAGAGAAATTACGTAACTATCCCGACAAATCCATTTTTAAAAAATAAGAAACTACATGAATAAACAAGTTTTTGCATTTGAAGAAGGTGATGGTAAAAATAAAACTCTTTTGGGTGGAAAGTGTGCTAATCTTTGTGAAATGACGCAAATAGATCTGAATGTATCGCCGGGCTTTGTGATTACTACGGAAAGCTGTTTAGATTATCTTGACTCTGCTGTTGGTGTCGTAACCTGGCATTGTAACCCTGAGTCTTGTTTAATTTACAGGGTGTTTGCTCAGCTACTATCAGAGGTCATGCACTTATTATACGAATTCAGCGTACTTAATATAGAGAACAATCCTGAATGACAAAACATTCAATAGAACAATTTGATGTAGTAATAGTTGGTGGTGGTATGGCTGGGGCTACTATGGCTCTAGCTTTGGCTCCATTGGACTTAAAGATTGCTGTGATTGAAATGCATCCTTATCAGCAGGAGAAAACACAGCCTAGTTTTGATGATCGTTGTCTGGCTCTGGCGTGGAGTTCTAAAGAAATTTATCGTGTTATGGGAATTTGGGAGCAGTTAGAGAAACGTAGTGATGGTTATGAGGCGATTAAGCATATTCATGTTTCTGATCGGGGACATATGGGAGTTACCCGCCTGGATCATAAAAAAGAAGGTGTATCTGCTTTAGGCTATGTGGTGGAAAGTCGTGTGGTGGGAGAGGTTTTAATTGAGCAGTTAAAACAACAGGAAAATATTCAGCTTTTTTGTCCTGCGACTATTCAACAATTAATAACGACTGTGGATGAAGTTTCTATTCACCTGACGACGACTATAGATAAAAATAAAAAATCAAATAATCAAGAAACAAAGTTATCAGCACAATTATTAATTGTAGCTGATGGGGTAAATTCCACGACTCGTGAATCTTTGGGAATCCAAACTCACCAACAGGCTTATGCTCAAACTGCCATTATTGCCAATATAGAAACTGAAATTCATCATCAGAATGTCGCTTATGAACGTTTTACAGATTCAGGACCTTTGGCAATATTGCCATTAAGCAGAAACCGCTGCTCTATGGTCTGGACTGACAGGGATGATCAGCTGGAATATTTGATGTCTTTAAGTGATGAAGAATTTATTAAAGAATTACAGCAACGTTTTGGCTTTCGTCTGGGGAGAATTAATAAAGTAGGTCGAAGGGCTAGTTATCCTCTGGTGTTAATGACTATTGAAAATAATACTTTAGCACATCAAAATAGAGTAGCGCTGATTGGTAATGCCGCACATGGTGTACATCCAGTGGCTGGGCAGGGTTTTAATCTGGGGATGCGTGATATTTCAGCTTTGGCTGAGCTGATTGCAAAAGAAGTTCAGCTGCATAGGACTTATGATACAGGCAATAAAGACTTATTAAATAATTATTGGCAATGGCGTCAGGCTGATATTAAACAAGTGGCGAAAATAACCAATGGCCTGATTAAATTATTTTCTAATCAATCAACGGCTTTAGCAGTGTTAAGAAATAGTGGTTTATTAATGACAGATATTATATCCCCCCTAAAGCATTCGATTGCAAAAGAGGCAATGGGTAGTGGTATTTTGCCGGGCAGATTAAGTAAAATGGCTGTGGGTCAGTCGCTTCACCAATAAGAAAAAAAGAAAAAAACAGAAAAACATATATTCATCATAATACTGGAAAATATTGAGTTTTTCGATCTTAAATCGAAAATATAAGAGAAATATAAGACTTTGTGTTATTTGAAAAAAGCGGACTTTACACAATACTGTGAAATTAAATTAATATTATTACAAATACATAAAATGCTTAGGCAGTATAAAGTGATATTAAGGTCTTTTAGTGGGTGCTAATATTGTTAAATATTTGGCTATGTTTCCGTTAAAAGGTTGCTAAAAATCTAAATAGGTTGATTATGTTGATTTTTTGTAAATGCGAATTTATTCGCCGTGTTGTTGTATATTATCATCCAGGCGAATCCCCTTGTGGGTAACTTGTTATTGTCGAACCTACAGAGACACGTAAATATATGACTATAATATCATCAACACTTAATTGGAACATAGCCAAATTTTTTAATGTTAAGTTCATCCGTAATAATTTAACTAATGACCTACTGCTGCCATTTCGGGGAGAGATCAGTTCTAGGTTCCATATCCATATAGCGACCATTCACAATTAACGGCTGTATCTAAAATTAACCATCTTTCCAATGACCTAGATCATTTAACTTTATCTGATAAATACATAAACTTTATTGAAGGATATAGTTTGCTTCTTCAGACGCAATCAGGTTTAACGGATCATAATAATGCAAGATTATCATATTAATTAAAATTTAAAAATGAGTGAATTAATGAAATTATTTCGTAAGGTTACCTTTTTTACAATACGTTTAAGTTTTACTTTACTTTTATTATTCATAATGGGATCTGCAACAGCTAAATCATCCTATAATATTCCACTGAATATTGATATTTCTGCAAAGTATCTTTTCTTTATGCATGGTGCTATTGTTGAAAGTCATGGACCAAAAGTAATCCATCCTAAGCACCCAGAATGGGGACATCAAGACTACTACGGTATTTTGAAATCATTTAAAAACAAAGAGTTTGTAGTTATCAGCGAGGAGAGGTCTAAAGGCACAAAACCACCAATATATTCAAAAAAGGTGGCTAAACAGGTCAAATTTTTACTTGATGCTGGTGTGCCTCCAAATAATATCACTGTTTTTGGCTTTTCAAGAGGCGGAGCCATTACTCTTCTTGTATCGACGTTATTGAAGAATCCAAAGATTAACTTTGTTGTACTTGCTGGCTGCTGTAAAAATCACCCAAAAGCTGGTTGGAAATATAAAAAATACGTACTGTCTCAGGTCAAAAATCTTCATGGCAGATTTCTCTCTATTTACGATAGAGTGGACGACGAGTGTCAGAGTTGCAATGAGGAGTTTAAAATAGCTAATTCGGAGAATATAAATAACCCCAGATATGGATAAGAAAATACTAATGTACAATCAAATAGTCAATGTTTTCATATCATTAACGCTAACAGTTATTGTAGGCTTAGCCTCTTTATGACAATAAGGAATCAGTGAACCCATTAAATTGAGCACAAAACCATGTACACTGCGATGTCTTGAGTGTTCAATTTGAGAAATGGATTTTAATTGATCATTAACCATCGCAATAATAAACCGTTTTCTGAGCATGATTTTATCCCAAATTGACATTGCTGTTGCCGTCATGTTTTTACGAACATTGGTGATTAATTCAACACCTTCATCAAATGCTTCTTCTCCTAATGCCTTAGATAAGTAACCCTTACCTCCATAGAGTTTCCCACTTAATCCTTTAATCATTTACATGACTGGTTTACGAGCATCCACATTTCTAGCTGTCAATTTTGTTGCTAAAATTTCACCCTTATGATTGATAATAAGATGTAATTTAAATCCATAAAACCAACCCATTGATGAATTGCCCCTAGCTGCAATTCCTTCGAAAACTTTACCTGATTACTTACAAAGCTCAGCCATATTCAGAAAATATAATATTTGTAAAAACAATATATTATAGATGAAAATTTTGAATAATAAGAAATTATATACAATCTTAGAGAAAAAATGACCTGTTTGTATTAGTGCAATAAATCAGCTTTACCGTAGTTATTGGCTTCGGTAGATATATTACATCCAAGAGGTAGCTGAGCTTTGAGGGTAATTAGGAAACTTTATGTTTGGGAATACGCATATTATGGCAAACTTTTATCTTAGTCGCATCCACAAAGGCAATACCAGTAGGCTTTCCTTTGCATGTACCGAAATAAGCACAGAGTGGAATTAACACTCTTGGCATCACTCCAAGAAAACGTGTATAGCTGAGTAATATTGGGAATTGTTTTCGTAGATATTGATGTACATGTCGCAAATAATAATTTTTAAAATCTTTGTAATTTGATTGGTGAAAATGACTAACAATCGTCATTATTTCACTGTGTGTCATAACACCTTTCTTTCTACGCCTCTTTTTTCCAGACTCTAATTGTTATCTTTCCCATTCAGGATAAAATTGTTGGTTAAAATCATCGACATCACAGTACAAAGCATCTATAGTTTCCATTGTCAGTCCCTGGTTTGATCTTTTGGATTAGTATTTAAACTATTTGATCATGGACTGAC
>JAUJGA010000224.1:0-15258 GCA_042095675.1 Gammaproteobacteria bacterium
TTTCTGGCCTTTAATCGATTCAATGGCTACTTTTGCTTTAAACTCATTACTGAATGATTTTCTCTTTCTGCTCATTTTTCGTTCCCCGTTAGGTTAGCTCTTATATCTTAACCTATTGTCCAGTTTTCGGGGTCCACTATAGTATTCATTTCCTATTTTCTTATACTTTCTGTTTTTCCTGTAAATATTGAATCATGTCTTCATGCTTTACTTCACTTTCAAGTTCATCATTCAGATATTCTTCATGGCTAATAATATCAGATTTTTTTTCACTAAATACATTTTATCTCCTATTTTGTGACAAGAATATCCTGCATAATTAAGTATTGCAAATCAGAACCGTAAAACATATTTAAGGCATCTTCAGGCGTACAAACCATAGGTTCACCACGACGATTAAGTGAAGTATTTAATACCACACCATTACCGGTTAAAACTTCAACTTCTTTCAATAATGCATAATAGCGTGGATTAATTCGTTCTATTACGGTATGAGCACGTGCTGTTCCATCTTCATGTACTACTTCCGGTACACGTTCTGCCCAGCCGTCATTGACTTCAAAGGTAAAGGTCATAAATGGAGCCGGGTGGTCTGTTTTCAGCATCAGCGGGGCAACGGTATCTAACATACTGGGGCAGAAAGGTCGCCAGCGCTCACGAAATTTAATTTGTTCATTAATTTTATCGGCAACCCCTTCAATACTGGGACAGCCTAAAATACTACGTCCACCTAGAGCTCTGGGTCCAAACTCCATACGTCCCTGGAACCAGGAAACAGGATTACCATCGGCTAGTATTTTGGCAATTTTTTTGGGGACATCAGTGATTTGTTCAAATTTTACTTTCTGAGTATCTTCTATTTTATAGGTATTACATGCTTCAATACATTGCTTATTGCTAAACTTCGGGCCTAAAAAGACATGTTCCATTTTTTCCAGTTCAATGCCTCTGGATGCAATAGCATATGAAGCTGCACCAATTGCAGTACCAGCGTCAGATGCTGCAGGTTGAACAAAAAGCTCTTTGACGTCATCACGTGCAACAATCTTCTGATTGAGCTTAACATTCAGTGCAGAACCACCGGCAAAGGCAATTTTACCAGTCTCTTTAATAATATCACCCAGATAATAATCCATTAGCTTTAACGAGACTTCTTCAAATAATTTTTGAATAGAGGCTGCATAATCAATATAGGGATCATCTATCTCATCACCCTGACGTTTAGGGCCAAGCCAGTTAATTAATTTAGGTGAAAAATAATAGCCCTGACCATTTTCTTTATAACGACGAGTGCCTATGACATTGATTAGATCAGTATTGACTTTAAAGTCTAAGCCCTGAGCAGTTTCTTCAAGGGAAATTAAGCGCGAGAAATTATATTTATCAGCATTGCCATAGGGTGCCATACCCATAACTTTAAACTCACCATCGAGCATTTCAAAGCCTAAATATTCAGTCAATGCACCATAAACGCCACCTAATGAATCAGGATCATAAAATTCTTTTATTTTATGGATTTTCCCATTTTCACCATAGCCGAAAAAAGTTGTGGCATATTCACCCTTGCCATCAATGCCCATAATTGCGGTTTTTTCTTTAAAGCCACTTAAATGATAGGCACTGCTGGCATGAGCTAAATGATGTTCAACGGATTCAAATTGAATCTTATCACAGTCAATCCCCACGCTTTCACACATGGATTTAATGCGTCCAACATAACGACGATACCGGCGATTGCCATTAAACAAAGCATCTAGGGCTCTATCCGGTGCATACCAATAACGTTTAGCATAATGCCAGCGTGCAGGTGTAGAAAGATCAATTTCTGCATAAGGTACAGCCACAATATCAATATCATTTGCTGTAATACCAGCATACTCCAGACAAAATTTTGTAGATTCCAGAGGCATTTTACTCTTGGCATGCTTATCTCTGAGAAAGCGTTCTTCCTCAGCAGCAGCCACTAAGTGGCCATCAATAAAAAGAGCTGCTGAGGGATCGTGATTAAGAGAGCCTGAAAGTCCAAGCGTAATCAATGGCACTGAGTTGTCCTTATTTGGTGAAATAAATTATTAGCCATTTTAACAAGTATTGAATGGATAAGTAATAGTCTGGTAATCAACAAGGTGGTTTATAGGGTAATTCTGATAATAATTGTTTAAATTGTTGATATATTGTTGAATTTAAGGGCCAGTTTTTCATAAAATTCTTTAAATCTTTATCAAATATTTTTTTAAACCTATGTAGTTTCATTACAGAAGGTGAATAAAATTTTATGGCATCTACACCAAATAGGGATAAACCATCATATGTAAGTAAAATATTATCTGCCCTTAAATCACTATGGCTTACGTCTGAGCTAATCATGACAGTAAATAGCTGTTTGAATTCTTCTAAATGATTTTTTGAAAGTTCAGTCTTTTTTGAATAATGTGTGAGTGCATCTTCTAATGGATTATATTCACTCAGATAAAATGAGTACTTTTTTAACCAGGTGGTACTTTTTTCAATAATGGAAATTGGCTTTGGTGTATTAATTCCTAATGCTATTAGCTGCTGAGTATTTTGCCAACTATTCCAGGCTTGACTGGATTTTCCGGATTTAGATAATTTAAGTTTTGAATAACGTTTAATGACAACTTTTTTGTCTCCACTCTGAGCTAAAACTATATTTTGAGATTGGCTATCGTTTAAGTGAACAGAAGTCTCGAATATGCTGTTTATTTGCTGATAAAAATCCTGCCACTGTTTATCATAAATTAATGTTGTATGTTCATCTTTTTCATAAATAAATTTAGAATGGCCAATTAATGCTTTTTTATGATATTTTTGTAACTCTAACTGTCTAATTTTTTTTATATCCTGACAAATGGACTGTGAAGATAGTTTCTTACTGATGATAGTTGCAAGTTGATAAGATTTTAGAAACTCTTCTCTATATGGGTCATAATTAATAGATAATTGAGCAAAAAAAGTAGCCAGAGTTTTATGAATTTGTGCAATACGTGTTTCATTGCTTAAAGCACTGGATGAGACCTCTAAGGTAGTTATATTGGCACAACCAACAACAATAAGCTGATCATCTTTTTGTATAAAAAAGTGCTTAATCTGTATATCAATTTGTTGGATATTACTATTATGCATTTGTGCAAGAATTTGCATGATTTGATTAATATAAGCCCGTGAATACTTATTAGATTTTAATGGGATTTTTTGTTCAAGAGAACTTATTGAGTCACAATATTCATATAAAACATAAAAGCCAGATTTATTAAGTATGCAGCTGGTGAGTTGTTTTGGAGTGTTAATCTGAGCCTTAGTTAATAGAGTATAACTGGATAATTCCTGCTCAAAATCACTTTTTGCAGTATCAGGGCTGAGAAAAAACTTAGCGATAACTTTTTGTTTTTCAAAGATAGCCTGGCAAACCATTTTTTTCTGATGTGTAGCACGTAGAATTTCTACACATTCCAGAACCGCTCCTGTACCGGTTAAAAATTGCTCACTGCTGATATTTACTTGAAATGGCACATGAGCGCTTTGTTTCAAGAGAGAAAGTTGTATATCATTTAACATTATAGGCCTTAGAAGTTTTTAATTAATTAAAGAGCCTCTTGCAAAACTCCAGAGGCTAAATGATAAATATCTCAGCCGCAAGCGACCGAGTTTTAAAACAAGTCCAGCTGGTCTGAATGTCTTTCTTTTTGATCTTACTCAACTAGCTGTTCTTGAACGTACTTTCTAATTGTTTCTCATTTGCATTCCCAATCGTTTCAACAAAGTGACTTTGCGTCTACAACTTACCGCCCCAGAAGTATTTTTTCTTAATTTCAGGATAAATCCTGAAAAATTCACGAGCGGTAATACTTTTTATTATTTGTATTATACCACTAGGTGATTGCCTGGTTACACTCCTGATAACCATATGAATATGATCTTCTGGCATTTCAAGCTCAACGATATCAATATCGTAATATATCCAATTTTCTGAATAATCGCCTTCATCGTTGTACGATAAGGCTCCATAAAAACTTTATGCCTATATTTTGGTATCCAGACAAAATTATACATTAGCCTAAAGACATGATGCGTATTTCTTTGAAGTTCCATGTACTGAATAATATAGACAGGGATAAGCCATGTCTACACTATTCAGCACGGGGGCAAGCCCCGAGATTTTCGCTACGCTCTGTTAAAAAATTAGAGCTTAAACTTTACTGGGAATTTGCCTGTTCCTGTAAAGCTTTGGCCTGAGATTTTTGTTCTTCATCACCATCATTAAGGACTTCTGTCAAAATGCTTGAAGCTGAATCTAAATCTTCCATGTCAATATATGCTCTTGCTAAATCTAATTTTGTATCAACAGCATTAGCCTCCTCCATATCTCCATCAATGTCCAAGTCACTCATATCCAAATCAAATGAATCCAGGGAAAGATCATCTTCTAAATCTACGTTACTTAAATCATCAGAAATTTCTTCTATAGTCTCATCTGAGTTTGACTCTACTACTTCTTCAAGTTCAAAATCATCTAACTCAAGACTATCATCTAAATCTATTTCAGTAAGTTCACTTTCAGATTCCTCGATATCAAGAGAAAGTCCCTCTTCAGGCTCTAAATTATTAGAATTATTTTGCTCAACAACTGATGTTTCTTCTAAATCAATGAGAAGATTACTTTTCTGCTCTGAATTTTCTATGGTATCAAATTCTAAATCTGTAGACGCATCAGCTGGTATTTCAAATTCTTCACCAGACTCATCTATGGGCTCTTCGTTACTCTCTTCTAGTTGTTCAAATACATCTAAATTATCATCGAGTGATGATTCACTTGAAGTTTCAGAGTCTTCTTCTATTGTATCAACAATCTCATCTAAAGATGCTTCACCATCATCCACAACCCCATCAAAATTATCATTTTCTGTATCAGCTTCATCAACAGATGCGCTATCTTCAATAGAATCTTCAGGGCTTAAATTAATATCTAATTTCTTTGCCCAGGCAACGATAGTGGCCCAATCAGATGAAACCTCAACATTTTCATCTTCATCAATTATCAGACCTTTAATTAATTCAGCCTGTGCAACAAAGGCATCTTTTTGATTATCACCTAGGTAGACTTCAAGTAGTTTCATTTTAAAGTCAATACGCTGAGGTTCTTTTTCAATCACTTCATTAAGAAATTCTTCAGCTTGTAGATAACGACCATATACCATAAATACATCCGCTTCTGATAATGGATCATCTTCTGTATCATCAGGCATTAGGCTTTCTGTATTTTCTGCAGAAAAATCACTTATGAAAGATGTTTCATTATCATCAATTTGTGCTGATTTATTCTGTTCCTGAAAATATTCACTATCTACTTTAAGCGTATGCTTATCGATAATACTTTCTTCAAAATCCTGATCTTTTTTACCACCTCGAGATTTCAAAACTATAAGCAATATGACTAATAATCCTAAACCTCCTGCAATAAATGGTAGATATTCAACAACTAATAAGGCAGCTATTTCTTCATATAGTGGTGTTAAAGGTTTTTCATCTGGTTTCGATACGACTGATTTTTTAACAGGTGTTTTAGGTTTTTCCTGAGCTTTCTTATCAGTTTCAACTATTTTATCCTTAAAAGGTAAAATTATTGATTCTTGTTTTTCAGATTCAATTAACTGTTCTTTTACTGCAACTTCAGCAGCCATTTCAATATTAGCATCAGTTTCTTTTTTAGCTGCCATGTCCAAAACTAATTGTTCGTCTTTAACTAACTCAACAGATGCATCAATATGATCAGCAAACTCTGGGTTAATTATCTCACCAATACCAATAGTCTCATCAATAACTTCTGATTGAGCAGGAGTTTCTATATTTTCTTCAGTTTTTAAATCTTCGGGTACTTCTAAGTTCTTAACTTCTATTTGTTTTTGTAATGCAGCAAGACTGGCATCTTTTAAATCCATAAGGGAAGATTTGGTTTCAAGAATAGCTTCAAGCTCTTTAACTCGTTCTCTTAACTCTAAATTTTCAGAGGTTGCTGAATCAATGGCTTCAATTGATAAAGCCAGCTTTTCTCTTATTTCTTTTGCCTGTTCATCTACATTCGAGTCTTTATTTATCTTATCTGTATCATCTGATTTTCCAGAAGCGACTAACTTAAGCTCACCCTCATTTTTTACAGCATCATTACGCTCACTTCTATCTACAAGGTTGGTATTAGCAGTTTGTTGCGATCTTAATTCTTTCCATGCTTGATATTGCTGATTAACTTCACGTTGTGCTGTTCTTTTATCAAGCTTATATAAAGTTTTCTGATCATTAATACGTAAAACATAACCTGCTTTTAAATTATTAATATTATTATTGATAAATGCTTTAGGATTTTCTCTCAGTAATGCCAGCATCATTTGATTAATAGTGACATCATCAGGGCTTAGATTTTTTGCAATAGTCCATAAAGTATCATTGTATTTTGTTGGACCATAGGAAAGACCTTCCATCAAAGAGGTAATATCACGTCTGACTTCTGATGTACTATTGACTTCAGCTATTTTAACTGGAACTGACTGATTAGTTAAAAAATCAGGAGGGTCAACAAGAATTGTATACTCTCTTATTAAGCGTCCTGAGCCCCAGCTCGCTTCTATTAAAAATTCAATATAAGGTTCTTTAAAAGATTTACCTGTGGTAATGACAACAACAGACTGTCCATTTTTTTGTATAACATTGAATTTGAGCTTAGTGAGGTAGTGACTACGAACAAGACCAGCTTTGTTAAAGGCTTCTTTAGAGGCAATATTAATGCGTAGCGACTCAATATCTTTTTTTGTTGCAGAATGAACACCGATTTCTGCATGCAGTGGTTGATTTAATGAAGAATTAACCTGTACATCCCCTATACCCAATGCCCATGTAGCAACAGGTGACATTAATAAAGACACCGTACATGCAAGAATTGATTTCCGCACTTGCCAACTCCCTTAATTATAATTATTAGTCTTGTTTTTACTATGTTAAATAGAAAAACTCAAGGAAAACATGAAATAATTAACGAATATTTTTAAAAGTGTCAATTAGATCACATTTTAGTAACAAGTTAGTGCTTATAGCTACATTGGGTCAAGATATGTACGGAGATAACTCAGATATAATCTTTGATAAGTATTTCTGCAATTTGAACACTATTTAATGCTGCACCTTTGCGAACATTATCAGCTACAACCCACATATTCAATCCTCTTGGATGAGAAATATCTTCACGGATACGACTAACATATACAGGATCGGTGGTAGCACCCTCTGTTACTGCCGTTGCATAGCCACCATCAACTCTATCATCAAGCACTTCAATACCAGTAAAGTTTTTCAATAGCTCAGTTGCTTTTTCTACAGAAATTTTTTCTTTTGTTTCAATATGTAAAGCTTCAGAGTGACCATAAAACACAGGTATTCTAACCGCTGTCGGATTAACTAAAATAGAGTCATCTTCAAAGATTTTATTCGTTTCCCAAACCATCTTCATTTCTTCTTTGGTATAACCATTATCTTTAAAAACATCAATTTGAGGCAGGGCATTAAAAGCAATCTGTTTTGGATAAACTTCAACCTTAACGTCTTTGGCATTAAGAATATTAGCTGTTTGAGTCGCTAATTCTTCTATCGCATTTTTACCTGTACCTGAGACTGCCTGATAAGTACAAACATTGATACGCTCTATACCTACAGCATCATAAATTGGTTTTAAAGCAACCAGCATTTGAATAGTAGAACAGTTTGGATTAGCAATAATGCCTCGCTCTTTATATCTGTCAATTGCATGAGGATTAACTTCAGGGACTACTAAAGGAATATCATCGTCATAACGAAAGTGAGCAGTATTGTCAATGACAACACAACCACTGGCAGCTGCTTTGGGAGCATACTCTTCAGAAATACTACCTCCGGCTGAAAACAAACCTATTTGAGCCTGAGAAAAATCAAATTCACTTAAATCCTGCACTGTATAATGCTTTCCTTTAAACTGGATTTTACTACCTGCTGAACGTGCACTGGCTAATGGGTATAAATTTCTTATAGGAAAGTCACGTTCCTCAAGAATAGCCATCATTGTCTCACCAACAGCACCTGTTGCTCCTACTACTGCAACATCATATTCTTTAGTCATTATCTTTAAACCTTTTAAACATTATTATCTATATTTTCATTTACTCTGAGTCTTTAATAGCAAATAAGTATTATGCTGTTAAAGCTGACACGACAGCATCACCCATAGCCTCAGTTCCTACTTTAGTATCTGCATCAGTACAAATATCAGGTGTACGTAAACCCTGATTGAGTACAGATTCCACTGCATCTTCTATCTTAATAGCAAGGTACTCTTCTGCCAAAGAATAACGCAGCATCATAGCTACAGATAAGATAGTTGCCAGTGGATTAGCCAAATCCTGACCCGAAATATCAGGTGCAGAACCATGAATAGGCTCATACATGCCTTTTTGATTTTTATCCATGGATGCCGAAGGTAACATGCCAATTGAGCCTGTTAACATAGCAGCACAATCAGACAATATATCACCGAACATGTTAGTAGTCACCATCACATCAAATTGTTTTGGTGCCCGCACTAATTGCATAGCAGCATTGTCAACATACATATGAATCAGTTCAACTTCTTTATAGTCTTTAGCTACTCTTTGTATAACTTCACGCCATAATTCTGTACACTCTAAGACATTGGCTTTATCTACTGAACAAAGACGCTTATTTCTTTTCATTGCAGTTTCAAAAGCAACATGAGCAATACGTTCAATTTCTGATTCTTTGTAGACAAGAGTATTAAAACCCTGCTTTTCATTATTATCTAAAGTTCTTATGCCTCTGGGCTGGCCAAAATATATACCGCCAGTTAATTCACGCACAATCATAATATCAAGACCGGATACTACTTCTTCCTTTAGTGTTGAAGCATGGGCTAATTGCGGATACAAAATTGCCGGACGTAAATTAGCAAATAGTTCTAATTCTGAACGTAAACCTAATAAGCCTTTTTCAGGACGTACTGCAATATCCAGTGACTCCCATTTATAACCACCCACCGCACCTAATAAAACTGCATCAGACTCTTTGGCTAATTGTAAGGTAGCTTCTGGTAAAGGATTTTTGGAATCATCATAAGCAGCTCCCCCCACTAAGCCCTCTTCCATTTCAATATTTAATGCAAAATCATTTTTTAAACAGTCTAATACTTTTACAGCCTGTACAACAATTTCAACACCAATACCATCACCAGGTAATACGGCTATTTTTTTAGTCATAATTTTCTACTCTATTATTAAAGGTTATTAATCTTTTTGTAACTACTCAGTCTAAATTAACAAAAGTCTTATGGCTGCTTGTTTTTAGTACTTATAACTGTCTGAACGTAGTGAGTTTTCTAAGTTCTAAAAATAAGTGAGCATAAGGCTCAAATGTTATTTGTTAGTCCATATGATGAGTAGTTACCTCTTTTTATTGTAACTAATAACCATGAGTATTGTAAAAATAAGTGACCTCAAAGTTTCACTTAAAGTTGATACTATACATGTTGAATAAATACGTTTTATCTTTTATTAAATCATTAAAACAACCAAGGGGTTATTTCCTTTTGACTGCACTCATATGCTCTAATATCATCCGCATGTTCCAGAGTCAGGCCAATTTCATCCAAACCTTCTAATAAACAATGACGTCTAAACTGATCAATTTCAAAGTCAGTACTAAAAGTAATTGTTTCCATGGCAGATGTTATTTTTTGTTCTGCTAAATCAACACTTAACTGAAATCCCTCATTAGCATCAGTTAAGTTAAACAATTGATCCACTATGTCTTCTGCTAGAATAATCGGTAATAGTCCATTTTTAAAACAATTATTATAAAAAATATCAGCAAAACTCGGGGCAATAATCACTCTAAAACCATAATCCTCTAATGCCCAGGGAGCATGTTCACGTGAAGAACCACAACCAAAGTTGTCTCGTGCCAGAAGTATTTGTGAACCTTTATAACGAGACTTATTTAAAACAAAGTCTTTATTCAATGGACGGTTAGTATTATCCATGCCAGGCTCACCCTGATCCAGATAACACCATTCATCGAATAAGTTAGGACCAAAGCCGCTTCTATGTATTGATTTTAAAAATTGTTTAGGAATAATGGCATCGGTATCAACATTGACTCGATCAAGAGGCATTGCAATTGCTGTAAATTTTGTAAATTTTGTAAATTTTGTAAATTTTGTAAATTTTTCCATTATATATCCTACTGACTGCCTAACTCATTACTATTCACGAAATGTCCTTTAATAGCCGCAGCTGCTGCCATAGCAGGACTCACCAAATGTGTTCTTCCACCCTGCCCTTGTCTGCCTTCAAAATTACGATTTGAAGTGGAAGCACAACGTTCACCTGACTCAAGACGATCTGCATTCATTGCCAAACACATAGAACAGCCTGGATCACGCCATTCAAAACCTGCTTCAATAAATATTTGATCCAGTCCTTCCTTTTCAGCCTGTTTTTTTATTAAGCCTGAACCGGGTACAACAAGTGCCTGTTTAATATTACTCGCAACCTTATTGCCTTTGGCAATATCAGCAGCGGCACGCATATCCTCAATACGAGAATTAGTACAGGAACCAATAAAAACCACATCAACATCTATTTCGTTAATTGGTGTGCCTGCTATAAGCCCCATATAATTCAAAGCTGCCTGCATCCCGGCCGCTTTAACTGAATCTGTTTCCTGTGCAGGATCGGGGATTGTTTCATCAATAGCCATAGTCATTTCAGGGGAAGTACCCCAGGTGACCTGATGTTTTATCTCTGTTGCATCAAGACTAACTACTTTATCAAAATGCGCATTAGCATCACTATGAAAATTCTGCCAATAAGTAACCGCCTTATCCCACACTTCTGTCTGTGGTGCATAAGGTCTATTTTTAACATATGCAATAGTCGTATCATCTACAGCAATCATTCCGGCTCGAGCACCGGCTTCTATTGCCATGTTCGATAAAGTCATTCTACCTTCCATGGAAAATGAACGAATTGCCTCTCCGGCAAATTCAATAGCATATCCGGTTCCACCAGCAGTACCTATTTTGCCGATAATAGCCAGAATAACATCTTTAGCCGTAATACCTGGATTCAACTGGCCATCAACCTGCACCAGCATATTTTTTGATTTTTTCTGAATCAGACATTGAGTGGCTAAAACGTGTTCCACTTCTGAAGTACCAATACCAAAAGCCAAAGTACCAAATGCCCCATGAGTGGAAGTATGAGAATCACCACAAACTAGAGTCATACCTGGTAAAGTAGCGCCCTGTTCTGGACTAATGACATGTACAATACCCTGACGGATATCGTCCATTTTAAATTCAGTAATTTTAAATAAATCACAGTTTTGATCCAGAGTATCAACCTGAAGCTTTGCAATAGGATCCACTATGCCATGTTCACGATGACTGGTGGGTACATTATGATCAGGTGTTGCTAAATTAGCTGATAATTTCCATGGCTTGCGATTAGCTATTCTCAGGCCTTCAAAAGCCTGTGGGGATGTCACTTCATGAATAAGCTGTCTATCAATATACAATAATGAGGTCCCATCATCGTTTTCACGGACAACATGACTTTCCCATAATTTATCATATAAAGTTTTTGCACCCATTCTTATCTCCAAAGCAATATTATTAGATTATAACTATCATAATATTTTAGACGAAACAACTCAATTTAGCATGAAGTTTCCAGCTATTTATCTTGAAATTATAAAATGCGATAGACATTGCTGGACTGACAGGAATATGTCATCAATATAATATGGCGAAGAGGGGGGGGTTCGAACCCCCGAAACCTTGCGGTTTACACGCTTTCCAAGCGTGCGCATTCGACCACTCTGCCACCTCTCCAAGGCGAATGAGGATAAACTAGTTATGCAGATAAATCAAGTTAAAATTATGACTCTAAAGCATCCCAGCGAGCATAGACAATTTCTAATTTTTGATTAACAGTCTCTAGATCTGCTAATTTAGCATTTATTATCTTTTGTTCATGCTGATAAAACTCCGGTTTTGCAATGACTACTTCCAAATCAGATTGCTCATTTTCCAGCTTTTCTATTTTATTGGGTAATTCATCCAACTCTCTCTGTTCTTTATAAGAAAGTTTAATCGCTGGTTGAATTCTTTTATTACTTTTAAGTTCCACCGATTTTATCGTATCAGGCTGTTTTCTCTGTCTTAACCAGTCATCATAACCACCAACATACTCATTTATGCCATCTTCTTCAAAAACCAGTGAACTGCTAATGACATTATTGAGGAAAGAGCGATCATGACTGACAATAATTAAAGTTCCCTGATATTCAACTAATAATGACTCTAAAAGTTCCAGAGTATCACTATCTAAATCATTGGTAGGTTCATCCAGAACTAATAAGTTTGCAGGTCTGGTAAATAACTTTGCCAGCAAGAGACGATTTCTTTCTCCACCGGATAATGCCTTAACAGAAACTTTGGCTCGCTCGGATGAAAACAGAAAATCTCTTAAATAACTAAATACATGTCGATCGCGACCATTGATACTAACAAATTCACGTCCCTGGCCAATATTTTCCAGAATTGACTTTTCCTGATCTAATTGATTACGTAATTGATCAAAATAAGCGATTTTAAGTTTGGTACCCAGTTTAACTTCACCTGATTGTTGTTCAAGCTCACCTAATAATAAATTAAGCAGAGTTGTCTTACCCACACCATTAGGACCAATAATACCAATACGATCACCACGCAATATAGTCGTTGAAAAGTTATTAACAATAGACTTCCCTTCATATTCAAAGCTAATCTTATCAACTTCAACCACTAATTTACCGGAATTATTTTTATCATCCAGCTCTAATTTGGCCTTCCCTATCTGATTTCTACGCTGACTACGCTCATCACGCATCGCTTTTAAAGCTCGAACTCTTCCTTCATTGCGTGTACGTCGTGCTTTAATGCCCTGACGTACCCAGACTTCTTCCTCTGCCAATTTTTTATCAAATAGATCATTGGCTTTTTCTTCAGCATGCAGCATTTCTTCTTTTCGACGTAGAAAAGTTTCATAGTCTCCTGGAAAAGAGGCTAATAAACCACGATCTAATTCCAGTATCCTGGTGGCGACATTTTGTAAAAACACCCTGTCGTGAGTAATAAATAAAACACAACCACTATAGGTTTTGAGAAACATTTCCAGCCATAAAATAGATTCTATATCCAAGTGGTTGGTAGGCTCATCCAGCATAAGAATATCCGGCTCATTTACCAGAGCACGTGCAAGCATGACACGGCGCTTTAAACCTCCAGATAAATTTTCAATCAATTCCTCTGCAGAGAGTTGTAAGCGTGAAATAGTTTCTTCCACTTTTTGCACCATAGACCAGCCATTAATATCTTCAAGTTGATGCTGTACAGCCTCCATTTTTTTCAAAGCCTGACTATCACCACTGGCCACATCATGCAGAATATGGTTATATTCCTGTAATAATCGTGCTGCCTCTCCTAAACCAGAAGCCACAATATTAAAAACACTACCACTGGCCTCATGGGGAACCTCCTGTGAAAGTGAGGCTATTAACAAGCCATCTTTTTTATGAATATCTCCTTCATCTGCCTGCATATCACCCTGAATCAAACGCATCAGAGTGGTTTTTCCTGTACCATTGCGGCCAATCAAACAAACTCTTTCTCCTTTTTCAAGAGAAAATGAAGCATGGTCCAGTAAAACATGAGTACCAAAGGCCAGACAAAGACTATCGATAGAGAATATTGACATAATTTAAATTCACATAGGCTAAAAAATGATAAGAATATAGATAAAACAAAAAAAAAGCATTAAAAAGTTAAAATTATATCTAAAATAAAAATTCTAGGGTAAAAATGAGATATTATAAGATAATTATTAAGCTTATTAGAATTAATGTTAATGCAATTAGCTATTAAACGGTTCATATTTTTTATCTTTTTAACTTTCCATGCATTGATTATTCATGCGAATGGATTTATTAATCTTGAAGATGAACAATCTAACTCATCTATTCCTATACCTGAAGAGACAACAGCTTCTAAGACACCTGAAAATAAAGTACTTGTATGTAATATCCCATCAGCACATTATAGAAAAAAATTGCTGCAACATTTTTCCCTCTTACCAAACCAGAAAATAGTAAAATAAATGATTTTAAAGGTTTTGAAAAAGGCATTGGAAGAGATCTTCTACAACGTTTATATTCTTCGGGTAATTTTTTAGTCAAAGAAGCCGAATCTATTAATTTATATCATGATACCGAAATTGCACCTTATATTTCTGAAGTTAGTACTGATGACGGCACTTCATTATTAGCTTCAATAGAAAAAGATCTTGATGTACAGTATGTTATTTCCGGTGTTATTAGAGATCTTAGCTATTCAGATTATAGCAATAAATTTAATTTACCCTTTAGATTTGTATCTCCTATTGACCAGCATAATAAACCCAAAAGGCATAATATAGTCATATATATATACCTGCATGATACGTTAACAGAAGAACTCATCGATAAAAGACATTATTCATATACGATTACAAATGGTATGGTAAAACCCGATTATGACATCGTCTATGGCAGTGATGAATTTTTTGCAACGGCATATGGACAAAAGTTTGATGATATCTTAACACAACAAGCCACAGCCATTATCAATACCCTATCCTGTCGTCCCTATACCATAAGAATCATAGATAAGGACAAAAAAGATATCTATCTGAATATTGGCAGCCAAAGTCGAGTAAAAACCGGTGATATATTAACCATGTATCATGCTGATAAGGAAGGTGGTAGCTTTAATAGTAATACCAGCAGAAAACAATTTGGGTGGCCAAAGTCTAAGTTAAGAATTACTAAATTTTTTCCTGCCTATTCCATAGCGGTCAGTGATCAGGAAGTAAAGTGGACCTTATCGTAAAGACAAGTCAGTTAAAAAATAAGATATAAAATATCCATCGTTAATAGGCTCGCTTTTATGCAGCCAATTTTAGTTCTGAAACAACTTTTGTCATAATGCCATATGCTTGAGCAGGTGTTTTTCCATCATGTGCCTTGTGTGGCCTTTCATAATTATAAAACTCAAAATATTCCTTTAGAGAGCTTTTTAGCTCGTCAATACTTTGATAATCTTTAAGGTAAACTTCTTCGTATTTCACA
>JAUJGA010000225.1:0-4765 GCA_042095675.1 Gammaproteobacteria bacterium
CTATAGCCAATTCGAGTCACATTGACTTTACCAAATAAACTTTCAAGTGCTCGACTTGTGGTGACTTGAACATGGCTTAAAAGTTCACCTGATCCTGTGATGACACTGTCTTTCTTTTTCTCTTTGTCAGCTTTTAAATCCAGCCAACCTTGCAATAGCTGTCTCATGATTTCATGGCCTTTCTTATTGATGAAACTTTCTATTTTACCATGTTCACTCTCTGCACTGTGGTCAGACTTGAGCTGTTTTATTAACAAATAAAATTCTTTCTGTGCACCATAAAAGAATGAAAAATCATTTAAATCAAGGTATGTTATGTTCATGAGAGGGCTCTTTTTTCAGGTTTATGAATGTCAGATACTTATAAACCTCTAGTTTGATCTCTCTCTTTTTTATTTTCAAGCATTAATTGTTGAATTTATTCTATAATTTCGTCATTTCAAAAGATCTGCACCCAATAATATTGGTATCTACCTTTTTGCTTACAGTTTTACCTGACAAGAAGCTAAAGAAAAAAATGGACGAATGCGATCACTATGCTGTAAAACAATAAAAGACGGAATTACAACTGCTATTGTTTTTTTATAACGGGCAGTTGTTTACTTATCACATGCTTATAGATCATGCCTGATGTATTATATCTCCCTCAAATTATTATTCTGGCCGCTTCACTGGTTTTATTAATGACTCCAGTAATATTGTTGGCTACTTACCTGAAAAACAACCATGATTTTTTAAACTAAACTCCACTAGAATGATATAAGCATTTAGAAAAAATTTTATGTTAGAGAAGAGCGATAAAGTGTATAATTCTTAAATTACTTAAGACATAGTAGTCAAGGATTGTTAAATGAATAAAATCTCTTTTGCGTTATTAATCAGCGCACTTCTAATCACATTCTCATTCCCCTGTTTTGCCGAAATAGAAGAAGCAACTAATGAAGAGAAAGTTAAACCTGATGATGATAAGGTTAACCCTCTTGAAAATGTTGATATTAATATTATCAAGCGTGATGACAAGACCATTGAAACTCATAGCATTAACGGTATTGCTTATAAAGTAAAAATAACACCTGACAAGGGACCAGCTTATTATCTTTATGATACTGATGGTAATGGCTCCTTTGATAGAATTTCCGATCGTGATATTAAAAAATCTACTGTCCAGCAATGGAAAATTTTTCAATGGTAAGGCTTTAATGCCCTTAACAAAACACAGTATCAAGATAGCACAATCCCTGGAAAAAATTACCGTTTGGAGTGGTCAATTAATTGCCTGGCTGACCTTAGCCATGGTATTGACTACTTTTTCTATTGTTATTCTAAGATATGGATTTTCAACTGGCTGGATTGCGATGCAGGAATCTGTCGTTTATATGCACGCTCTGGTTTTTTTAATCGGTATTCCTTATACACTGAAATATGATGGTCACGTACGTGTCGATATTTTCTACTCTAAAATATCTCGCCGCAACAAAGCCTGGGTAAACCTACTCGGTACAATTTTTTTATTATTTCCTGTTATATTTTTTATTGCATGGAGCAGCTGGGACTATGTTATAGCTTCATGGGTAATGGGAGAAGAATCCGGTGAAGCAGGCGGATTACCGAGAGTCTACCTGCTGAAATCCTCTATTTTAATCATGACTCTCTTGTTATTAATGCAGGGAATCAGCCAGTTTTTATTAAATCTCAACTATCTAACCAGCCCATCAGATACACAAGAGGAAATATAGTGGAAGCTATAATGCCTCTATTATTATTTTTATCCATTTGTCTGGTACTATTAATTGGCTACCCCGTTGCACTCTCTTTAGGTGGAACCGCTCTAATCTTCGCCACTATCGGTCTGATGACTGATACCTTCGATGCAACATTCTTATTCGCATTGCCTAATCGTATTTATGGCATTATGACCAACCAGACACTCATTGCTGTACCCTTATTTGTTTTCATGGGAGTGATGCTGGAACGTTCTAAAGTAGCAGAAGAATTATTAGGTACCATGGCAGATCTATTCGGTACATTGAAAAGTGGCTTGGGTATTTCAGTTATTCTCGTGGGTATGTTATTAGCGGCCAGCACTGGAATTGTTGGTGCCACTGTCGTTACTATGGGCTTACTTTCACTACCCATCATGTTAAAAAGAGGCTACCACCCCAGTATTGCCACCGGTAGTATTTGTGCGGCTGGTACTTTAGGGCAAATTATCCCTCCTTCCATTATCTTAATTTTACTGGGAGATGTACTCTCATCAGCCTATCAGCAAGCACAACTCAATATGGGGATCTTTGCCCCGGAAACATTATCCGTTGGAGATTTATTTGTCGGGGCATTAATTCCAGGCCTGTTATTAGTTCTTTGTTATATTTTATACCTATTATTTGTCGGCTATACTCGTCCAGATCTAATTCCAGAACAATTTAAAACAGACAATAATCACACACAGTCCATTTTTATACGAGTAATCCATGCTCTACTACCACCATTATTATTAATGCTTTCTGTGTTAGGTTCTATTCTTACAGGTGCAGCAACTCCCACAGAAGCAGCTGCTGTCGGTGCTATTGGTGCAACTATTTTAGCTCTATTTAAAAAACAACTTTCTTTATCAGTGCTTAAAGAAGTCGTACAATCCACCACTCAAGTCACCAGTATGATATTTTTTATTTTTATTGGTGCTGCCATATTTTCTCTTGTTTTTAGAGGTTTTGGCGGGGATGAATTAATTGAAGAATTTCTAACCGGAGTTGCAGAAAATGATCCTGATAATATATTTTCAGGTATTTTTCCAGAAGGTGTTTTTGGTCCCCTACTCATTGTAATGCTAGTGATGTTTCTACTCGGGTTTGTTCTGGACTTTATAGAAATCACCTTCGTTGTAGTCCCAATTATCGCTCCAGTACTACTAACGCTTGGAGTAGATCCGGTCTGGCTGGGAATTATGATCGCAATAAATCTCCAAACATCATTTCTAACGCCTCCATTTGGATTTGCACTATTTTACTTAAGAGGTGTAGCACCTGATAGTGTTAAAACCATAGATATTTATAAAGGCATTATTCCCTTTATTTTAATTCAATTATTAATGTTAATAGCACTGGCTTTCTGGCCATCACTAGCCACCTGGCTACCTGGGATTGTTTTTGCCAATTAGCTTGTTAGTACTTGGAAACAAAGATCAAGAGAAGGTGGCCTTCGGAAATACGTAGCAATATGTGGAATATGGTGTGTAGGCGATGGATCAGGAGGCTTTTCAAGGCATGGATGCCGAGGCTGAGCTTCACATGGATGTGCTTGAGCGTCCCCAGTAATAGTAACTACACCTCACCAATTACGGATACCAACACATTTCCGAACGTCACACCTTATACCATCTTTGCAATAACACAACGATTGCGCCCCTGTTCCTTGGCTTGATAAAGTGCCTTATCTGCTTGTCCAAAAGTACTTGGGTGTAGATCTTTTGAGGTACAAAATCAAGGAAAAAGATCAATAAAATCAATAATATAAATAAATTGTATAGTGAAAGAGAATGCAATTTATGGTACATATGAGCTTCCCAAAACCATAACCCATAAAAAGCACTCTCTTATGAACATAGCATATACAAATTCTCAAGATTTTTCATTCTTTTCTGATGCAGAAGTACAACTTAAACAAGTAATAAATAAAGGGTCTTCTGAAAAATTAGTGGATCATTTTACCTCAATAATATTAAAAATTGAGATTTATTTGCAGCACCGCTTTATTCACATATTCACAGGCCAAGCCATTCCCTACGAGATATATCACAAGTGTCTCTTCTCTGACAGACCTATGGATATCTGAATAAAGCTATTTGTAAGTTTTAAAAATTTAAATAAGTATTGAAATATGGGAAATGGAAACAGGATATTATTAACAGAATAAAATAATCAGAAAAAGTTGAAATGCATCAGGATTTTGTTCATAATTTAATCGACTAAAACAAAACTCAACAAAATACTGATGCGAATAAGAACATTACTAAACAAATTTGAATATCTCAAGTCTTTTGTGTATGAAAAAGAATATATTAAGAAAAAAGCTCAGCAAGAAGTGCTGATTATTGAAATATTAGCTAGAAAAAATGGCAAACCTATCTGCTCTGTTTGTGGAGAACATCATAGTATTTATGATCACAAAATAAATAGCAGAGATTTTGAATTTGTGCCGTTGTGGGGAATGCCCACATTTTTTAGATATCGGATGAGACAGGTGGACTGCCCAGATTGTGGTGTTCGTATTGAGCAAGTTCCTTGGGCAAAGGGAAAAAGTCCAATAACCCATACCTATGGACAATTTTTAGCACACTGGGCAAAGAAATTATCCTGGCAAGAGGCAGCACAATTTTTCAAAACCTCTTGACATAACGTGTTTACAGCAGTGAAACAAATCGTTGAATATGGTCTGTCTCACCGTGACTTAAGCCAGATAGAAGCTATTGGTGTTGATGAAATTCATTATGGAAAATATCATAAATATCTGACGATGTTTTATCAGCTTGACCCAAATGAAAAGCGACTGCTATTTGTTGAAAAAAAGCGAACCATAAAAAGTTTATTGAGTGTTTCAGAGAATTGGGAAAGGAAAACTGCCAGAGCATAAAATATGTCTGCTCTGATATGTGGAAACCTTATCTTAAAGCCATAAAAAAGAAGCTACCTAATGCATTAAACATTCTGGACAGATTTCACATTGTTAAAAAACTAAACGAAGCAGTAAATGATGTGCGTATTGAGGA
>JAUJGA010000226.1:0-1764 GCA_042095675.1 Gammaproteobacteria bacterium
AGAAAAAGTCAAAGAAGTTGTCAAATAATAATAAGCTTATAGATAAAAAGAAAATAAAACCGATTAAGAAATTAAAAAATAAGAAGAAAGACAAGAAAAAAGATAAGAAAAAAGATAAGAAAAAGAATAAAGTTAAAAAAAACAAAAACAGTTGTAGCAAAGACTGAAGTTATTACTAAAAAAGCTGTAGCACCTAAGAAAAAAGTAGCTGCTAGAAAGACAGTAGCTCCGAAGAAAAGGTTGCCACTAGAAAGGCTGTAGCTCCAAAGAAGAAAGTTGCCACTAGAAAGGCTGTAGCTCCAAAGAAGAAAGTTGTTGCTAGAAAGAAAGTAGCTCCGAAGAAAAAGGATGCCACATGGGTTGGTCTACCTAAGCGCTGTTATGGATTGGAGTAGCCGTTTTGTACTGTCATGGGAAGTATCAACCAGTATGGAAGAAAGCTTTTGTATCAGCAGCCTGGAAAAAGCACTACGTCGATATGAAAAACCAGAGATATTCAATACTGATCAAGGTGCTCAATATACCAGTAGAGCATTCACAGGAGTTCTAAAGGCCAATAATATAAAAATCAGTATGGATGGCAAAGGCAGAGCAATGGTTAACATTATGATTGAACGCCTCTGGCGGAGTGTGAAACATGATGAAATTTACCTCAAGGATTATCAAAGTATTGATGAACTGAAAAGCTCATTAAAGAAATATTGTGAGTTCGACAATCACGAAAGGCCACACAGCACTCACGGGGGAAAAACACCTGCAGAAATATCTGGTGTGATGAAAGAAGTTGCTCCAGAATTAAAACTGGCTGCATGATAGTAAAAATAATAATGGATATTTTATATCTTATTTTTTAATTGAGTTGTCTTGACAATGGGGTCCACAGTACTGCACCCAATAATTATCATCAAAAACAGGTGAGGATATTATTTGTTCTGAGATCTAAAAATAGTTAATTTCATGGTGTTCTATACCGCAGATCAATGAAGATGCTTGATTTATAAAAATATAAGGATCATTATATACCGTATGAAAGAAATAATGTTAACACCAGAACAAAAAGTTGATTTGGATGCGCTTCATGATGCTAGTCGTGATAAGCGTGTTTGTGATCGAATTAAAGCAGTATTTCTTTGCTCCGAAGGTTTGTCAACCAAGATGATATCACAAGCTTTACGTTTGCATGAAACATGCATTACCAGACATATTGATGAATTTATTAACAAGAAAAAATATATCATTATTCCTATCAAATAGTTGATTATATTTGGGCAAGATGTGAGGTACGCTTTAGTGTTTCCTGTTTAAATAAATGGCTTCACCAGCATGTTTTTAGTTACAATCAGCCTAAGGGCGTCACTCATAAATTTGATACTCAAAAGCAAGCTAAATTTATTAAAGAGTATAATAATTTTAAGTCGCAATTAACGGATGAAACGATATTATTTATGGATGCTATGCATCCAACACAAGCAACAAAAGTGAGTTGTGGTTGGATAAGAAAAGGGCAGGATAAAGCCATTGAAATCACAGGAAGTCGTACACGTTTAAATATTATTAGTGCAGTGAACTTGAACAATATAGCAGATGCCAAAGTAAAACGCTATGACAAAGTAAACAGTGCAACAAAAATCGGTGAAACTACTTATTCCTATAAATTAAGTTAAAAATAGCATTTTTTGCTTGCCTGATGGATTTTAAAAAAAATTCTGTAATTTTTCTTCAAACATCAGGCACGGGACATGCTACGCTCTATTAGCGTATTTT
>JAUJGA010000227.1:0-2759 GCA_042095675.1 Gammaproteobacteria bacterium
AATTAGCCTCTAAGTCCGCCTTATCCACATACCCACAACCCAAGAAATAGACCTTGAGATATATCGCAAGCGTCTCCGGTCAATTTCAGGGATGTGGATATGTGGATAAGACTACTACTGATATTTGGATTGAGAAAAATCCACTTTATTCAGACTCATTCCACTATTGGAAAATACTCTATAAACCTAGAAAACGGTAGCTAAATTTCACCATGCATAAAAGTAAGATTTATTTTATTTTTCTTAGTATTTTTATTGCTATTATTGGTGGTGTGTTTGTTACCAGTCATTATTACCATACAAAAAATACCTTCCATGCTAATTTAGATAAACAACACAAAAGCTACTATAGCATTTATGAAACAGCACTTGAATCCACATATAATAATCTTTCATTACAGGCTAAATTATTTGCGGATGATGTAAAAGTCCAGAATCTATTTTTGTATGCTAAAAAAATGATTAAAATTGAGGGTGGAACCTCTGGTGAAGAAGAAACTTCAAAAATCAGGAAAAGACTTTATCAGCTTGTTTTAGATCCCTGGGATGAAAGCACTAAAAACATGGATGCAAATATATTTCAATTTCATCTCGGTCCTGGCTCCCTTTCTTTTCTACGGGTGCATAAACCCAATAAGTTTGGTGATACCATGGACAACCTTCGTTTTCTCGTTGTCGATACGAATAAAGAACAAACAGCAAGACAAGGTTTTGAGACCGGTCGAATTTCTTCTGCATTAAGAAGTATTGTTCCCGTATTTGCCTGGGATATACAATCAGGTAAAAATATTTATGTTGGAGCACTGGAAGTAGGGACCTCCTATGAGAAACTGCTACAGACAATTAATCAACACTTTGATGTAAAACTGGACATTCTATTAAATAACCAGCATATCAAACAAACTGTCTGGGATGAATTTATTACTGTTAATTACAAAGAAAAATCTATCAGCGGCTGTAATTGCATTCTGGAATCCAGTTCACAGCCAGATCAAAAGCTCTTATTAGAACATATTTTTAAAACCTTTCAACTTAATACACCCTCAGAAAAACAAGTTGATAATAAACCTATATTATTAGCACAAACTCAAATAACACAATACAAAGAAAAATTTTATACTTATCAGTTTTACCCTCTACGTGATTATTTAGGAGATAAAGATCCATCACGTACGGATGTAGGTTCTTTATTTATTGCTAAAGATATTACAGATATTATGCTGGCTTATCAAAGCAATCAATTTAATACCATTGTCTACGCTATAGCTGCGTATATTATTATTGAACTTTTTTTGATTTTTACTTTTATTAAAATCACCAAAAACCTTATTTCTCAGTTAAACAAACAATCTACTGAGATACTGGATCAAAAAAGAGTTATTGATTTAAATAAAGTTAAATATAAAAACTTAATTGATACCATTAATACCAATTACTTTTTTTATTCTCGAAATAATAATCAGTTTTCCTTTGTCTCTCCTTCAATCAAACATGTTTTAGGCTATAGTGATACTGAGTTTTTAAACAATACAAAATATTATTTAACAAATAATAGTCAAAAAGCATTATTTCATATCAGTGATGAACAAACTTTTCTTGAGCAGAAGAAAAATACTTTTGAAATAGATGTCATCAATAAAAACGGGCGCTTACAATACCTGTTAATTACTGAAACCATTAAGTATAACCTCAATGAAACCAAAAAAATTGTAGTTGAAGGCCTGGCACAGGATATTAGTCAGAGTAGGCAGGAGAAAATGTTATTAACATTAAACTGTCAAATTTTACAAATGATTTCAGATAAAGAAGAAAAAAATAAAATTCTTGAAAGCCTGATATTAGGTATTGAGTCAATTATTCAGGATATTAATTGTTCTATTATGTTACTGGACTACGATTCAGAAACATTAACTACTGGTGCCGCACCGCATATCCACAAACCATTACTTAAGGTTTTAAATGGACAGAAGATATCATCAGAAATGGGCTCATGTGGTATTGTTGCCAATACAAGCAAACGAGTCATTATCTATGATATAAAACAAAGTAAAGAATTTAATAAGCTCAATGAGATAATCATAGATATGCCCTATCAATCCTGTTGGTCGGAACCTGTTCTTTCTGAAAAAGCAAAAGTCTTAGCAAGTTTTGATGTCTATTATAAGAATAAACAAAAGCCGAATGAATCTGATTTTGCTGTTATTTTGGTGGGAATTAAACTGGTTTCATCTTTATTATAGAAATTGAATTGGTTGTAGTTCTTTTGCTTCGACGAAATTCATCACCCGAAATTGTTATTTTTTAAGAAATTATAATTTCTTGCCTTTGACATTTTTTTGTAAAATGTCCAGTAATTTTCAAAGTCACCACTGGATTTAAGTGATCGTAATTTCAATATCGCTTCTGCTCCCTGTAAACTCCCTCCAACGTGCCCCTGTAATATTAAGTCGATCATTATTCAGGTGACGACAAGCACCTTCAATCACACCACTTGCAATAGGCAGACCATACTCTAACGTTGTACCATACTGCAGTCTCTCTTTATTATTCAGCAGATAGCTGGCACATTTATCAATATTGACCCTGTCTGTTATTTTTCTTTTGGTAGCACTGATCCGAAGTATAGTGGACCCCGAAAACTGGACAATAGGTTAAGATATAAGAGCTAACCTAACGGGGAACGAAAAATGAGCAGAAAGAGAAAATCATTCAGTAATGAGTTTAAAGCAAAAGTAGCCATTGAAGCGATTAAAGGCCAG
>JAUJGA010000228.1:0-1523 GCA_042095675.1 Gammaproteobacteria bacterium
CGGCCATAACCCTGTTCAAGAACCAGACTTACAGCATTCAATTTGTATTCTTTTGAATATTTTTTTCGTATTGTCATTTTTTTACCTCAGTTAAGTTAATTATGCTTAACTGAGGTGTCCATGTCTATTAGACCATGTCAAAGCTTGTGATATCATCTTGGTTGACCAACATTCTGAGCAAAGCAATAATGCTTTACACGCTTATCACGACTGGAATCATGAAGCGCATCTAAATCAACTTTTTGTTCTGGTGTTAACCTTATTTCTTTCATAAGGTATATAATGATCCTTATATTTTTATAAATCAAGCACCTTCATTGGTCAGCGGTATATATAAATGATCATACTTAGGGTTTCTATACATTTGTATTGCCTTTTTCTCTATATATTTCGGTAATTACTTATACGATATTCTGAAAACTCTTACAGACTTATAAGAAGTACTTCTTTATAGTTATGTCAATGTTACTAAGGAGTAACTTATATGACTGAATTTGAACAAAAAGAGATTATACGTCTGCAACATAAAATAAGTGAAGTTTTGTCATTCACATGTAATCGAGAAAATTATATAACAATAGCTTGTCGTGAACGTATAAAGTTTTTAACTAGTAAGTTAAAACTGAATACATTAAAAACTTTGTAAAAAATTTATAAAACAGCAGGAGAGAATGATGAATGCTTCTGGTCAAAAAGTAAATAATACGCAATATATACTTCAAGTAGGAAACAATCAAATCTTAATCTATATCAAATGCATTAAGCATATACTGTGTTATCATTAGCTATTAATCAATGATAGAAGGAAATTAATAGTGTGTCGTTATTTTCCTTCGACGAAATTCATCACCCGAAATTGTTATTTTTTAAAAAAATATAATTTCTTGCCTTGGACATTTTCTTGTAAAATGTCCAGTAATTTTCAAAGTCATCACTGGATTTAAGTGATCGTAATTTCAATATCGCCTCTGATCCCTGTAAACTCCAACGTGCCCCTGTAATATCAACTCGATCATTAATCAGGTGATGACAAGCACCTTCAATCACACCACTTGCAATAGGCAGATCATATTCTAACGCTGTACTATACTTCAGTCTCTCTTTGTTATTCAGCAGATAGATTGCACATTTATCAATATTGACCCTGTCTGTTATTTTTCTTTTGGTAGCACTGATCCGAAGACCTTTTGCAACCTGTGAGCAATGACCATTAAGGATATTGATTGATTTTTCTGCTATCCATTCTTCAACTGCTTCATCACCTTTATCAAAGAAACACCAGGTTGCTTTCCAGAGATATTCAAGTACATGAATAAAATCCATCACTATGGTTGCTTTGACATTCAATTCCTCCATTACTTTATTGATGAGGTTAATCTGATGCGGTAAACCATCAATTAAAACAACCCACTGTCGTGTTTGATCTGGGTCTCTTTGTAGTGCTTCATAAAAAGCTTCTTATATTACGACTTTAGCATCACTCTCAACACTTGCCCAAATCCGTTTGTTTCTTATGGGAGTAC
>JAUJGA010000229.1:0-5580 GCA_042095675.1 Gammaproteobacteria bacterium
AGAACCACAGTGCCCAGACTCAATCTCAAATGAATTACTTCTATTCCGAAAAATAGATTCGTTTTTGACTTCGTCTGACTTCTTATTTCTTAGTGACTAATAAGAACTCACACAAATTGTTCGATTTCTTTTTAAAGAGCATCAATAGCTTAAAATTATTTTCTAATTAAATTAATTAAAAATCACTCTAAGTCATTGTTTTTAATCAACTTAATCCAAATTGATTTGAATGTGTCGTTGAGTGAGATGCGTATTATACGCACTAATTCTGAAGCGTCAACTAATTATTAAAAGAATTTTGATTTATTTTTTAGACTCAATATTCTTAACAGAATGTTTAAGCTATAAGTCATTGTATTTTATAAAATAGTAACCTTTGCAAACTTTCTTTTGCCAAGCTGATAAATTGCTGTTGTTCCACTGGCTATCATCAACTTAGTATCTGCTACTTTTTCACCATCAATTTTAACAGCACCCTGCTTTATCATACGAATAGCTTCTCCCGTACCATTAGTCATACCGGAGTCTTTAATAATATAGGCGATACCCAGGCTACCATCAGTAGATTGAAATTCAAACTCTTCAATATCATCAGGTATTTTTCCCTTTTTAAATTGATTTATAAAGTTCTGCTGGGATTTATCTGCAGCATCTTCGTTATGGAAACGACTAATAATCTCTTTTGCCAATAAGAACTTAATATCTCTTGGATTTGTACCATTCTCAATATCTGTTTTAAATTGTTCTATCTCATTCATAGGACGGAAGCTTAATAATTCAAAATAGCGCCACATTAGATCATCAGATATTGACATAATCTTACCAAACATATCATCAGGATCATCTGCTACACCAATATAATTATTTAAAGATTTGGACATTTTTTGCACACCATCCAAACCTTCTAATATTGGCATAGTAATTACTATTTGGGGTGCTTGCTCATGATATTTTTGTAATTCTCTTCCCATAAGCAAATTAAACTTTTGATCAGTACCACCTAATTCTATATCCGATTTCATCATAACTGAATCATAGCCCTGAATGAGAGGATAAAGAAATTCATGGATGGCAATAGGCTGTCCTGAGGCATAACGTTTACTAAAATCATCACGCTCCAACGTTCGAGCGACAGTTTGCCTGGATGCTAATTGAATTAAATCAGCAGCATTCATCTTCCCCATCCACTGGGAATTAAACACAACCGTGGTTTTTTCTTCATCCAGTATTTTAAAAACCTGTTCTTTATAGGTTTTTGCATTTTCCTGAACTTGTTCTTTACTTAATGGCTTACGAGTTACATTTTTACCTGTTGGATCACCAATCATGCCGGTAAAATCACCAATAAGGAAATGTACTTTATGACCTAAATCCTGGAACTGACGTAGTTTATTAATTAAAACAGTATGCCCAAGGTGCAAATCAGGAGCCGTAGGATCAAATCCAGCTTTAACAATAAGAGGTTTATTTGTTTTTAATTTTTCAATCAAGCCCTCTTCCAGTAATATCTCACCTGTACCACGTTTAATGATTTCCAGTGCGTCCTCTAATCCGCCCATTTTATCTAACCGCTCCTATTTGCTGATGAATCTCAATTTGTTAAAAGTGTGCGTAGGTTATCATAATTTTTAGTCTGTTCGTGATATCTTGTTCTCAATTATGATAAAAAGACTTATTTATACGACTTTCTTCTCTTAAACTATTGCTTTTAAATGCTATTTAAGCTATCTTAATGCTTACTTTTAAGGAAAATCCGTGAATTACAGCAACTTTCTCAATACATCTTTAAGCAACTCTTTAAACAAGAAAGTAAAAAATAAAAACTGTTACCGTCCATCTAGTTATAATATTGGAAAAAAACAGAATAGATTACATTCTTTTCTACTATTTAGTATCCTATTATTTTCTATCTTATTTTCTCTTTATAGTTATTCCACTACTAAGTCCACATCAATTAACACAGCAAGTATTGTTGATGAGAATATAACTCAAACAACACTTGAATTACCTAAAATTACTCATCACTCAGTACCAGAGACTAAACCTTCACCTGTTGTAGAAGCAGAAATAAAGACTGAAGAAAATAAACAACAGGAAATAAATGATACTCCCTTAGTTAAAGTAAAAAAAGTTAAAGTAAAAAGCAATCCAGTTTTACTAACAGATACAGCTATTGACAATACGACTAAAAAAACGACTATTATCGCATCATCTGAAATAAAGATAAAACCAGAAACTGAAAGCAAAATTGTTATTGTTAAAAAAGGTGATAGTTTATCAGCAATATTTAAACGCTTATCACTCAGTGCCAATACCCTTTATAGAATCATCAATTCTGGGGAGCAGGCAAAACAACTAAAACATATTAAGCCTGGTCAAGAAATTACAATTTATCTCAATAATAAGAAGCTTGATTCTTTGCATTATGAGATGGATAAAGTTGATACTCTTGTTATTAAAAAAATCAATAATAAATTTACCAGTTACATTGAAAGTAAAGAGATTGAAGTTCGTCAGCAATTTTCTACAACCACTATTGAAAGCTCACTTTTCCTGGCTGGAAATAAAGCTGGTTTAAGCAGTGCAATGATTATGCAGTTAGCACAAATATTTGGCTGGGATATTGATTTCGCCCTTGATGTTCGTAAGGGTGATTCTTTCACCGTATTATATGAAGAAAAGTTCATTAACGATAAAAAGTTTTCCAATGGACATATTCTTTCTGCCGAATTCATCAATAAGGGTAAATCATATAAGGCTGTTCGCTTTACCGACAAATCCGGACATACAGATTATTACTCAGAAAAAGGCATGAGTATGCGCAAAGCCTTTTTACGCACACCGGTTGAATTTTCCCGTATTAGTTCACGATTTTCCTATAAAAGAAAGCATCCTGTGTTAAATAAAACACGTGCTCACAAGGGCGTAGATTATGCAGCATCTCATGGAACACCAATTAAAGCAGTTGGTAAAGGAAAAGTAATATTCAAAGGAACTAAGGGTGGTTATGGACGCGTTGTTATTCTTCAACATGGCTCAAAATATTCTACTCTATATGCTCATATGAAATCATACAATAGAAATATAAAAAGAGGAACACAGGTTAAACAGGGGCAGACAATTGGCTATGTGGGTAGTTCCGGCTTAGCAACTGGACCACATCTTCACTATGAATTTCGTGTCAATGGTGTTCACCGTAATCCTTTAACTGTTTCACTTCCAACAGCAGCTCCTATTGAAAATAAGTATCGTAGTGATTTTCAAAGCATAGCTGACACACTTATTTCACAGCTAAAATCAAGAAAACAAGAAACAATTGCATTAAAGGAATAAGCCAGGTGGATGCCGATACATCCTATTATATCGGGCTAATGTCCGGTACTAGCTTAGATGGTGTAGATGTTATACTTGCAGACATTCAACTTCCACATAAATTCACACTCATGGCAGCAAAAACTTATCCAATCCCTGATAAACTAAAATATGAACTTCTGTCTCTCAGTCAAAAACAACAAGCTAATGAATTGGATCTTTATGCTCATTTAGATGTAAAAATGGGACGACTATTTGCCCAATGTTGCCTGTCAATAATGAAGGACCAGAAAGTTTCAGCTGATCAGGTATTTGCTATAGGAAGTCATGGACAAACTTTACGCCATTATCCAGTTGACGAATATCCCACCACTTTGCAAATTGGCGATCCCAATATTATTACTCAAGAAACTCAAATAACCACTATTGCTGATTTTCGACGTCGTGATATCGCTGCAGGCGGACAGGGGGCACCATTAGTTCCGCCTTTTCATCAGGCACTATTCAGTGATAAAAAGAACAATCGGGCTATTTTAAATATAGGTGGTATTGCTAATATTACTTTTCTAAGTACTGATAGTTCAGATGAAGTCATTGGTTACGATACAGGCCCAGGAAATGGCCTAATGGATAATTGGTGTAATACGCATTTGAATTGTGCCTATGATACAGCTGGCGAGCTGGCTGCTCAGGGAGTGATTGATCAAGAACTTTTAAAACAAATGCTAGCCGATCCTTATTTTTCACAAGCACATCCTAAGAGCACAGGTAGAGAATATTTCTCTATCCATTGGCTTGAAAAACAACTGAAAAATAATAGTAATAAGAATTCATCTGTGAATATTTTAGTCACACTACTTGAACTCACCTGCCATTCTATTGCCAATGAAATTAAACAACTGAAACCAAAGGTTAATGAAGTGTTAGTGTGTGGCGGCGGAGTAAAGAATGATAGATTAATGCTGCGTCTTGGTAAGTTACTACCTGAAATGCTTATTGCTTCAACTGAGGAATTTGGCTTACACCCTGATTGGGTGGAAGCTAGTGCATTCGCCTGGCTTGCTAAACAAACTCTTAATGGTCTGAGTTCAAACCTCCCCTCAGTAACAGGGGCTAATAAGGAAGTTATATTAGGTGCTATCTGGCAGGCTTAATTTTCCAGATACAAATACGACTTAGGTGACTTAGTTATTCTATATTATGAATCTTCCGTAGAGAAAGAAGAGCCACAACCACAGGTTGTTGTCGCATTAGGATTACGAATCACAAACTGAGATCCTTCCAAACCTTCAGTGTAGTCAATTTCTGCACCAACCAGATATTGAAATGACATTGGATCAATTAATAATTTAACGCCCTGATTTTCCACTTCAGTATCACCATCATTGACTGCTTCATCAAAAGTAAAACCATACTGAAAACCTGAACATCCGCCTCCAGTGACAAAAACACGAAGTTTCAAATTATCATTTTGTTCTTCTTCAATTAATGCTTTCACTTTAAATGCAGCTGCATCTGTAAAATCTAATAAGTTTTCTTCGCTCATACCTTCTCCACTAAAATTACAATTTTCATTTATTCTAAAATTTCATACATTATTCATTAACCAAGCAAATTAGTCAACATCTAGTTTTCAGGGTCTATAGTGTATAGTGGACCCCAAGATTTGGACAATTAGGTTAAGATATAAGACATAACCAAATGGGAAACCTAAAAATAAGTAAAAAGAGAAAATCATTCAGCAATGAATTTAAAGCAAAAGTGGCCATTGAAGCCATCAAATGTCAGAAAAGTATTGCTGAAATTGCTTCAGAATTTGGAATTCATAGTACACAGATCAATAATTGGAAAAAGTAGTTATTAGCGGGTGCAGCCGATAGTTTTTCCAAAAAGTTAGAAAACAAAGAAGCTGAACATGAAAAGGAAAAAGAGCATCTTTATAGCCAAATATGCCAATTACAGGTGGAGGCAAACTGGCTGTCAAAAAAGTTGAAGATGTTCAACTGAATACGGATGAAAAGAGCGGTGTTGCATAGAAAAAGAGCACCCTCTGTTGAGCATCAAAAAACAATGTAATTTAATTAATATGAATCGTTCCAGCTTTTACTATCAGGCTAAAGCGTCTCAAAATAGTAAAGATTTGAAACTAATGAATTTAATTGATGAACTGTACACAAAACATCCATTTTATGGCAGTCGCCAAATTAGAAACGCTCTGCGGTTAAGGGGTTATAAAATTAATCGCAAAAAAGTACAACGTCTGATGAG
>JAUJGA010000230.1:0-5057 GCA_042095675.1 Gammaproteobacteria bacterium
AACACCTGCTCAAGCATATGGCATGATGACATAAGTTGTTTCAGAACTAAAATTGGCTACATAAAAGCGAGCCTATTAACGATGGATATTTTATATCTTATTTTTTAACTGACTTGTCTTGACGATAGGGTCCACTTTACTATGCTGACTTGGGTATGTATCATTCAAAAGAATCTGCTGGTAATGATATTAATTTTTATTGTAAAAACTCTTATCTTTATACAGGTATTTTATCTTTAAATGTATGAATCAGGAGAGTAAGTTTTCTAAAGCATCATGATTGGTGATTTCAATTTTTCTTCGATTTAATTGTACCCAGCCTTTATTTTCAAATTCTTTTAATTGTCGGCTAATGACTTCTCTGGCTGAGCCTAATTCTGTGGCCAGGGCCTGATGTGTGGTTCGAATAGGTGTGTTGACAGATCCATTGGAAAGTAAATATTTTGCCAGACGCAGCTCCAGTTTTGCGAAACTAATATCTTCCACTAAAGAAATCAGTTTTGTCAGACGATCACCATAAGAATGAAACACCTGCTTACGAAAAGCTTTTGATTCGCCCATATATTGTTTAAATATTGGTTTTGGAATAGCGAGTGCAACTATATCAGTTTCTGTCATACCTTCAGCTGGATAATCTTCAGAAGAGATAAGACAGCTGGTGGTTAATACACAGGAACCACCACTATTGATATGATAGAGTACAATTTCCCGTCCATTTTCTGCACGTGTAATTACTTTGACAGAGCCGGAAATAATGAGTAAATAATTGAGGCATTGATCTCCCTGATGAAAAATAATCGTGCTCTCAGGAATGGTCATTTGTTGGGACTTTTGAAGAATATTAATCCCATCCTTGCTGATAGCTTCCTTTAGCATAGGAAAAAGACGTAAAATTGTATTAGTGAGTTCCATATTTTGTGTTGCCTGTTAATTTATTATTAGTATTTTTTATAGGCTTATGAATTAGTGTTTGGATTTTCTGCTGCATCCCTTTTTTCCCTTGCAAGCCCCCCGTATGTATTGCAGTGATTTTACTCTATTTAGGAAAAAAATCACGCTTTATCAGATCCAATATGGCATAGAGCATCTTTGATGTGTATATGGGATCCAGTTCTATATGATGAGTCTGTTCAAAATCTTCAAGAAACAAAGGTAATTGTTTGTTTATTTTACCAAAGCCACCAAAATGATAATCAAAAAATAACTGCCATGAGGTGTTGGTTATGTGATTATCCAGTAAGGCTAAAATGTCTTTTTGTAGGAAATCTGCTCCTTTTAAGGCGGGAAAACCATAAACTCTGGCATGATGTGTTTTAGACTTTTCCAGGCCGGAAATAATTCCGGAAATTGTCCCTCCGGTACCGCAGGGCACACAGACAAAATCAGTGTCGTTTGAGATTAATTGAAGGATTTCAGCTGCACCTTTCATGGCAAGCTTATTAGTACCACCCTCTGGCACTATATAAATATCATCTTTTTCTGAGGCATCAGGAAAAGGTTGATCAGTGATGATGGTTAATAAAATTTGCTCAATAACTTCAGGTAAATGTTTATTACGATAAGTTTTTCGATCAATATAATAGAGTTTCATACCACTATTTTTAGCATCAGATAAGGTCTGGTTCAGTGGTAGGTATTCTTCGCCACGAATAATTCCAATAGTATTGAAGTATTGTCTTTTACCAGCTGCTGCCAGTGCGTGAATATGATTAGAGAAAGGTCCGCCAAAGCTTAGTAAGGTTTTACATCCCTGTTGCTTAGCTTCTATAAGATTATATTTTAATTTAAACCATTTGTTACCGGAAATTAGCGGATCAGTTTGATCAAGTCGCAAAATATTCAGAGAAAGTTTTTTTCAATGAGTAATGGATGAGAAATGTTATTAATAGGAATTGGGTTTTTCAGTTTCACCCTGTGAGTATAGATGAAAAGAGACTATAATAGCTAATTCTATTAATTAACTAGTTATCTGTTATTGTGCTTGCTCTTGCTTTCCCCTTCTTTAGAAGGGGGATTGAGGGGGTTAGATCTTTTGATCTTGAAACTACTTATTAAGGTCAAAATTCTTAAACCCCCTTGTATATTAAATATAAAAGGGGGAAGCAAGAGCAGTTTACGTTTGTACTCTAACTAATACTATGAAAAAACAAATTCCATTTTCTTTTCAGGCACCTGAATTGGCCACTCTGGATAATTTTATTGCCGGAGAAAATAAGCAATTATTATTTTCTTTAAAAAATACCACGGATCAATTAATTTTTATCTGGGGTGATAAAGGGGTAGGGAAGACGCATCTATTAGAGGCTATGGTTTTTTATTATCAGTCACTGGCTAAAAATGTTTTTTATCTTCCCTTGCAAATACAAGAAGATTTTGAACCGAAAATGCTGGAAAGTTTAGAAGCTTTTGATTTGGTTTGTCTGGATAATGTGGATCAAGTGACAGGTGATAAAGATTGGGAATTAGCACTCTTTAATTTTTTTAATAGAATACGTGAATCAGGGGGACGCTTGATATTGTCTGCCGGACAAAATGCTCATAACCTGGATATTAAACTGGCAGATTTACGCTCAAGACTGAGCTGGGGCATTACTTATCAGTTAAGAGGTCTTAATGATGTGGAAAAAATCAATGCCCTAAAAATCAGAGCTCATCTACGGGGCTTTATGATGGATGATAAGGTCGCACAATTTTTAATGAAGCACTCCAGTCGTGATATGTCTAAACTGATGACATTATTGGACAAACTAGACTATGCTTCCCTGGTTGAACAAAAAAAACTTAGTATTCCATTTGTAAAAAACTATTTATAGAACTATTTTTCTTGCCGATCTTTTTCTTCAGCCTGTTTCTTTTTTAATTTCATTTCCCGTTTAAAAACTCGCGCATACAATACACAGCCAACATACATTAAAATAGAAGTGATAATTTCTAAAGCCCCTGCATACCATTGCTCAGGGTAGGCTGATATTTCACTAACACCATGGGCAAAATATGCCAGGGATAGAAAGCTGGCCCATTGGTAGGTATAAGTCTTATTATTCAGCAAGCCTCTCATGGGAAATAGCAGCGGACCGGCAATAGTTATTAAAACCAGAGCGGTGGGGAAGTGTTTAGAAGGAATAAGCAACACAATATTTAACATTAAGACAATCAATAAAGAGAAGTAGCCTATTAAAGCAATATTTTGGGCTAATTTAAGCGTGTTTTGTTTATTCTGACTCATGATAATTTCTTTGCAACTTCAGCAACTCTTTGTCCCATAGCGATACAGAGATTTTTTTCATCCTGACTAAGGGGATAATTACTTTCTTTTCCGGCAAAGTGACTAGGTCCATAAGGTGTGCCGCCGGTGGTGGTGGCGATTAACTCTGCTTCACTATAAGGCGTTCCGACAATGAGCATGCCATGATGTAGTAGGGGTATCATCATTGATAATAAAGTCGACTCATGGCCGCCATGTAAACTGGAAGCTGAGGTAAAAAGTCCTGCAGGTTTGCCTGATAAGTGTCCGGACATCCAATTGGCAGAGGTAGAATCAATAAAGTGTTTCATCGGAGCCGCCATATTTCCGAAACGTGTAGGGCTACCGAGTATCAGTCCCTGACAACGTACTAAATCATCACTAGAGACATAGGGAGCACCCTGACCTGGGATACTGCTTTCTATTGCTTCACAGACTGTGGATATTTCAGGCACAGTTCTTAATAGGGCGTTCATCCCAGTAACTTTTTCAACACCTCGGGCTACTAATTGAGCCATTTCATGTGTTGCACCATGACGGGAATAATATAAAACTAAAACTTCTGACATAATATTATAATTTTCTTTAAGCAAATGTTGTGAGAACCGTTATTTTATATAATTTTACCTGATTTTATAAGTAAGGAGTTGTAAGTAAGGAGTTGTAAGTAAGAATCAGGTAGAGTATAAAACTAAATTGTGGCTAAGTTCAAGTATTTTCCAATAGTGGAATAAGTCTGAACAAAGTGGATTTTTCTCAATCCAAATATCAGTAGTAGTCTTATCCACATATTCACATCCCTGAAATTGACCGAAGATGCTTGCGACATATCTCAAGGTCTATTTTTGGGGTTGTGGGATATGTTGATATCCCAGTATTTTACTTACCACTGACTTATTTTTACTTTCTGCCAAAGCATTATCATTAGAGTATCGTTGTCTTGATTTTGTAAACTCAATAAAGAGTTTTTTTAACAGTTTGGCTACCTGCCGGTTAATATTGTTAACGGCGGAGCATTTCCGCATAAAGATGGTGAATATATATTCTTAAAAAATAAGGCTGTATAACTGCCACCTTATTCTCAATCTATTCCTTAATTTAAGCTAAAATGGAAGATCCTCTTCATCAATACTGACATCTTGAGATGGATTAAAACCAGTGCATCGTTTATCACGAAGATACTCCATAATCTGCAGTTGATACTGTATTAATATCTGCTCTCTGCAAACTCAAAGACAGCTGTTGCCTGCTCTGTCGTCCAGTAATCTGGTATATTCATATCAGTCACTTTTTCTTCTCATGGCGTTTTTTCTTTCTCATTTTTGAGCGTTCTTTGGCTTCCTTTAAACGATAAGAGTCAGCCTCTAAGGGAATGATTTCAGCATTGTGTATGAGCCGGTCAATCAGAGAAACGATACAGACAGCCCCTGGAAACACTTCACCCCATTCAGAGAAAGGACGGTTGGTAGTGATAATAGTGGATTTGCTCTCATAACGGCGATTAATAATTTCAAATAATAAATCAGCATGACGATTGCCATAGGACAGATAGCCCGCCTCATCAATACATAATAATTCCGGAGTACTGTAATAACGCAGCTTTCTTTGCAATGCCATATCACCATCACAAGCTGCCAGTTCATTGAGTATTTTAGCGGCCGTTGTAAAGAGAACTCTTTTTCCTTTTAATACCGCTGTATGGGCAATATTTTTAGCAATTGTTGTTTTACCAACTCCATTGGATCCAACAAAGATGGCATTAGCGGCATCCTGCAAAAATATCAGCTTCATCAAGTATTCAACAGCAGCCCGA
>JAUJGA010000231.1:0-5513 GCA_042095675.1 Gammaproteobacteria bacterium
TTAATCCATTGCCAGTCTTTTTTCAGGATATGTTTCCAATAAAACTGGAGACCCAGTCGATCAATTTTAACCATACTCCAGGAGTGATTTTTAACCATATCTGCAAAATAATCTTGGAGTTGTTCTGGTGTTAATTCCTCAGGACAGCAATTAAAATATTTAGATATACGTCGAATGGCACGGGAGTACGAATCTATGGTGCTCTTTGCCTTACCCTGAAGTGCCAGTAATTTTACATGGCGCTGATAAAGCTCGTAGCAATTGATGGTTTCTGGATTGATCATGGTATAATTTCCTTAAAATATTACCCGAAATTGGGTTTGGAAATTATACCTGCTTAGGTGAAGTCATGCTTTTCTGCCGCAAAGCGGCTTCGTCCAACCATAGAGTTTGATATTCTGCAAGCTTTCTTTCCGTAATATCAATACCCAACGATAAAATATTATCTTCTTGTCCTCTATCATTGTTAATTCTATACTACCATAAAATAAAATATTGTGACTTAGGTCATACCCTACTCTTTATCCTGCAATTCTAGGGGTAAAGAAAATACTACAGATTCTTTCTCTCCTAATTCAACCTTACTAGCACTAATTCCCTGTAGTTTTAAAAAATCTACTACTTCTTCAACCAGATATTCGGGTGCTGAGGCTCCGGCTGTAATTCCAATTTGTTGACAATTATCCAGCCATGGCATTTGTATTTCATCTGCAGAATCAATTAAATAAGCTTTAGAGCCTTGTCGTTGTGCTACTTCTTTTAAACGATTGGAATTGGAACTATTAGGAGAACCAACCACTAATACCACTTCAGCAGTCTGCGATAGAGTTTTAACAGCATCCTGACGGCTTTGTGTCGCATAGCAAATATCATTTTTTCTTGGGCCTGCAATAGCAGGAAAATGAGATCTCAATGCATGGATAATTTCCGCTGTATCATCCATTGATAAAGTAGTTTGACTCACGTAAGCCAATTGTTTTGGATTTCGTATATTTAACAAAGCGACATCTTCTGGTTTTTCGACCAGATAAATATCATCACCATGCTGTCTCTCGTACTGCCCCATGGTTCCTTCAACTTCAGGATGCCCTGCATGGCCTATTAAAATACACTCAATACCTTCCTTACTATAACGAGTCACTTCCAGATGAACTTTGGTGACCAAGGGACAAGTAGCATCAAAAACCTTAACATCACGATTTTCTGCTTCAGTTTTTACTGCCTTTGAAACACCATGTGCACTAAAAATGACAATACTTTTATCAGGCACATCACATAAGTCTTCAACAAAAATAGCCCCGCGACTCTTTAAAGATTCCACCACAGCACGATTATGCACCACCTCATGACGCATATAAATAGGTGCCCCAAATAAAGTCAAAGCACGATCAACAATATCAATCGCTCGCTCTACACCAGCACAAAAACCACGGGGATTTGCTAATTTTAACTGCATATTGCTATTTTATATCCACAACGTCCACTGAAAAAATTATTTCATGACCTGCCAGAGGATGATTAAAATCAACCAGAACTTTATCTTCTGTTAATTCCACAAGAGACCCCGGAATATTTTCTCCATCAGGTGTACTAAACTCAATAATCATTCCTTCCTGAAGTTCCACATCCATTTTAAACTCTGCCCTATCCATCCAATGCTTATTTTCATCATCAGGGAAACCAAAAGCTTCTCTTGGATCCAGACTCACCTGCTGTTTTTCACCCACAGACAGTCCTAATATCACATTTTCAAATGGCTCAATCATCGCCCCATCACCCATCGTAAAAGTCATGTGTTCTCCATCAATGGTAGCATCCACCGGCGAACCATCAGCCAGAGTTAAATTAAAATGTAATGAAACCGTGCTATCTTTTTTTACAAATTTTGTCAAAATTTAACCTTTATAAATTTACTTTATTTTTGTTTTTTTATGCTGCTCTTCTTTATTGAAGAACGCATCAATAATCAACATCACCGCACCAATACTAATTGCTGAATCTGCGATATTAAATGCCGGCCAATGCATTGTTTTCATAGTACCGGAATCATGATAATAAACATCAAGAAAATCCACCACATAGCCAAGAGTGATTCGATCCCACAAATTACCTAAAGCCCCACCTAGCACCAAAGTCAAAGCAATAGCCAACCAACGTTCAGAGGTTTTTAAGCGTTTAATCCAAAAGAAAATCACCAGACTGACTGAAATAGCTATTATTGCAAAAAACCAACGCTGCCAACCGGACTCCTCCGCCAAGAAACTAAAGGCTGCTCCTGCATTATGTGCCAGAGTCAAATTAAACCAACCTGGAATCACTACCATAGTATCATATAAACTAAAATAATAACTAACGACTGCCTTACTACTTAAATCTAGAATAACAACAATTGCAGTTAACCATAACCACTTAAGCATAGTGTCGTGTTTCACCATCACCTTCAACATTATCAATACAACGACCACATAGTTCAGGATGATCCTTACTAGTACCCACATCTTCACGGTGATGCCAGCAGCGTACACATTTTTTCTGTTCAGAAGCTTTAACCACCAGGGCTAAACCGGAAATATCCTCGGCAACAACTGCATCTGCAGGTTTATCCGCTAAAGCATGTAATCGGGCATAAGAAGTAATCAATACAAAACGCAATTCATCTTCTAATTTACCTAATGCTTCTAATAATTCATCATCACAATACAAATCAATTTCAGCATCAAGGGAAGAACCAATCACTTTATCAACACGCAGCTTTTCCATCTCCTTACTACAGGCAATACGAACCTTAATCACCTTCTGCCAGTATTCATTATCCATTTCATCAACAATTTCTGCAGGAAATGCATACCAGGTCTCAAAGAAAACAGACTCTGTATGCTCACCCGGAATAAATGCCCAGAGTTCTTCTGCAGTAAAACTTAAAATCGGTGCAATCCAGCGTGTCATTGCTTCAACAATATGATGCAGAGCGGTTTGTGCAGAGCGTCGTGCAATACTATCTTCCTGGGTTGTATATTGACGATCCTTAATAACATCCAGGTAAAAAGCACCCAGATCCATAGCACAGAAATTATGTACTTTCTGGTACACCAGATGAAACTCATATTGCTCATAAGCAGCAATAATCTCCTGTTGTAAATATTCTGCCTGCACCACAATCCAACGATCCAGAGGCAGTAATTGATCAGCAGCCAAACTATTTTGTACAGGATCAAATCCATCCATATTCGCCAGCATAAAGCGTGTAGTATTACGAATACGGCGATAAGTATCTGCAGTACGCTTAAAAATTTCATCTGAAACGGTAATTTCACCCGTATAATCGGTAGACGCTACCCAGAGTCTGAGAATATCAGCCCCTAGATTTTTCATAACTTTTTGCGGTGCCACCACATTGCCCTTGGACTTGGACATTTTTTTACCATTGGCATCTACTACAAAACCATGCGTCAACACTTTTTTATATGGCGCCACATCATTGACTGCCACTGATGTCAGTAAAGACGACTGGAACCAGCCACGATGTTGATCCGAGCCTTCCAGATACAGATCAGCAGGGAATTCTAATTCTTCTCGCTCATTAATCACACAGGCATGCGTCACACCAGAATCAAACCACACATCCAGAGTATCCATTACCTTAATATAATCCTTAGCATCATCACCTATCAATTCTGCCGCATCTAATTCAAACCAGTCATCAATACCATTTTTTGCAACACGTTGTGCCACTTTTTCAATCAATGCCTGAGTATCAGGATGAAGCTCCTGAGTTTCATTGTGTACAAAAACAGCAATAGGAACACCCCAGGTACGTTGACGAGAGATACACCAGTCCGGACGATTTTCCAGCATACCTTCAATACGAGCCTTACCCCAGTCAGGCAACCAGGTAGTTTTATTAGCGGCATCAATAGCTAGCCCACGCAAACCCTTCTGATCCATACTGATAAACCATTGTGGCGTGGCACGAAAAATAATCGGAGTCTTATGACGCCAGCAATGAGGGTAACTATGTAATAATTCCTCAAGATTTAATAAGGCACCCTTCTCTTTTAAAACATCTAAGACTAAAGGATTCGCCTTAAACACATGCTGACCTTCAAATAAAGGTGTACCAGTGACAAAACAACCATTAGCACCTACTGGATTATCAATCTCAAGATCATATTTCATACCCACAACATAATCTTCCTGACCATGTCCAGGTGCTGTATGAACAGCACCTGTACCTGATTCAGTAGTCACATGATCACCTAGAATGACTGGAACCTGTCGTTCATAAAATGGATGTTGCAATACCTGATGCTCTAATACAGCCCCCTTACAACGTCCAAGTATTTCATGACTTTCAATCCCATAACGCTGCAAAGCACTTTCATATAAATCTTCTGCCAGAATCAGCATTTCTGTTTCTGTTTTAACCAGAACATAATCAAAATCTGCATGTAATGCCACCGCCTGATTAGCCGGTAAAGTCCAGGGAGTTGTAGTCCATATCACTGCATTAATATCAAACCCAGAATCATCATCACTGGCAAAGAATTCTAATACAGCTGCTCTATCCTGCACCTTAAAACGCACATCAATTGCAGGTGACATTTTATCTTCATGCTCTACCTCAGCCTCAGCCAGAGCAGATCCACAGTCCGTACACCAATGCACAGGCTTAGATCCCTTATACAAGTGTCCCTTATCAACAATCTTTCCCAGAGTACGGATAATATTCGCTTCAAACTGATAATCCATGGTCAGATAAGGATTATCCCAATCTCCAATCACCCCAAGACGTTTAAAATCTTCTTTCTGACCCTCCACCTGCTTAGCTGCATAAGTACGACAACCATCACGGAAAGTCTTAGCATCCACCTTAACCCCGGCCTTACCCATTTTCTTTTCTACATTTAATTCAATAGGCAAACCATGACAATCCCAACCAGGAATATAAGGCGCATCATAGCCACCCATTGTTTGAGATTTAATAATAATATCTTTAAGAATCTTATTGACCGCATGACCAATATGAATATCACCATTGGCATAAGGAGGTCCGTCATGCAATATAAACTTAGGACGACCCGAAGCTAATTCACGCAATTTTTTATAAATACATTTCTGCTCCCACTCCTTAAGCATATTTGGCTCGCGCTGAGCCAGATTTGCCTTCATAGGGAATGCTGTCTTGGGTAAATTTAAAGTTTCTTTATAGATATTCTGCTTACTCACTAATTTCTCACTTTCCTGAACAATTATTGTTGAAATATTTTAGTGTTTCGGTAATACCAGCTATTCAGCGTAATTTTTTATTCATATAAAACTAACTGATAAAATCAGGCAGTTTTCCCTTAAAGAGTAAATCAATAGCATAGCCAGATGTGACTCCCTGTTTTTTACAAGTCGATAAATAACCTCGAATACGACAAAACATTTTAGCACCATCCAGACTACGGAAAGCCCCTGATATTTTTTGTTGTACCTTGGTCATTCTAATATCCCGTTCACCTTGATTATTA
>JAUJGA010000232.1:0-3650 GCA_042095675.1 Gammaproteobacteria bacterium
TATTGCACTAATACAAACAGGTCATTTTTTCTCTAAGATTGTATATAATTTCTTATTATTCAAAATTTTCATCTATAACATATTGTTTTTACAAATATTATATTTTCTGAATATGGCTGAGCTTTGTAAGTAATCAGGAAACTATTTGATCATGGACTGACTCTTTTTTCAATTAATTTTTGTTTTCTTATCCAGTATTCAGGTTAAATACATCAGCAGCATCATCGGGATAACGGTGTCCAAGTTGACTGTTAAAAAGCTCATATCGTTCACATGCTTCAACCTCAACCAAAATGGCAATATCAAGGGCATCCATGAGACTAAGTGTAGAAAAATCAATTTTATGATACATAATAGCTACTATGTTAAATATAGGTCTATTGAAACCTAAACAAATAAGTTAAATTATAGATTGAATTGCAATGAAGGAAAAGTAAAGGTCTTAATTATCTTTATAAAGCAGACCTTTGCAACTTCATCTCTTTTTTCTTTAACCTTAAGTTTTTCAATTAATATTAATGCAAATTCCATTGCTGTTGCAGGGCCTCTTGAAGTGATTACTTTATCATCACAAACCACAGTATCTTCTTTGATTTGAGTATTTTCTAAGTCCATATTATCAATAAATCCTGGATAACTTGTAGCAGCTCTACCTTCCAGGAGCTTAGCATTGGCTAAAATTTTGGGTGCGGCACAAATTGCTGCAGTATATTTATTTTCAAAGGACATTTTTTTAATAATGTATGAATTATTGGATCATTATCTAAGTGATCTGCACATGGTAAGCCTCCAGGTAAACCAACATATCATAATCATCTTTCATTGCCTCATCCAAAGTCATATCTGGAATTAATACTACACCACGACTAGCAGTCACAGTATTGACGATATTACCACTGTCTAGACTAGTTGTTACCACATTTATATCGGCTCTACGTAAGAGGTCAGTTAGGGTGAAGGCTTCAAGTTCCTCTCAGCCGTTTGCGATGGGGATAATGACACTTGCCATGTTGGTAATTTCCTTTTTGCTTGTTGTTGGGCTGATTGTTTATCAATTAACTCAGAAACTTTAATTAATTGGATACCAGCAGCTTCTAATTGAGGGATTTTTTCTTCCAGGATATCAAGAGTGATATTAAACGGATGTCCTATGGCTACAGCTGAACCATTTTTTTTAGCTAACTTAATCAATCTGTCAAATTGAAATTCAATAGCAGGTCTATTTAACTCATGATCTAAAAAAACATTACGCCGAGTGTTTTTAATCTTATAGATGTTTGCTGATTGTTCAGCAACTGTTTCCACACTGGTACGACTATCTACAAAAAATAAATCAGTTTTACTCAGTTCATCCATTAACCAGCTCATTGATTCTTTTTGACTGGTCATTAAGCTACCCATATGATTATTAACCCCCTTCAGATGAGGGATAGAATCAATACTTTTAATAATCGATTGTTTAAATTCCTGTTCAGTCATTTCATTAGTGAGTGCTCCAGGGCCAAGAAAAAAAGGCTCTGTAGACTGCATAGGCAAATGGAGCATGATTTCATGCCCCTGTTCGTGCACATCTACTGCCATATCTTTAATATAGGGCGTATGGGGTAAAAAAGCATAGGTGACATTGCCAGGTAATTGAATTGCCCTCATATCATGCTTTTTCTTATAACCCAGATCATCAATAATGATAGCCACATAGTATTTTGGCTCATTAGTGGAATCAGAATATGAGGACGCTTCACCTACAGGCGTAGTCTCAATGCCCCATGCATTTAGTAAGAAAAATACTAGGCCACAGGAAAGTATCTGTAATATAGATTTTTTACAAATAATAAATTGCCTGTTCAGTTCAAATTTAATCATGAGTTTATATAATATTAGTCATTATTTAGAGGTATTTTGTGTACTAAGGATACTCATCCCTTTTAGTAGATTAAGTGCTTCATGTAAGCCATAATCAATTTCTTGTTCTGGTTTTTCAGAATTATTTTTTGATTTTTTAGGCTCTTTCTTAAAATCTTCCTGCTTCTTGCTTTTATCTTTTGCTTTAGTTTGCTCTAAATGTCCTTTTAAATCAGCTTCTTTTACTTGCACAAAACTATCATGCTCTGATTTCTTCAAACTAATATTAGCTAAAGTGATATCCGGCACAATACCTTCTGCCTGAATCGAACGACCTGAGGGTGTATAATAACGAGCAGTGGTTAATTTAATTGCAGTGGCATGAGTCAAAGGCTTTATTGTTTGTACTGAGCCCTTACCAAAAGTATCAGAGCCCATTATCACTGCACGTTTCTGATCCTGTAGAGCACCGGCAACAATTTCTGATGCTGAGGCTGATCCTGCATTGACTAATACGACAATGGGAGCACCCTTCATCATATCACCATCAGTGGCAGAAAATTTAAGATTAGAATCCTTTACGCGTCCTTTGGTATAAACAATAAGTCCCTCATTCAGGAAAGTATCTGCAACAGCAACAGAACCATTGAGAACGCCTCCGGGGTTATTTCTTAAATCCAGAATAAGTCCCTTAAGTGCTGCACCAGATATTTTACTTGATTGTTCAGACTGTGTTTCTTTAGTCAATTTTTTAATTGCTTTTTTTAATTGTTTGGCAGTACGTGAATGGAAACTTGAAATTCTGATATAGCCATAACTTTTATCTAAAAGTCTGGAATTGACACTTTTCACTTTAATCACAGCTCGTTTTAAAGTAATAATAAGTGGTTTATCCAGACCTTCTCTGATAATAGAAAGCTTGATTTCTGTGCCTGGATTGCCACGCATAATTTTAATTGATTCATCCATAGTCATATCTTTAACAGACTTATCATCAATGCGAAAAATTAAATCTCCCGGCTGGATACCGGCACGCTGTGCAGGTGTGTCGTCTATAGGTGAAATAACTTTTATCATGCCATCTTCAGTACCGACATCAATGCCCAGGCCACCAAATTCACCGGTGGTACCTTCCTTAAGGTGCTTATAAGCAGTAGCATCAAGATAAGTAGAATGTGGATCAAGGCCTGATAACATACCTTTAATGGCATTTTTTAAGATGGTTTTATCATCGATATCTTCTACATAATCAGTTTTTATCGTAGCAAATGCATCCGTAAATTCTTTGAGCATTTCCAGAGGTAAGGGCTCACTTGCAACTTCCTGAGTTTGAGCACCTGCTATATTAGTAAACAGATATACTGTGCTAAACATAAGCATGAATACAAATTGCAAATAAACCTTAGACATTTATTACTCCATGAATATAAATAAAACATAAGACTATCATGTAACTATACCCAATTGACATGAAGATGCGTCATTTTATACCTGAACAGATTTTTATTAGATCACAAGTGCAGGATCAAATTTCTGAAAATTATTATTAATTCGATTATCTAAAGAATCACCAATCTCAGGCAAAATATCATTCAAAAAATAGTTAATTTGTTGTCGAAACTCTTTCGCACTATGAAAACACCGATTATTTCTTACTTTTTCTTTCGTTACTTTCCAAAGCCGCTCTATCGGATTTAAATTTGGACTGTAAGGTGGTAAGTAATGTAGCTCAACATTGAGTTCTTTTCCTTATCTTTTACTGCATTTGCTCTATGGTACGCAGCACCATCTAAAATTAGATGAATTCG
>JAUJGA010000233.1:0-3496 GCA_042095675.1 Gammaproteobacteria bacterium
GCAGTACATATCGATGTTTTATAACAGTAAACGAATTCATTCATATTTGAACTATATGAGTCCAAATAATTATGAAATGCAAAAGTTAGAATTAAAGAAAGCAGCTTAACTGGGGTGTCCGGAAAAGGTTGACCACGTCAATTCTCTGAATATTTTGATAAAAGTGCGATACAGGTTGAGGAAGAGGCAAAACCTGAAGGTACTCAAGACAATATAAGTGGCGATTATCAGAATGCATCAGAAATAGAACTGGATCTGGATTTACCTCTTGAAGAAGATAAAAATACAGATAACAAAAGTACGACAGAATCAATCATCCGTGAAGCAAATACTTTTATTGCCTATGGAAAATATGATAATGCCATAAGATTATTACAAGATGCACTGGAAAAATATCCAGAAGACAAAGTATTACAGGAAAAATTACTTGAACTTACTAAGGATAATAATTGATAAATTTCATCTATAAATCTTAGGTAGAAAAAACTATCCCTCTAAGGCTTATGATTTTTCTTTGACATTAATGGTATTTGAAGCATCAAAAAACATATTGATAAGTTCATATAAATACCATGCATCTTCATCACCACATAATTCACGAATTGAATGCATGGCAAATGTCGGTACACCGATATCTAATGTCTTAATACCAATTTCTGTCGCAATAATAGGGCCAATAGTACTACCACAACCTAAATCAGTACGCACGACAAAGTTCTGCAGTGGAATATTTCCTTTATCAGCCATTAGTTTAATAATAGCAGCTGTTTCAGAGTTTGATGCATAACGTTGATTGGCATTCACTTTAATAACCGGCCCCTGATTAATTATAGAACCATGTTTTGTATCATGCCTATACGCAAAGTTAGGATGAATAGCATGGGCATTATCTGCAGAAATTAACATTGAACGATCGATGATACAACTTAATGATTCAGCTGAATCACTTAAGCGCTCCAGAACAGATTTAAGGAAAGAACCTTGTGCTCCGGTAGTAGATGCACTACCTACTTCTTCATGGTCACTGCAAACAAGTAAGCAAGTTATTTGACTATCAGCACAACACAACACCTGTGTACCAATATAACAACTTAATAGGTTATCTAAACGGCTACTGGCAATAAAATCTTCATTTATACCAATATAACTCGCCTCTTGTGTATCATAAAAAGCTAATTCATGTTCTAAAATGCGTTTGATTTCAATATTCTTATATTGATTTTTTAATTGTTTTTTTAATATAGTATTTAAATCACCACCTGAATCCTGCTCATCAAATCGCATCAAAACAGGTGGTAAGTCAGTTTGTGAATTGATACTTCTTTTTTTATTAACTTCACGATCAAGATGAATGGCCAAACTCGGTATTGAAGCAATTGGTTTTTTAAAATTTATAAGAACACTATACATATTGTTCTTATTGTCACAATAAACCACCCGGCCAGCTAATGAGAGATCTCTGTCAAACCAGGGGTTCAACAAAGCACCACCATAAACTTCCACTCCTAGTTGTAAATATGAATGTGAAATTATTTCCGCATTTGGTTTTACTTTTAAACAAGGACTATCTGTATGGGCACCAAATAATCTAATTCCTGTATCCTTTACATCTTCCTTCCCATAAATAAAAGCAATCAGAGCTGAATTGTTACGCGTCACATAATATTTATGGCCAGGTATTAATATCCAGATTTCAGATTCAGATAAGCACTTAAAATTACTTTTTTCAAGTGATTTAATTTGATTTTTAACCGCATGAAATGGAGTGGGTGAAGCATCGAGAAATGACAAAAGCCCCTTATTAAATTTTCTTATTTTTTTTGCTATCATATTATTAGATTTCTCATAACATATATTCAACAAAAGTAAGAGTAGTAAAGCACTGACTTTTAAACATATTACTTTCCTATTTCGATAAAGCCTGAGCACAATCTTTAATAAGCTCATACCCTTTATAAATAAAACCTGTATAGATTTGTACCAACTCAGCTCCCGCACAAATTTTTTCCTGAGCATCCTGTGCGGAAAAAATCCCACCGGCAGCTATAATGGGAATTTTTCCTTGCAAACATTCATGCAAAATTTTAACAACATGAGTCGATTGCTTATAAACAGGCGCACCGCTTAAACCACCCTGTTCTTTTTCATGTACCATGCCTCTAACAGCGTCACGGGAAGTTGTCGTATTAGTGGCAATAACTGCATCAATTTCTTTCTCTAATAAAAGTTCTGCAGTTAATTTTATATCACTATCTTCCATATCCGGAGCAATTTTTACAGCCAGAGGAACATATTTTTTGCACTGCTGTGTTAAAACATTCTGCTCTGATTTTAGAACATCCAGTAGTTGTTTTAATTCATCACCAAACTGAAGTGTTCTAAGTCCTGGAGTATTAGGAGAAGAAATATTAATGGTAATATAATCAGCCAGAGTATAAATTTTCTGCAGGCACAATTTATAATCATCTGTTGCATTTTCAACCGGAGTATCAAAGTTCTTACCTATATTAATTCCTATAATTATTTCATTATTATTTTTTCGTACAGATTTAACTTGTTCAATCAGATGATCAACGCCCTTATTATTAAATCCCATACGATTAATAATGGCCTGAGCTTGTGGAATACGAAATAATCTGGGCTTTGGATTTCCCTCTTGCCCTATGGGTGTAATAGTCCCAATTTCTATAAAACCAAAGCCTACAGAAGACAAACTCTCAATATAATCGCCATTTTTATCTAGACCTGCAGCCAGACCGACAGAATTAGGAAAGGTAATACCCATGATTTTTTTCGGAGCAATAATTGTTTTTCCAAAAAACAGCCGTGAAAGTTTAAATTGATGTAGCATTCGAATGCCGTTCAGACCAATACCATGGGCTTTTTCAGCATCCATACTAAAAAAGAAACGACGTACTATAGGATAAAGAACAGACATGTAATTTATTCCAGGGTTAAGAAATGAAGTGTATGCAGAACATTAGGCTAAGAACCTAGCCTTGTGTTAAAAATAAATAAATACCACTCAGAGCGCCTGTAATCGCAATAGCCATATTTAAAAATAATTTTTTTTTTGTTGTAGGCGTACGCTCTTGCTTCATATAACTCAAAGAACCAAATACAGCAATAACCATCACAATTTCACAAAATAACACAGCAATTACTGTAGCAATTTTTTCATCACCACCCCATTGCTGGGTATAAGATACATACGCTAGAATCATACCAATTAAAGCAGCTAAAGAAGGAAAAAGAGAAACGTAATACCAGATTTTATTCATTAAAAATACACCTTTTACTTTTTAAACATCTATATTAAAAGAAAAAGTATATACTAATAGGCCTTTAATTAATAGTATAGTGGACCCCGAAAACTGGACAATAGGTTAAGATATAAGAGCTAACCTAACGGGGAACGAAAAATGAGCAGAAAGAGAAAATCATTCAGTAATGAGTTTAAAGCAAAAGTAGCCATTGAAGCGATTAAAGGCCAGAA
>JAUJGA010000234.1:0-2134 GCA_042095675.1 Gammaproteobacteria bacterium
AATATTAAATATTAAATATTAAATATTAAATATTTTGAGGCATTTCAAGTTGACCGGAAGAACACTGTAAATGACTATTGCCGGATAAAAAATTTACTAGAGATTTACCTGCTAATTCATTACGCCAGCCTGATAAAATATTCAAATCACGTTGTCCCTTAATTAAAGCATTAATTTCTTTGCGGTTGCATAAACATTGGGGACTAATATTATTTTCATTTGCAGATGAATATACAATTGCCATCATGCAATCTGCTAAAGCCTCTTCATTTTGTGATAGTTTAATAATAGGCGGAAGTTTGGGGCAGTCCTTATCAGGTGTTTTTAGCCCTTGTTTGACTAATAATAATATGGTATTTTCATTATGCTGTAAAAATTTTTCACTGACCCCCCCCTGATATTCTTGAAGTTCAGCTGCATTTGCTGGCGGATTGTTACACAACGCTATAAGAGTATCATCACTAATGACTCTGCGTCGGGGACGATTTTGCTCAATGGCCAGCTCTTCTCGCCAGCCAGCCAGGTGCTTTAAAATTGCCAGCTTTTGTTTTTTGAGGCGTTTGACGCCCTTGGTCTTACGCCAGATAGTATCAGGGGAAGGGGCATAAGTTGCATTGTCGGTTAAAAAGTTAAAGTCATTTTCCAGCCATGAGAGACGCTCCAGTTCTTCCAATCGTTTGTATTGCAGTGGGTATAGTTTTGCTAAATATTTGACATCATCTGCAGCATAAGCAATTTGCTTGTTGCTTAGAGGGCGTTTTAGCCAGTCAGTACGGGTTTGTGACTTATCCAGTTCTATATTTAATAATTGCTTAACTAAGGGGGCATAACCAATTTGCTCACCATAGCCTAATAATGCAGCGGTTATTTGTGTATCAAATAATGGCTCAGGTAAGGCACCCTTTAGATGGTAGAAAATTTCCATATCCTGGCGGGCAGAGTGAAAAACTTTGGTGATTTCTTTATTATAGAGAAGATCCATTAAAGGCTCTAAATCATCAATAGCCAGTGGATCTACAATGGCTATTTGTTTGCCGTCACAGATTTGTATTAGAGCCAGAATAGAATAATAAGTGGTTTGACGAAAAAACTCGGTATCAACTGCCAAAAATTCACTTTGTGAAAATTGCTGACAAATATTGATTAATTGTTCTTTGTTATCAATAAAATTAATTTGCATTAAGAATCATTTCTTTATTTCGTGAAAGAGAGAACATCTTATCTTAATTCTATATGCTAAGTAACTTAATTTGTAACTACTCAGCATATTGACTAACAAATAACAGTAGAGCATTATGTTCACTTATTTTTAGAACTTAGAGGTACTTGCAAAACTAACAATTTAATAGAGTTTCTTAGCTGAATTGCTAATTTTTAAATAAAATCCAAGCCAAATTTGTTATAATATGTTTGCGAATAAAAACAAAAAAAGCTTGGAGTATTAGTATGTTAATAGACACTTTAGCACAGAAATTGAAATAAATACAATGCTCACTTTTTCCTTGGATAGTAGAAGAGATTGGTGAGATATCTGAAAAACAGCAACAACTCATTAGCATTCTGGAATTATTAAGAGTAGAAGAATATACGCTAAATTCTAATGCACTGGTTGGTAGAGTAGAAAGTGATATATCCCCTATAGCCCGAGCGTTTGTAGCTAAGGCAGTTTACAATATTCCAACAACAAGAATGTTGATAGAGCGTTTGGAATCAGATATAAAAATAAGACGTATTTGTGGTTTGAAAAGAAAAAGTGATATTCAAGGAGAGTCCACATTTTCTCGTGTTTTTGCTGAATTTTCAAATAACCATTTAACAGAACGAGTACAAAACCACTGATTATAGATTGTTATAAAGACGATATTATTGGCCATCTCTCCAGAGATTCAACGGCTATAAAAGCAATAGAAAAACCAACAAAAAAGGTTGTTGATGAAAACGTAAGCCAGGCAGGCCAAAGAAAGGTGAAGTAGTAGCGAATAAAACAAGACGTATAGTAAACCAGATTTCAGGTATGTTATTAAAAGAAATGCAGAATGACTTACCTAAAGCCTCTGATGTGGGTTCAAAGAAAAATAGTAAGGGTAACACCAGTCATTGGATAGGTTACAAATTACATATTGATGCAGCAGAT
>JAUJGA010000235.1:0-1769 GCA_042095675.1 Gammaproteobacteria bacterium
CAGTTTTCCCTTAAAGAGTAAATCCATAGCATAGCCAGATGTGACTCCCTGTTTTTTACAAGTCGATAAATAACCTCGAATACGACAAAATATTTTAGCACCATCCAGACTACGGAAAGCCCCTGATATTTTTTGTTGTACCTTGGTCATTCTAATATCCCATTCACCTTGATTATTAGTAAATGGCACTTCTGAATTTTCCATAAAACGCAGTGTATAGTGGACCCCGAAAACTGGACAATAGGTTAGCTCTTATATCTTAACCTATTGTCCAGTTTTCGGGGTCCACTATAGTTCACAAGCTCAATATTCGACCACGAAAGTGTCTGGGATACAAAACTCCTTATGAAGTTTTTGAAGAGCTAACCGGCATTAGCCAGGAAGAGTTAACCGGTCATGCACTTATTACTTGAATTCATTGCTTGTATTTTTTTGTTTAATCATTGAAACTATAGAATCCTACTAAGAAATATGACTTTATTAAGGATGTTTGATAAATAATGGTAAAAGTAGCAGCAATCCAAATGGCATCAGGGTCGAATATAAATGGTAATATCAGTGAAGCAAGTCGCTTGATTTCTGATGCGGCTGCACAAGGTGCAAAGTTAATTGTTTTGCCTGAAAATTTTTCACATATGGGTATGGCTGAAGCAGATGTATTGAAGATAGCAGAGGATTTTATTGGCGGCTCAGAAAAACGTTGCCGTATTGAAGATGATCGACAGACTCATTGTCATGTGCAGGCTTTTTTATCATCAATTGCTAAAGAAAAAGGGATATGGATTGTTGGGGGTACTATTCCCCTGAAATCAAAGGATTCAAAAAAAGTACATTCAGCTTGTTTGGTTTTTAATGACCAGGGAGAAGTGGTAGCACGTTATGATAAAGTGCATCTTTTTGATGTTGACTTAGGTGAAAAGTGTGGAACTTATAATGAATCTACTTATATTGAATCAGGTGACAGAGTCACTGTTGTAGATACTCCTTTTGGTAAGCTGGGTCTAGCCATTTGTTATGATTTACGCTTTCCTGAATTATTTCGTGATATGGTTGCTCAAAAAGTTGATATTATTTGTCTGGTTTCTTCATTTACAGCAACTACGGGTAAGGCACATTGGGATGTTCTTAATCGAGCTAGAGCTATCGAAAATTTAAGTTATGTTATTTCTTCTGCTCAGGGTGGTTATCATGTGAATGGTCGTGAAACTTTTGGTGATAGTATGATTGTTGATCCCTGGGGGGGCGTTATCGATCGTCTAGTCAGAGGTTCAGGTTTTGCTATTGCAAAAATTGATACGGCTCAACTGCAAACTATTCGTAAAAAGTTCCCGGTTCTGGAACATATAAAATTGCCTTGTCGTATGAACCTAAAAGCCTGACACTTCAAAAAAGAGACATCAGACTTCGTTCATGTGTGAATGGTTCATTTATTACTATAAAGCAATAACTTCAGCATGTGCACCTTGAACCGTAACACGTTTTAAGATTATATGATGATCTGTTCTATCAGGATTATATCCCACAATGAGAAGATACGGTGTTTTTTCAGAAGTATGAACACTGACTACGCCATCTTGTGGTTGGTGTTCAAAACCAGCCTAATTCTGTCGATTTCTGCATTTCATAACCTATAGTGGACCCCGAAAACTGGACAATAGGTTAAGATATAAGAGCTAACCTAACGGGGAACGAAAAATGAGCAGAAAGAGAAAATCATTCAGTAATGAGTTTAAAGCAAAAGTAGCCATTGAAGCGATTAAAAGCTAGAA
>JAUJGA010000236.1:0-3777 GCA_042095675.1 Gammaproteobacteria bacterium
TTCTAGCTTTTAATCGCTTCAATGGCTACTTTTGCTTTAAACTCATTACTGAATGATTTTCTCTTTCTGCTCATTTTTCGTTCCCCGTTAGGTTAGCTCTTATATCTTAACCTATTGTCCAGTTTTCGGGGTCCACTATAGAAGATGACGATAACTGGATGACAATTTTTGCATTTACCTCCAGAAAACATTCAATCTTTAATGATGAACTTGAATGAAGAAGAGTTAGATAAAGGTTCTGTCGTCATTAAAGAAAACTCAGTGACTGATAATAAGTTTTATATTGTTCAGGAAGGTATTCTTTTTTGCCAGGGTTTCAGCTGATTCTTTTTTAATCGACGACGAACGGTTTCTATCGAAACCACTTCACCCTCAGTTAAGCATACAAATTCATCAGTGAGTAACTCTAAATTCCATTTACAGCAACCCTCATGTGGTTTTGAACAGGCTAAGGAAACCAATAATGCCTCTTTATTTGCATTAAGCTTTCTCGGCTGCCCAGAACGACTACATTCTGCTAGTGCACCCTCAATACCATCATTAACAAAATGGTATTTTGTCCGATAAATCGTGGAGATACTTACTCCTAGCAAGCTTATTATTTGCTCTACTTTATGCTGTTTTTGATCCGACAATAATAAAATATTGGCCCTTTTTATTTTTCTAGTACTTGCTTTTCCTTTTGATGTTATTTCCATCAAATGGATACGTTCATTTACACTTAAGTCTATCAAATAGTTTTTATTCATGGTACATTTTCATTATTAAATTCATAAGGGTATTTGATCATATATGACTACTTTTGTCGATCCACTAAAGCAAAAATATACTGAAAAACAAGGCCAATATTTAGCTTTTATTTTTCAATATACTAAAATTAATAACTTACCTCCTGTTCATGCAGACATACAGAATTATTTTAAAGTAACTTCTCCTACTGTGAATCAAATGTTAAAAACACTTGAAAATAAATCCTTTATTTTTCGTCAACCTAAAACACCAAGAAGTATCAAAATATTAATTCCTGCTGAACAATTGCCCATGCTAAAATGACCTTTTAAATTGATCTAAATTAATGTGTTTGGGTACTAGTTTGAAAAAAGAACCCCCTGTCTTACAACTAATTTTGCCCAATAAAGAAGACAATAATGAGTTAACCATTTATTATGATTTACTTAAGAAACGCTAATCATTTCTATCAACTCACCTAATCTGGTCATATTTTGCTTAACGATAAACTTAAAAAAACGATACAAACTGCATATAGTCATATTCTGGAAAGTAAGAAACTTAAACCTCGTTATGGGCAAAAATTAATGATTGCTGATATTGCCAAAACTCTTGGAAATATTGATAAAGAAAATCCTGAAATAGCAAACATTTGTACTCTTGAAGCTGGAACAGGTACGGGTAAAACTATCGCTTATCTAGTTTCAGCACTACCTATTGCAAAAGAACTTAAAAAAAAGCTCATTATCTCTACTGCTACTATTGCCTTACAAGAGCAGATTCTCAATAAAGATCTCCCTGATTTACAACGACATAGTGGTTTAAATTTTAGTTTTACACTGGCTAAAGGTCGCAGACGCTATGTATGCTTATACCACCTTAATCGCTATGCAACTCAGGATCATCAAACAGAAATTGATTTACCCACTCCTCAGAATGAAGAATCAAGTCCTGCTCAAACTTTATACAATAATAAAGATGATATAAAACTTTATGCTGAACTCTCAAAGGCATGGGAAAGGAAAGAATGGGATGGTGAACTGGACAGCTGGAAAGACTTTATCCCGCATAGCAGTTGGACATCTTTAACCTCAGATCAACACCAATGTTGTGGCAAGCGCTGTTCATACTATAATGAATGTATTTATTTTAAAGCTCGAGAAAGAGTTTTTAAAGTAGATTGTATTGTAGTCAATCATGATCTGGTCTTAAGTGATTTAAATATGGGTGGTGGGTTTATACTTCCTGCTCCGAATGAAAGTATATATATATTTGATGAGGGACATCATTTACCTGCTAAAGCTATCAACCATTTTAAATTTTCTTTTCGTATTAATTCCAGCTTTAAATGGTTAGATACCATTAATACTTCATTGAAATCATTCTCTAGTGCAACTAAACCACCCAGACATATTGCACAAATCATTAATAATAGTCCTGAACTCATTAAAGATGTTTCTGAACAATGTAAGAAACTACAAGCACTGGTTAACCAGTTACAATTTCCTGAAAGCCATTATTCCAGTAACGAGAAATATGAAAATGTACTGCGCTTTGAATTTGGTCAGATACCTGAAGAATTACGTGAACAAAGCCAGAGTCTTCTCAATAACTTTGAAAACTTATATAAACTATTTAATCCCATCACATCATTTCTAAAAGAAGTATTAGAAGGTGATATGGGTGACTTTAAAACAGAATATGCCGAGCAGTGGTTACCAGTTTTGTCTCCCATGCAGAATCGTGCCGAAGCAGCAATGAGTCTGTTTCAGGATTTTTCATCAACAAAAACTATTATTGAAAAAAACTCTAAACAGCCTCCGAATGCTCGTTGGCTTAATAAAATAGAAGATAACGAAGGCAAGGATCTGGAACTCTCCTGTAGTCCCACTCTGGCAGCTAATACTTTAGAACAAATATTATGGTCACAATGTTATGGTGCAGTTATTACCAGTGCCACTATTGCCGCTTTAGGAAATTTTAACCGTTTTATTTTAAATTCTGGTGTTCCAGGTACATTTAATATCTTACCCAGCCCTTTTAACTATCATGAAAATGTTGAGTTTATTGTACCCGCAATGCAATGTGATGCCACACAATATCAGGCCCACACAGATGAAGTCATTGAAATACTGGAAAAAATAATTGATATAGAAAAAGGCTCTTTGGTTTTATTTTCATCTAAAAAACAAATGAATGATGTGGAGTATGCCTTATTACGTAGTGATAATATCTGGAAAAGACTACTATTAACTCAGGGACAAAGAAATAAACAAGTCATCATTAATGACCATAAGAAACAAATTGATAAGGGTAAGGGCAGTGTTATTTTAGGCTTGGCCAGTTTTGCCGAAGGTATAGATCTGCCGGGTAAATATTGTGAGCATGTGATCATAGCCAAACTCCCCTTTTCTGTACCCAATGATCCGGTTGATGCTTCTCTCACAGAATGGTTAGAATCTCAGGGGCGTAATGCATTTTTGGAAATATCTGTTCCCGATGCTTCCATAAAACTAGTACAAGCATGCGGGAGATTGATTCGTAAAGAAACCGATAAAGGCAAAATAACACTACTGGATAAACGTATTTTCACTAAGTTTTACGGCAATAAAATTCTCAATGCTCTACCGCCATATCAATTCAAAATTAATGTCGATATAAAAGATATTAGCAATTGCTGAATTCGTATAATAAGTGCATGACCTCTGATAGTAGCTGAGCAAACACCCTGTAAATTAAACAAAACTCAGGGTTACAATGCCATGTTATAAAGTGTACCCTTTTGTAAAGACCTGTTTTAGTTAATTTCTTATTCTTTATTTTGCTTTTGTTTTTTTCTCTTTTTCTTTTGATGTTAAAAAATATATTAATCTTTTTATTTGTTATTATTGCGCCGCAGGCACTCTAAATACTGTGGACCCCATTGTCAAGACAACTCAATTAAAAAATAAGATATAAAATATCCATTATTATTTTTACTATCATGCAGCCAGTTTTAATTCTGGAGCAACTTCTTTCATCACACCATATATTTCTGCAGGTGTTTTT
>JAUJGA010000237.1:0-18915 GCA_042095675.1 Gammaproteobacteria bacterium
CTATAAAAGCAGCTTCTAAAAAATGGACAATGCCCATTCGGAATTGGAAACCAGCATTGAATCGGTTTATAATCGAGTTTGAGGAACAGATAACTCCTCATATTTAAGGGGCAGTTACACAGTTAGGATTACACCCTCGAATTTTCCAGTAAATCAAATAATAAGCCAAAAATCTAATTTTTACTATAAAAAGAATGGCTTTATTATATAACCCTATATATCACCTATTACTTTTATAATCTAATATTTACAGTTGTTTATTTTTACCATAATATTCTTTTGCTTGAGATTGATAACAGATATTTTCAAGTAATTCTTTATATTCAGTTTTTTTATATTTCATACTTGCATTAATTAAAACTTCCAAAGAATTAGCAATATGCCACATCATAACAGGAGGAACAGCATTACCGATTGCTCTATATTGCCTGTTCTCTGAAACAGAACCAAGAAAATAGTTTTTTGGAAATGATTGTATACAGGCTGCTTCTCTTGGAGTGAATCTACGGTATCTACCATTAATTTGTAAAACTGGATCAGTACTATTTAAACTTACTTTTGATAAGTGAGAACTAACGGTATTGCATGGTTGATCTACATTTTGAGCCCTCCCTTTATTCATTTTTTCTTTTACTCTTAACATTCCATCCACCGCTTTCTGACTAAAAAACCACTTTTTATTCTTATTAGCAGAAAGATCAATTACAGCTTTAAGACTAACTTTAGAGCCATTTAAAGTAACTGGTAAGGGAAAATGGAAGTTTATGTAATCTTCATACTGTCTAAACCCAACAATAAATATTCTTTGTCTTTTTTGAGGAACACCATATTCAGATGCATCAAAAAGTTTATATTTTATGTAATAACCAGCTTTTTCAAACTCTTCAACTATCATAGGAAAAGCTTTTCCTTTATTAGCTGACAACAATCCTTTTACATTCTCTGCTATAAAAAATCTTGGATTATTTTCTTTTAATGCATTTACCATTTCAAAAAATAGTTTTCCTTTATCATCTTTACATCCTAGTCTTGGTGGGTTCTGAGCACTAATAGAAAAAGATTGGCAGGGAAACCCACCAAGCAAAATATCATAATCAGGAATAGTTTTAAGATTAATATCTCTAACATCTTTTGTTTCACACTGATGCTTAAAATTACTATTGTATATAGCCGTTGCATAAGGATCATTATCAACCGCATATACTACTTCATAAGAAAGTTTATTATATTCCTTGTCAAGAAACTTAAAACCACCTTGAATACCTAAATCCATACCTCCACAACCACAAAAAAATGAAGCTACTTTTAATTTTTTATTTCTATTAACTTTTGCCATTGACCTGCTTCTTTTGTAAATTCAACAACCAAATTCTTATCAACCTTTATATTGCCTTTATTATATTGCCCTACTGGATCATTGATTACGAATATATTTTTTTTACTTTCACTAACAACCAGATAATATATAAAATAGTTTTTACCAATCGTTTCTGCTGTATCCCATTCATTTGGAGTAAGCTTAAATCTATTATTCATAATAGCTTTTCTGGATTTAGTAGTTTTTACTTCGATATATCTTTTTTTACTTTTTATTTCAATACTTTGTATGTCATAACCAACCCCTAGTGGCGTTGGTATTTTATTTATTAAATGTTGTCTATTTGATTTTTCTTGAGTTCTAAGATATTCATGTGCAAGAATTAAGCTTTCACCATAATCACCTATTATTTTTGTTGGGACCTTTCTATCACCTTTAAGGCGTTTATAATATTCTTGTATTAGTTGTGTAATACTTTCAGCTTCTTTTGAATCCAGCCTTGGTAAAAATTCATTAATTCCAGAAAAACTATTAACATAATCAAACCAATTTTCCTCATATTTTGTTATGGTTGATGTCTCTATATCAGATTTTAGATAAAAATCATCATAATCTGAAAACCAATTTGAATTTTTCAAATGATAGTCAATAGCATCTGAAGATTCAGAATTAAGATAGTAATAGTATCCAGTACCTTTATGATTAAGTAGATTTGCTAAAACCATGTAATCCAGAATATCACCAGCATATCGACATATATCACCTTTTGATGGAAAAGTGCCTGAAGTAGTTTTTAATTGATCATATTTATAGTCATATTCAACTTTATTGTTTCTATGCTGTAAAATCATTTGTGCAACATCAAAAGCTTTTCTACCATCTCGTGTAACTCTTAAATCATAAAATGCACATTGAGTTAACTCATCAGCCGTAATGCTAAAAGCCTTTCCTGTTAGCTTTTGACCTTCTTTTAATAATTCTAAAATAAAAGGGCAAGGCTTAAATTTAATTCCTGATTCAATTTGCTTTATAACATTCCTAGATTTTATGTGACCCCCAGGATATTGAAAGGAATATAAGAAATAATTAAAAAATTCATCTAAATATTGGTTTTCAGCTAATCTAACCGCCATTGTTCCAGGTTTAGATTCATGTTTTGTTTCTTGAATGAATCCAAATAAAGCTGATATTTCGGTTCTCCAATTATCAATTGTCTTTTTTGTAGATGTTGAATTTCTTTTAAATTTAAATAAAACTTTATTCAAATTCTCTTTAAATTCTTTTTTTGGAAGAGAATCAATCTCAGCAATTGATGTGGCAACATATAATAGAACCTCTTCTACGTCATTTTTAAATCGTGGCCTCACATGATGCAGCCTAAAAAAATATTGATCTGGTATTTTATACATTATTTTTTAACTGATTATTAATAGCTATTGCCAATTTTTTTGATAATATCGGAGGAACAGCATTTCCAACCTGCTTGTACTGACTAGTTTTACTGCCAAGAAATATAAAGCTATCACTAAATGATTGTATTCTAGCACTCTCTCTTACTGTTGGAACTCTATTAAATTTATAATGAAAATGATGTCTGTGGCCTGTATCAATAGTAAAGCTTGGTCTATTACTATTTAATCTTGTCCATGCAATATTAACTTTTCTAGTATCTCTAAGTTCTTCTGGTAGATCTTTATAATTGCCTCCATCGGGAACCATAGATATTATTTCTATAGTTTTCTCATTATGATTTGTTATTTCATGGTTAAACACTTTCTTTGATCCATTCCGCATCAACTTTTGATACTGTGTTTTCGGCTTTCCTAAATAAAATGTTCCATCTTCAACACTATTATCTGTTAAATCTGAAATAGCATCTTTTGAAGTCAGTAAAAGCTCTGTATCTGGCTCAGGAAAATCAAATAAATGACCACTTTTGAATCCAATGAAAAATGCACGTCTTCTATTCTGAGGAACACCATATTTTGATGCCATTAAAGTATTAGTTGTAACAGAGTACCCTATTTTATTAAAATCATTAATGATTTTTTCTTTAATTCTTCCATTACCCATTGAAAGAATGTTTGGAACATTTTCCATTAGAAAAACATTAGGTTTGTAGAATCTTACAAACTTAACAAATGATTTATATAAATCATTCCTTTCATCTTCAATAATTCTTTTACCTGCAATGGAAAACCCTTGGCATGGTGGACCACCAATTACAACATCGGCACTTTTTATCCCAGTTTTTTCATAAATACTTGTAGGTGTTTCACTATGTAGATCAGCCACCAAACCATTGGATGTTTTATGATTGTAATTAAACGTTTGAATAGCATCTTTCCAATGATCTATCCCTAAAATCACATCAAAACCAGCATCTAAGAACCCTTGAGATAAGCCTCCACAACCAGAAAATAAATCAATAACTGTTTTTTTACTCATAGTAATATTATAAATCACCTTACTTATATTATTTCACATAAATTTAAGATAATTTAACATATAACTATATCAAGGCTATATAGATTTATATTCTTATCTTTATTATATAAATTTTAACTTGTGTAACTATATATCCAAGCATCTATTTAACAAATATTTTACTTTTATTTGGACTAACAATAGGTACTAAAAGTATTTCTAGTGGGGTTAATATCGGGTTAAAAAATAGAATACAATTAGATACAATATACCACAAAAGCAAAAAACCCCTGTAATCTATTGATATACAAGGGTTATATATGGTGGGCCTGGACAGACTCGAACTGTCGACCTGCCGATTATGAGTCGGATGCTCTAACCAACTGAGCTACAGGCCCGAAGACGGGGTATTATAAATGGTTATTGAGAAGATGACTAGTCATCTTTCATGAAACTACGTAACATTTCTGAACGGGTTGGGTGGCGTAACTTGCGCAATGCCTTGGCTTCAATTTGACGAATACGCTCTCGAGTTACATCAAACTGTTTTCCAACTTCTTCAAGGGTATGATCCGTATTCATATCAATACCAAAACGCATTCTCAGAACTTTAGATTCTCTACCTGTTAGGCCTTCAAGAATATTTCTGGTTGCTCCTCTTAGACCAGTTGTATTTGCAGTTTCTGCAGGAGACTTAATATTTTGATCTTCAATAAAATCTCCTAAATGTGAATCTTCATCATCACCTATTGGTGTTTCCATAGAAATAGGTTCTTTTGCAATCTTTAAAACTTTACGTACTTTCTCTTCCGGCATTTCCATTTTTTCAGCCAGTTCTTCAGGGGTTGCTTCGCGACCTTTTTCCTGTAACAGCTGTCTGGAAACACGATTCAGTTTATTAATTGTTTCAATCATGTGCACTGGGATGCGGATAGTACGAGCCTGATCAGCAATTGAGCGTGTTATTGCCTGACGAATCCACCATGTTGCATAGGTTGAAAACTTATATCCACGACGATATTCAAATTTGTCTACTGCTTTCATTAAACCAATATTACCTTCCTGAATAAGATCCAGAAATTGTAAGCCACGATTGGTATATTTTTTCGCAATTGATATTACCAAACGTAAGTTTGCTTCAACCATTTCCTTTTTAGCTCGACGTGCTTTTGCATCACCGATAGACATTTTTCTATTAATATCTTTTAAGCCAGAAATACTCATATGGCATTCTTTTTCTATCATCACCAGCTTTTTCTGAGCTTTACGAATTTCGTCTGCATGTTCGATTAATACTTCTGAATATGCATCGCCTTTTTCAATATGTGAATCCAGCCAATTTAAATCTGTTTCATTCTCGGGAAAGGATATAATAAACTCTTTTCTGGGCATATGTGCTTTTTCAACACAGGCGTTTAAAATCACTTTTTCATGAAGACGAACACGTGCAATTAAATCACTCAACTGTCTGATCATACGTTCATTTAATTTATGTGTACGTTTGAGTTTCATGAAAGCTTCTGCCATTTCGGCACGTAGCTTTTTACATTTTTTACTATTAAAAGAGTCTTTTTCTTCAGCACAAAGTAATTTTTTATTTAACTTACTTATCAGTGAAAAATATTCTTTCACCAGCTCCATATCTGGGCCTACTGGTTCCTGATTTTCTTCCTCATCATCATCTTTTTTATCATTTGGAGTTGAAGCAGGATTGGCAAGAAGGTGATCTTCTACATCTTCTTCCTCTAATAAAGCGAAGCCTGTGCCACTAAGAATATCCGTTATTTTACGCTCTTCAAGAACAACTTTTTCATATTCAGAAAGTAGTAAAATAATTGTTGATGGAAAGGAAGCAAGTGCAGAAAACATTTGACGCACACCTTCTTCAATCCTTTTGGCAATTTTAATCTCACCCTGGCGTGTTAATAACTCAACCGAACCCATTTCACGCATATACATACGTACGGGATCTGTAGTTCGACCAAATTCACTATCTATAGATGCCAATGCAGCCGCTGCTTCTTCCACTGCATCATCGTCAGTGCTATTAGAAGCTTCATCGCTAACAATCAAATCATCTGCATCGGGTGCTGTTTCTACTACTTTGATGCCCATATCATTGATCATAGCAATGATATCTTCGATTTGCTCAGGCCCTAGAATATCATTAGGTAAATGATCATTGACTTCTGCAAAGGTCAGATAACCCTGCTCTTTGCCACGATCGATAAGAACTTTGATTTTAGATTGTTGTGTTTCTTGATCCATAAATACCGTATCACTTGAAAAATATGTTACTGAAAGATAACCTGCTATTATAGCATATATTGACTAAATCTGCAAGCTATGAAATAAACATTAATAATTATTAGCTTTTAAGTACGTTAAGAAGTTGTAAATATTCACTTAATTCTTTTTTATCCAGGCTTCTTTTATGAGAACTAAGTCGTTTTTGTTTATCTTGTAATTGCTCAAAACGCTGTTGCTGACACTGCCGACTAAGTAATTGTAAAATATCATTAAATTCTCTTCTTATTGCACTTTCATCAGAAATCAATAACGGCTCTGTCGCTATTTCTGAAAGCAGTTGATAATGTGCATTCTCTTGTAATGAAATTTGTGAAGAATTTTGCCAGTTTGCCAGAATCCTTGCCGTTGATACATGGGGATCATTTTGCAGTAAATCAAGTAACTGCACAAAAATTAATGTATTTGTATCATTTAAGGTAGAAAACCTGCCTGGATCACCGGCAATTGTTGCCAAAGTGGGGTCATAGAACAAATAACTAATGGCTTTCTTTATCGGGGATATTGCCTTAGGTGCATTAATTCGACGTGAATGAATTGTTTTCCTCACTTGATTCATTACATTAGGATTCTTTTGTCCCTGTAATTTAATTCCTAATAGCGGTAATAGTGATATTTGTTCTATTTCAGCTAATTCAGATAATCGTGCAATCATTAATGTCTGAAAAGCACCTTTCTGAATTTTTTCCAGATAGGGCTTACATAGGTCAATTAGTTTAGAGCGTCCATCTAGAGTTTCTATATTGACCTGCTGCGTGAGTTTTTCAAAAAAGAATTCAGAAAAAGTCATCGCCTTATCAATTTCAGACTCAAAAACTTGTTTACCTTTTTGACGAATCATCGTATCTGGATCTTCACCATCCGGTAAGAACATGAATTTAGCCTGTTTACCCGGCTTAATGGCTGGTAAGGTATTATTCATTGCGCGCCATGCTGCCTCCTTTCCTGCCCTGTCACCATCAAAACAAAATACTACTTCATCACAGGTACGAAATAATTTTTGTAAGTGTTCTATAGTCGTTGCAGTCCCTAATGTTGCAACACTATAAAGCACATCAAATTGGGCTAAAGAAACCACATCCATATAACCCTCAACTACCAGGATTCTAGATATTTTTCGTAGTGACTGCTTTAGTTCAAATAAGCCGTAGAGTTCCTGGCTCTTGTGAAAAAGTTTGGTTTCTGGGGAATTAAGATATTTAGGCTTGGCATCACTTAAAATTCGACCACCAAAAGCAATGGTTCGGCCACGCCGATCACGAATAGGAAACATTAATCGCTCTCTAAAACGATCATAATAAGGTGATTTATGATGTGACTTATTTTGTTTAGTTGACGACTCTCTACTTTGACTCGTTGATGACTCTTTACCTTGTTTAGTTGATGACTCTTCATCCCGCTTAATCAACATTCCGGTATCAAATAAAGTCTGATTTTTTTGCTGGTCACCTGCACCGATAATATTAAACACATTATCCCAGCCCGGAGGAGCGAAACCTAACTCAAATTTTTCTACTATATTGTGACTTAGGCCACGCTGCTGAATATAGTCTAGTACTGACTTAGATTGGGGATGGTTGTGTAACTGGTGTTGATAATATTTTGAAACATGCTGTAATAACTCAAATTGCTCAGGAGTTTGTTTAGGTTGATTCCCGCTATAAGCAACCTTAGGAACCTGCAATCCAGCCATCTGTGCGAGTTCTTCTATGGCTTCAACAAAGCTTTGATGTTCATAATCCATCAAAAAATTAATGGCATTACCACTAACACCACAACCAAAACAATGATAAAACTGTTTTGTCTGACTAACACTAAAAGAGGGTGTTTTTTCACCGTGAAAGGGACAGCAGGCCATATGATTATTGCCTGAGCTCTTAAGGGGTACACGCGAATCTATCAACTCAACGATATCTGTAAAATTCAAGACTTCGTCAATGAATTCTCGTGGAATCATACCAGCCATATAATCAGGCTAACTATTTAGGAGAGTTTTTGTTTGATTAAACTGCTGATTTGAGACATATCAGCTCGTCCCTGTGCTTTGGGCTTTATGATACCCATCACTTTACCCATATCTTTCATTGATTCAGCACCGGTCGTACTAACCGCGTCATCAATCATTTGGGCAATTTCTGCTTCAGTTAAAGCCGTTGGAAGAAATTCATGAAGAACTTTCATTTCCGCTGCTTCTTTATCAGCTAAATCTGCTCGTTGTGCATCACGAAACTGCTGTTCAGAATCTCGTCTCTGCTTCACGAGATTATCTAAAACTAGTAATACTTGCGTATCATCCAGCTCGATTCGCTCATCTATTTCACGTTGCTTAATTGCGGCAAGAACACCACGAATAACCAAAAGACGTTCTTTCTCTTTGGCTCGCATTGCATTCTTCATTTCATTTTGAAGGCGTGACTTTAATGCTTCCTGGGTCATATGAGCTCCTCAATAAATAATGATATACAACAATATAGCAACTTACTACTTAAGACTAAAGAGTTTTAGTACATACGCTTACGACGACCAACATCACGCGATTGCTTCTTCTGCCAGCGTTTTACAGCTGCAGCTGCTTTACGTTTACGTACTGCAGTTGGCTTTTCATAATGCTCGCGACGACGCACTTCTGATAAAACACCCGCTTTTTCACAAGAGCGTTTGAAACGACGTAATGCAACGTCAAATGGTTCATTTTCTTTTAACTTCACAGCTGGCATGTAGACTCCTAAATCGCCTATAAGTTTATTCTGAATTCTTCTGCTGTTTATAACAGAGCAAGGATCATACTCTTAGTTCATAATAAATGCAATCTCGATAATACTTTTTTACTATAAATTTTACCTTGAAACACAAATCAATTGGGTAGACAATATCAATATGAAAGTATTAGGAATTGAAACTTCCTGTGATGAAACAGGTATTGCACTCTATGATGAGCATGAAGGAATACTGGCTGAGGCTCTGTATAGCCAGATAAGCCTGCATGCAGAATATGGCGGTGTGGTGCCAGAATTAGCTTCCAGAGATCATGTCCGGCGTATTATTCCCTTGATTAAGCAAGTGATGCAGGAAGCCCATTGTCAAGCTGATGATATTGATGGTATCGCCTATACAGCAGGTCCCGGATTAATGGGTGCACTTATGGTTGGTGCCGCAGTAGGTCGCTCTCTTGCCTGGACCTGGAAATGTCCCAGTATTGGTGTTCACCATATGGAAGGACACCTGCTTGCTCCCATGCTGGAAGAAAATAAGCCAGAATTACCTTTTTTAGCCTTATTAGTTTCTGGTGGTCATACTTTGCTGGTTGATGTAACCGCTATTGGTGAATATCAGGTTATTGGTGAATCTCTGGATGATGCAGTGGGTGAGGCATTTGATAAAACAGCAAAAATGCTAGGGCTTTCTTATCCCGGCGGTCCCATTATCTCTAAACTAGCACGGCAGGGTATCACTGATCGATATAAGTTTCCACGCCCTATGGTTAATCGTCCCGGTTTGGATATGAGCTTTAGTGGTTTAAAAACTTTTGTTTTAAATACCTGGACTGAATCTGATCAAAGTGAACAAACTAAGGCTGATGTTGCTTATGCCTTTCAGGAAGCTGTAGTCGACACTCTTACTATTAAATGTAAAAGAGCCTTGAAACAAACAGGCTATAATCAGCTAGTGATTGCAGGCGGAGTAAGTGCTAACCAGCAACTACGAGAACACTTAAATGCACTGGCAAAAAGTACTTCCCTGGAAGTTTTTTATCCGCAACCTAAATATTGTACCGATAATGGAGTAATGATTGCTTATGCTGGATTATTACGATTAAAAGGCGGAGAACAAGATGGAGAGGGTTTTAGCATTATACCCAGGTGGCCACTTGAGGAGCTAAATAAAGTCTAAAAAAGCATATTATGTCAATTTATTTATTTTTCTTCACCGCTTAAAATTCTTTGGATATTGCTTCGATGACGCCAGATGAGCATAAGTGAAATAAAGCTTCCCATAGACATAAATAAGATTGAACCATCCAACCACCAAAAGTAAAATGGTGCAACAACTGCGTTCACCAGGGCTGATAGGGATGAGATTTTTAAACCATAGGCTATGAGTAACCAGGTTAGTAACATGGCCAGAGCGACAGGCCAGCTAATTGCTAATATAACACCAAAGGCTGTTGCCACACCTTTGCCCCCTTTAAAAGCAAAAAATATCGGGTATAGATGCCCTAAAAATGCAGCACTCGCAACCAACACCAAAGTCAATTCATCACTCGTCAATAATTGAGCAATGCCTACTGGAAGAAAACCTTTTAACATATCAGCAAATAGAGTAATCGCCGCGGCTTTATTCCCACCGATACGTTTTACATTGGTTGCTCCAGGATTATTGGATCCTAAAGTTCTGGGATCAGGCAAGCCCATGACTTTACAAGTAATAATTGCCGCAGAAATGGAACCTATAAGATAGGCAGCTATGGTTAGGGTAATGGTTAAAATTAATTCTGTAGGCATCTTTGTGTTTTTTTGCTATGGGTAATTTACCCATTATACAGGATTTATGCTCTTAGGCGAAGAAGGGGTAAGCTAAGAGAAGGGTATTTGAAAAACTAACCCGATTGACCATCCACTCTGGGCTTGCTCAAGATAGGGGTATAAGCAATTGCAAATAAGGCAAAGGCTAATACCCACAATGCAATTGAAATTTCAATCCATAAAACATAATGTGCCATTGAAATTAATGGGAATACCACACGCACAACTGCAGCAAGAAATAATAGATAAAAACCTGTAATAGCAAATTTAGGAGGGATCATTTCTCTTCCTGTGTGACCAAGAGATACTCGTGACATCATGCCATAGGTGGTGATACCAATGGTACCTACAGTCCATGCATGAATCGCTATGTTATTGGTTACCCAGTCAAAGCCAACACATACTTTTAAAATAAAACCAATGATTAACCATAAATAGCCAGCATACAACACCCATAAAATAGGTGTATTAAGTACCGGCCTAGAGAACCATGGTGATACCCGCATAAGGTGTTCAACAACAAGTACCAAGGCCAGAGCTGAGGTTAATAATGAATTTAATACCAGCGTGTCAGATATAGCCAGTAGTATTAAGGTGGTTAATAATACTTTTTCCAGATTTGGTCGTTCTACTACTTCAGTACCTGGTACAACCACTCGAGTAAAAAATGGCATGACTCGTCCAGTCAGGACTTGTATGATTAATAGTACTGCGTATAATGCAAGAGTATTTCCTTGGATAACACCCTTTGTTAACAGACCAAGATGTTGGGCTTGTACCAGCATATCAGCTATTAAAAAAACACCTAATATCCCTACCATAACCATGTTACTCCATTGCTTAACTTTAATAATAGGATGGGCAATAGCTAACATTAAAAGGAAGAAAAATGACACATCTACCACAGCAATAAGTACGCCTGGTAATGGTGTAAATGGGAGTATTCTGGCCAATAACCAAATGGCTGTTAAAATAGCCAGAGGTGTTTGACTAATAGTATTCACATTGGTCCAGTTTCTCACTGCTGTTAATAAAAACCCGGCAATGACTGCACTGGCATAACCAAATAGCATTTCATGACTATGCCAGTCAATAATGCCATAATAATTATTCAGTTGAATCACATTGCTATAAAGTAATCCCCAGATTGCCATTAAAATAACAGCGGCATAGGCTGAACCCAGAAAAAATGGGCGGAAGCCTAAGTTAAATAATACAAATGATTTTTTTTCCTGTTCGTCTATTTGTAAAAACATGATTATCGTTTCTCTTTATTCATATCAATTGGATGTGTGTATTAGAGCAATAGCAGCAATATTAGTGAATGATGCAGATCAATAACTAAACACAACTGCCGGGGTTTTATAATGTGCCACATAAATAATATAGGAAAAGACAATGACAGCCAGAACTGCTGCTATTTCTTTTATCTGTTTCGTTTTTCCCCAGCGTAAGGCCACCATTCCTAATAAAATATAGATGATTAGACCAGTAATCTTTTCTGCTAACCAAAAGGTTGTTAAGGGATTCACTCCCAAGATATAAACCATGGTTAAGGCACTGGCCAGAAGTAAGGTATCTACTTTATGAGGCAGTTTTTTAAACCAGTATTTTGTTTGATATGGTGAGTTATTAAGTTTTAATACGACTCTTATGATAAAACCACTAACCGATAAGATGATAGCAGTTACATGGATATATTTTACAATTTCGTAGAATGTCATGATTATTTGTTTATCACTCTGAGAAAATAGCATTGATTTTAACTGAGCAAACAATCAAAATACCAGTCCAATGATTGATTTAGGTGACTTATGTTACAAGGGGTGTTCGGAAATGATGTGAGTTATCCGTAATTGGTGATGTATTATTGATTTTTCTGGGGACGCTCAAGCACATCAGTGTATCGCTCAGCCTCGGCATCCATGCCTCGAAAAGCCACAGTAACAGCAACAATACCTCACCAATCACTACCTACATCATATTCTTCTCTGGTGGGGGGGAGGGGTGGGAGAGCAAAAGCAAAATATATTAATTTGTTAAATATAAAATGGAAGGGTTTACGTGGATAAAGTTTTTATAAATCAGCTGCAGCTGCAGACCATCATTGGTATTCATGATTGGGAAAGGGAGAAGGCTCAGGTAATTATTTTAGATATTGAAATTATCTGTAATACAAAGTCTGCTGTGCTAAGTGATAATATTGATGATTGTATTGATTATTTTGCTGTCTGTGAGCGACTTAAGTTATTGGCTGATGAGCACTGCTATCAATTGGTTGAGTCTTTTGCAGAAGAGATTAGTCGAATTATTTTAGAGGAATTTTCTGCTCCATCAGTAATAGTTAAATTAAGTAAGCCTGATGCGGTAAAAGAAGCTATTGGTGTGGGTATTATTATTGAGAGACAAAAAGAGAAGTAATTAATGGCTAAACATTTAATTTATGTTGGTATTGGCAGTAATATAGAGCAGGAAAAGTATGTTCGTATTTCTGCAAAGAGTTTAAAAGAAACGTTTGGTGCTGATTGTCAATTACAACTCTCCCCTGTTTATAAAACTCAGTCTGTTGGTTTTGAAGGTGATGACTTTTATAACTTGGTGGCTAGTTTTTATAGTGATTTATCACCATATGAAGTTGAAAAAGAGCTTAAAAAAATTGAACATCAACATGGCCGACAGCGTAATCAGAATAAGTTTTCTGCAAGGAATTTAGATATTGACTTGTTACTCTATGATCAGGAGATTATTCACACTAACGGAATTAGTATCCCTCGAGATGAGGTTGGAAAATATGCTTTTGTATTATCACCTCTGTCTGACTTAGCACCTGAGCTTATCCATCCTGAAACACAAAAAACTATGTTAGAGATGTGGCATGAGCTTAAAGAAAAAACTCATGCAGAGGCATTAATGAAAATTGATTTTTATTGGTCTTAAGTTAAACCTGGAAAACGCAGTTAAAGTTCCATAACTCCATCCATTTCTACATCGGCATCTTTAGGTAAAGATGCTACACCAATTGCAGCTCGTGCTGGATAGGGTTGTGAAAAGTATCTTGCCATGACTTCATTGACCAATGGGAAATGATCCAGATCTGTGAGAAAGATATTAAGTTTGGCAATGTCATTGATATTTCCACCCGCTGCTTCTGTTACTGCTTTCAGGTTATCAAACACACGTACAATTTGTGCTTCCATGTCCCCTTCTACCATTTCCATGGTTTCAGGAATTAGTGGTATTTGTCCGGAAAGATAAACGGTATTTCCTACTTTAACTGCCTGTGAATAGGTACCAATTGCCTGGGGGGCTTTGTCTGTTGAAATAATTTCTCTGGTCATTTTAAATCCTTAAAGAAAAGTTAAGTTATTTGTCATATTAATTCTTTTTACAGGTATAAAGATCTACCACCATCAACTGCAATGATTTGGCCTGTAATATAATCGGCATTGGCGGCTAAAAACAATACGGTTCGAGCTATATCTTCAGCTGAACCCTTACGTTTCAGATAAGTCTTAGAAACTATACGCTGTTTGATAATGTCATCCATATTATTATCAGGCCACATAATCGCACCGGGTGCTACGCCATTGACACGAATATCCGGACCTAATTCAAAGGCCAGTGTTTTTACCAGCATTGCCAGGCCGGCCTTGGCCATATTATAAAGACTATGTCCCTGCATGGGGCGTTGAGCATGGATATCAACAATGTTAATAATACAACCCTTGTGCTGTTCCAGGTGTGGTGCTGCTGCCTGAGATAAGAAGAAAGGTGCTTTCATATTACTGCCGATGAGATCATCCCAGTCATTTTCTGTGGCTTTTCCTATCGGTGTTGGATAGAAACTAGAGGCATTATTAACCAAGATATCTAATCTACCCCAGTGTTCAATAGATTGAGTAATAATTGGCTTAAGTTTGGATGTATCTAATAAGTCCGCCTGAATCAAAATAACAGATTCAGCACGTTGTGTATTTAATTCTGTTTGCAGTTCCAAAGCCTGCTGACGTGATCCCCGATAATGCAATACAATATTTGCACCTGCAGCATGGAGTAAACGGGCAGTCATTGCTCCAACTCTTTGAGCACCTCCAGTAATCAGAGCGACTTTATCTTTTAGGTCGCTTTTTAGCATCTCATCTATATTTTTATCCGTCATATTTTCACTTATGTATTGGTATTTCCAGTATTTCTGGAAGTTGATGGATAACTCTAGCATAATATGCCATTACTTTCATTTATACTTAAGCATAATATGTCTAAACAAACTCATCAAAATTCAAGCCGAAAGACTTCTTCATTCCCTGCAGCCAGTAAGGATGTTTTGGCTCATATTGAACAACTAAAAAAACATATTCAGGATACTATTCGTAAAAGTGATGGGAAAATTTCATTTGCTGATTATATGAATCTGGCACTTTATACTCCCGGACTTGGGTATTATAGTGCGGGGCTGAAAAAGTTTGGCAAACAGGGAGACTTTATAACAGCACCTGAAATCTCTCCTCTATTTTCTCAATGTCTGGCCATACAATGTATTGAAATAATGCAACAGACCCAGCAATCGGTTTTATTAGAAGTGGGGGCTGGTTCCGGAATTATGGCAATTGAATTAGTACTGGAATTAGAACGGCGGGAGCAGTTACCCAAACAGTATCTTATTTTAGAGTTAAGTGCTGAGCTCAGAGATCGACAGCAGCAGGCTATTAAAGCCAGAGTACCCCATTTATATGATTCATTTCAGTGGCTGGATAGATTACCGGAGGCTCCGTTTTCAGGTATTGTTTTAGCCAATGAGTTACTGGATGCAATGCCTGTTCATATGCTTAAACTAACACCGGAGCATAGTTATGAGCGTTATGTAGCAATTGATCAAGATAATAATTTTATTTGGCAGGATGAAATAACAGATAATACTCTTGTAGAAAATAAAATAACTGAAATCAAAAAATTGCATCAATCTCTGTCAGACTTCACTATAAAACCGGTAGAAACTTATATTACAGAGATAAATCTGCAAGCTGAGCACTGGATAAAAAGTATCGCTGATATTCTTGGCTCAGGTGCTATTTTATTAATTGACTATGGCTATGCAGCAAAAGAATATTACCACCCACAACGTTCAATGGGCACTTTAATGTGCCATTATCAGCATCATCGGCATGATGACCCTTTTTATCTACCAGGTATACAGGATATTACTGCTCATATTAATTTTAGCAGTATTGCTCATGCAGCCAGGCAATCAGGATTAGATGTTACAGGATTTACTACACAGGCTCATTTTTTAATGGCTGGCGGTTTGGTTGAGTTGACTCAGGATTTGGATCCTGATGATGTTCTTCATTTTACTGAGACTACCCGACAAATTAAAATACTCACTTTACCCGAGGAAATGGGTGAATTGTTTAAAGTTCTTTTACTTGTGAAAGGGAAAAAGTTATCATTGTCAGCCTTTCAGTTTCAGGACTTTCGTCAACGTCTTTAGAGAAACTAAATTAATAGCGTATATGGAACTATTGCTCATATGGATACGATTCAAATTATAGTTCTTGCCATTGTTCAGGGCTTAACTGAATTCTTACCGATTTCCAGCTCGGCTCATCTTATTCTGGTTCCTCAGCTCATTGGCTGGCAGGATCAGGGACTTGCATTTGACGTTGCTACACATTTTGGTACCTTATTAGCTATTTTATGGTATTTTCGCCATGATATCCACCATCTGCTTAGAGATTGGCTAAAGTCTATTCAATTAAGGACTCAAACCGGTGATAGTCCTCTGGCATGGGGGGTTCTGATTGGTAGTATACCTGCTGGAGTCACAGGTTTATTATTAAACGGCTGGGTCGAACACCTTCGTAGTCCTCTCATTATTGCTACTACAACAATTATTTTTGGTTTGTTGTTATGGTATGCCGATGCTTCATTACAAAAAAAGATCCAGCTTAATATTAAACCTAAGGATGAACATCAACTCACCTGGAAAATGATTTTATTTATTGGCTGTGCCCAGACTCTGGCTTTAATTCCCGGCACCTCACGCTCCGGCATTACCATAACAGCAGCTTTGTTATTAGGGATGAGTCGTAAAGCCTCTGCCCGTTTTTCATTTTTATTATCCATTCCACTCATTCTCTCTGCCAGCTTATTTGAAAGTACAAAACTTGCTAATTCTATCATCACTATATCCTGGATGGATATTCTATTAGGTACCAGTCTGGCAGCAATTAGTGCTTATTTATGTATTCATTATTTTATGCAATTGGTGGATAGAGTCGGTATGATGCCTTTTATAATTTATCGTTTGTGTTTAGGGATGGTTTTGTTTTGGATTTTCTTTTAACTCATATTTAAAAATAATAAAAGTATAAAGCTCCTATGTACTATAGAAAATTATGGCTGACTTTTGGCATTATTTATATTATCACTATATTTCTGCTTTCACTGGTCAAAGTACCGGACATTGCATCTCCAATCAGTCATAGCGATAAAATTATTCATTTTTTGATGTACTTTATTTTAGTTGGCTGGTTTGTTCAGTTGTATAAGGATGCCCAACCTCGCTTATTTATCTTACTCTGTGCAATGTTTTTGGGGCTGTTTATTGAGCTCCTGCAGGATATGATAAGTTATCGTCATTTTGATTATTATGATGGAATTGCTAATTATATTGGTGCTATAGCAGCATTTAGCCTTGCTACAACTTCTTTTTCTTGCATATTAAGTAAGGTGGATATCTGGATTGCGGCTAAACTGAATAAAATAACTTGATCTTATACAATTTTGTGCCATTATTAGTTATTTAGATAAATCAAAGAACCTACTAAGATCTCATTTATTTAATTAACAAAAGGAATATTTTATGAAGTTGGCCGCAACAAAAACTATTTATGCTTCTTTATTTTCACTCTTACTGATTTTACCTATTACGGCAACTGCTAGTGAAGAGGCAGCTCAACCGGAACAAGCTAGGTGGTCTTATACAGGTGATACTGGACCGGCACACTGGGGAGATTTAGCACCTGAATTCATCAGCTGTAAATCAGGTAAGAATCAGTCGCCTATCAATATTGATACTTATATTGATTCAAACCTGCCCGGGATTAAGATGGATTATAGCTTCTTAGTGGCTGAAGATATTGTTAATAATGGTCATAGTATTCAGGTCAATATTCGTTCAGGCGGCACTGTAAAAATTGATGATAAAAAATTTGAGTTAAAGCAGTTTCATTTCAACACACCTAGTGAAAATATGGTCAATGGAAAGTCTTATCCTCTGGAAGTTCATTTTGTTCATGTTAATGATGCGAATGAGTTAGCAGTCGTAGCTTTATTATATCAGCCTGGACAAGATAATCTTGCATTGAATCCTTTACTACAAAAGATTCCTATGAATGCAGGAGATTCCAAACGTCTTGGTGCAAAGGATGTTGAATTATTTGAACGCAACAAAACACTTAAAAATTACGTTCGTTACAATGGTTCTTTAACCACACCACCCTGTACTGAAGGGGTTCGCTGGATTGTCATGAGAGCTATGCCGAGTATTTCACGAAGACAATTAAATGTTTTTCAGCAAGCTTTAAAGCATCCTAATAATCGTCCAATACAGCCATTAAATGCTAGGATGATCATTAAGTAAAAGATGCGTTCGAAAATGGTATATACCGCTGATCAATGAAGGTGCTTGATTTATAAAAATAGGGTGTAGTTCTTTTGCTTCGACGAAATTCATCACCCGAAATTGTTTTTTTTTAAATTATAATTTCTTGCCTTTGACATTTTCTTGTAAAATGTCCAGTAATTTTCAAAGTCACCACTGGATTTAAGTGATCGTAATTTCAATATCGCTTCTGCTCCCTGTAAACTCCAACGTGCCCCTGTAATATCAAGTCGATCATTAACCCAGTGACGACAAGCACCTTCAATCACACCACTTGCAATAGGCAGACCATATTCTAACGCTGTACCATACTGCAGTCTCTCTTTGTTATTCAGCAGATAGCTGGCACATTTATCAATATTGACCCTGTCTGTTATTTTTCTTTTGGTAGCACTGATCCGAAGACATTTTGCAACCTGTGAGCAATGACCATTAAGGATATTGATTGATTTTTCTGCTATCCATTCTTCAACTGCTTCATCACCTTTATCAAAGAAACACCAATCTGCTTTTAGATGGTGCTGCGTATCATAGAGCAAATGCAGTAAAAGATAAGGCAAAAGAACTCAATATTGAGCTACATTACTTACCACCTTACAGTCCAAATTTAAATCCGATAGAGCGGCTTTGGAAAGTAATGAATGAACATGTGAGAAATAATAAATGTTTTTCTACAG
>JAUJGA010000238.1:0-16918 GCA_042095675.1 Gammaproteobacteria bacterium
GCCTGGAATAGCTAGAAACTTTAACCAGATAACGAACAACAACACCTTTATTGGCCTTGCTCAGGCTTAGATAATCAAAGCGAACCAAATCATGTTGTATCCACCCGTATCGTTCTTTTTTAACAGCAACAGTCTCAAATATTACCGCTTGAGTTCCATTGAGAAATTAATCCAAATGATCAATTGTTTCTAATTCTTCTAATTTCATGATCGTTTTCATTGGTTGATCATAAACGATTTTTAAATAAATTACGCTACTTCAGACTCATTTCACGTTGGAATGAAAACTATTGTTCAGACTCATTTCACATTGGACAATACTATCAATAGACTTTATTTGTTATTATGGATAATAATGTATAAAAACCACTAAAACCTTACATATAAATAACAATCAAGGTAATTCATGCATCTAACAAAATATATATTACTTTATTTAAGCTGTCTGATTATTTTACCATCCCATTCAAAGTGGTTTATTTGGCTATAAAAGCAGCTTCTAAAAAATGGACAATGCCCATTCGGAATTGGAAACCAGCATTGAATCGGTTTATAATCGAGTTTGATGAACAGATAACTCCTCATATTTAAGGGGAAGTTACACAGTTAGGATTACACTCTCCCAGCCCAGCTTTGAATCTCTAAACATCTAGAGAAAGAGAATAAAGTCAGTGAAACTTATTCTTCTATTTCTTCATCTTCATCATCTTTTTCTTCGATGATAGGACGATCTATTAATTCAACATAAGCCATAGGAGCTTTGTCACCGGTGCGAAATCCGCACTTAAGAATACGTACATATCCTCCTGGACGATCCTGGTATCTTGGACCAATTTCAGTAAATAATTTTGCTGTTACTTCGTTATCACGAGTGCGGGCAAAAATGATACGACGGTTAGCAACTGTATCTTCTTTACATCGTGTAATCATAGGCTCAACTACACGACGTAGTTCTTTTGCCTTTGGTAAAGTTGTTTTAATAATTTCATGACGCAGTAATGAAACTGCCATGTTTTTAAACATCGCTTGACGATGAGAACTATTACGACCAAGCTGACGTCCACTTTGACGATGACGCATTGTAATTTCCTATTTCTAATCTGCAGCACCCAATGCACAAAATGAACATTGAATAGAAGTAACTACAAATACTACCTAGGTAGATTTTATTCAACCCCCTCAACCCCCCTTCTGAAGAAGGGGTAGTTAAAGAGATTAAGCCTTTGTACTATCTTTTAAAATAGTTGGTGGCCAGTTTTCTAATTTAATACCTAAACTCAAGCCTTTAGATGCTAGTACATCTTTTATTTCAGTTAAAGACTTCTTACCCAAATTTGGAGTTTTTAATAATTCAACTTCAGTTCTCTGAATCAGATCACCAATGAAATATATTTGTTCTGCTTTTAAGCAGTTTGCAGAGCGAACTGTTAGTTCAAGGTCATCAATTGGACGCAATAAGATTGGGTCAATTTCAGGCTCTTTTTCTTCAGGCTCTTCTGCTTCACGAACATTCAGATTAACAAAAGATGATAATTGATCTGTTAGAATTGTTGCTGCATGTTTTATGGCTGCTTCTGCATCCACAGTACCATTCGTTTCAAGATCAATAATTAATCTATCAAGATTAGTGCGTTGTTCCAAGCGTGCATTTTCAACTGAATATGAAACTTTTAACACCGGACTATAACTTGCGTCTAATTGTAAACGACCAATGACATTTTCAGAATCTTCTGCACGTATACGAGTGTTTGATGGTTGATAACCGATACCTTTGTTTATTCTGAGTTTCATAGAAATTTCAGCATCATCAGATAAAGTACAAATCAGTTGATCAGGATTTGTAATTTCAACATCATGACCCAGAGCAATATCACCTGCAGTGACAATTCCAGGACCTTTTTTAGATAATGAAAGTTCAACTTCATCACGATCATTTAATATAATAGAAACCCCTTTTAAATTAAGAAGGATCTCGATCACATCTTCCTGAACACCATCAATACTTGAATACTCATGCAATACGCCATCGATTTCTGCTTCATAAATACAAGCACCTGTCATAGAAGACAATAAAATTCTACGTAAAGAGTTACCAAGAGTATGTCCAAAACCTCTTTCGAGTGGTTCTAAAACAACTTTAGCGTGATTTTCAGAATATTGTTCAACATCAACCAATTTTGGTTGTAGGAACTGAGATACAGAGTCTTGCATGAAGTGTCCTCACAGCATAATAAAAGGCTCTGTATATTACTATATAACGAGCCTTTAAATAGAATTATTTAGAATATAATTCCACAATTAGATTTTCTTGAATTTCGTTTGGTAAGTCACTACGCTCAGGTAAAGATTTGAAAATACCTTCCATAGTTTTCTCATCAACAGATATCCACTCTTCTGTTTCACGCTGCTTGCGTAATTCCAGAGCATCTTTGATACGTTGTTGTTTTTTTGCTTTTTCACGTAATGAAATTACATCACCTTGAGCACAGGTAAAAGAAGCTATATTAACTGTCTTGCCATTAACCTGAATGGCCTTATGACCAACTAATTGTCTTGCTTCAGCACGGGTACAACCGAAACCCATACGATAAACAACATTATCTAAACGTTGCTCAAGTAATTTTAGAAGATTTTCACCAGTAGCACCTTTTTGACCTGATGCTTTTTTATAATAGTTTCTGAATTGTTTTTCAAGAACACCATACATTCTTTTAACTTTTTGTTTTTCACGTAACTGTAAACCAAAGTCACTTAAACGAGCACGACCAGCACCATGAACGCCTGGAGGCTGTTCCATGTTACATTTGCTATCTAATGAGCGTAAACCGCTTTTAAGACCTAAGTCAGTCTTTTCACGACGTGCTAATTTACAAGTTGGTCCGATATATCTAGCCATTATCTATTTCCTTTCCTGTAATAAAGAGTCTATACACGACGCTTCTTAGATGGACGACAACCATTATGTGGTATAGGTGTCACATCTGTAATACTGTTAATCTTATATCCTAATGCATTAAATGCACGAACTGCCGATTCACGACCAGGACCCGGACCCTTAACATTTACGTCAAGGTTTTTCATACCCATTTCCAGAGTAACTTTACCTGCCACTTCTGCTGCAACCTGGGCTGCAAATGGAGTACTTTTTCTTGATCCACGGAAACCTGAACCACCAGAGGTTGCCCATGCAAGCGCATTCCCCTGACGATCTGTAATAGTGATAATTGTGTTATTAAAGGAAGCATGTATATGTGCTATGCCATCAACAACCGTACGTTTTACTTTTTTTCGTGAACGACTTGGTTTAGCCATTAGTTTTACCTGTTTTTTTAAAATGCATCTTATAAAAGCTTTTAGTTATAGACTATCCACATATAAATAAATTTATGAATGTTAGTTATAAGGCAGCTTGAATAAAAAACAAATTGTTTTATTGTGAAAAATCGAATTAAGTGATTTATGAATCAGTTATATCGTTTAATCTATAAGTAATTTACTTACGGATTGGCTTACGTGGACCTTTGCGAGTTCTCGCATTGGTTTTTGTTCTTTGACCACGTAAAGGCAGACTTCTACGATGTCTACCACCACGATAACTACCCATATCCATCAAACGCTTGATATTCATTGAAGTTTCACGTCTTAAATCACCTTCTACAGTGAATTCGCCGATTAAACTACGAATGGTATCTAATTGAGCCTCTGATAATGCTTCAATTTTAATAGAGCATTCAACGCCAGCTTTAGCTAAAACATCTGCAGAACGGGTTCTTCCAATTCCATAAATCGATGTTAATGCAATAATTGCGTGTTTTCTATCTGGAACATTTACACCAGCAATACGAGCCATAAAGGCGCTCCCATCAATTTATTAGTAATACAAAGAGCGCAAAATTATACGCACTATTTGTATTATAGTCAATACAAATTTTGATTCTACTTAAAATAGAAAAATCAAATATGAAATGAGAATAGTCGGATGATAACTCTCAACGGTAAGAATAAAGAAATCTGAACTCTGGATTAAAGATTTTAACCCTGACGTTGCTTATGACGGCCATCTTTACAGATAACACGTACGACACCTTTACGCTTAATAATTTTGCAATTTCTGCAAATCTTTTTTACTGAAGCTCGAACTTTCATTTTACACCTCTAAAATATTATAGAAAAGTGCTCAGTAAAAGAAAGTGTTAAGTGCTAAGTTAAAAACAAGAACAAAAGTAAAATCACTATTGTTAGATTTTAGCTCTCATTTTGATCTTAACTTAACACTTAACACTTAACACTTAACACTTCTTTTTTACTTCTTTGAACCTTTCAAATTTGCTTTTTTCATCAAACCTTCATATTGATGTGACATAATATAGGTCTGAACCTGTGCCATGAAATCCATGGTAACCACAACAATAATTAATAATGACGTTCCACCAAAGTAGAATGGTACGTTCCAATTTAAAATTAAAAACTCAGGTAACAAACATACTCCGGTAATATAAACGGCACCGATCAAAGTCAAACGACTCATAATGGCATCTATAAAACGTGATGTATTTTCACCCGGTCTAATACCTGGAATAAATGCACCTGATTTCTTCAAGTTATCTGCAGTCTCTCTGGGATTGAACATAATCGCAGTATAGAAAAAACAGAAGAAGAAAATTCCCAAAGCATAAAATAAAACATAGAGTGGCTGTCCAGGAGAAATGGCATCTGCCATGCCCTGCATCCACCCCATACCTTCACTATTAGCAAAAAGTTTACCCAAAGTAGCAGGGAACAAAATAATACTAGATGCAAAAATAGGAGGAATAACACCAGCCATATTTACTTTTAAAGGTAAATGAGATGACTGCGCCGCATACATTTTTTTACCCTGCTGACGTTTTGCGTAATTAACTGTAATACGTCTTTGGGCACGCTCTACGAAAACAACAAAGGCAGTTACCGCAATAATAATCAAAATTAATAATAGTAGAACACCAGATGAAATAGTACCCTCATCCTGTAAGGAAAATGTTCCACCTAGAGCACTTGGTAAACCTGCAACAATACCGGCAAAAATGATCAAAGAGATTCCATTGCCAATACCGCGTTCAGTAATTTGTTCACCTAACCACATTAAAAACATGGTGCCGGTTACTAATGTTGCAACTGTTGAAAGTCTGAATATCATACCAGGGTCTACAACTACATTAGTTGCACCAGCAGTTTGACTTTCAAGAGTAATTGCTACACCCAGAGCCTGGAAGGTAGCCAATAGCACCGTTCCAATTCGTGTATACTGTGTTATTTTTCTTTTTCCTGACTGCCCTTCCTTACTCAATTGTTCTAATGTTGGAATCACCTTGGTCATTAACTGAATAATAATAGAAGCAGAAATATAGGGCATAATCCCCAGTGCAAACACTGAAAGTCTTTCCAGTGCACCACCAGAAAACATATTAAACATGCCCAGAATAGAATCTCTCTGCTGATCAAAAAGAGCAGCTAATGCTTCTGGATTAATACCTGGGACTGGAATATAGGTCCCGATACGGAAAACTAATAATGCACCAAGAACAAAAAGGAGGCGATTTTTTAACTCAGTGAGTTTTCCGCCTCCTAATGAACTGGCCAATTGTGCTGCTGATGCTGCCACAAAAAATCCTTATTCTTCGATTTTACCGCCGGCCGCTTCAATAGCTGCTCTAGCACCTTTAGTTACTGTAATACCTTTTAAGGTAACAGCTTTTGTTATTTCACCTGACGCAAATATTTTAACACGCTTAATATTTTTGGTAATTAAGTTTGCTTTCTTAAGTGCATCCAGATCAACAACATCATCAAAACGATTTAATTCGTGTAAACGAACTTGATCAGTTACGATGCCAATTCTAGAAGAGAATCCAGTCTTTGGTAAACGCTTTTGTAGTGGCATCTGGCCACCTTCAAAACCTACCATGATAGATCCGCCAGTACGAGATTTTTGTCCCTTATGACCACGGCCACAAGTTTTTCCTGTTCCTGAACCTATTCCACGTCCAACACGCTTAGCGTTTTTCTTTGAACCGTCAGCAGGTTTGATTGAATTAAGATACATTATCTTATCCCTTTATATTGATTAGCGACTTATATTTTGTGAAAAAATTAATCTTCAACTTTTAATAAGTAAGAAACCTTGTTGAGCATACCTCGGTTTTCCGGAGTATCGATAACTTCAACTGTGTGGTTTATTCTTCTCAGGCCCAGTCCGGAAACACATTCTTTATGTGCTTTCAAACGTCCATTAGTACTCTTAACTTGAGTAATTTTGATAGTATTTGCCATGTGATGATACCTGCCTATTCGCCAATAATTTTTTCAACGCTCTTACCACGCTTAGCAGCAATATGTTCTGGTGAACGCATTTCTGATAAACCTTTAATTGTGGCACGAACAACATTAATTGGATTCTGTGTACCAATACATTTAGCTAACACATTACGAATACCAACTGCTTCGAAAACGGCACGCATTGCACCACCTGCAATAATTCCTGTACCTTCTGAGGCAGGCTTCATATAAACTCGAGCCGCACCTTCCACACCATATAAACCGTACTGAAGTGTTCCATCTTTCAAAGGAACCTTAACAATATTGCGGCGTGCATTATCCATTGCTTTTTGAATCGCAGCAGGTACTTCTTTTGCTTTTCCGCGCCCAAAACCAACACGACCCTTACCATCACCAACAACAGTTAGTGCAGCAAAGCCAAAAACTCGACCACCTTTTACAACTTTAGCAACACGATTAACATTAATTAATTTTTCAATTAAGTCATCAGATTGTTTTTCTTTTGCTTGATTTCTTCCAGCCATGATATTATCCCTTAAAAGTCCAGACCATTTTCACGAGCTGAATCAGCTAATGACTTAACGCGACCGTGATATTTAAAACCACTACGATCAAACGCTACCTTAGTTACACCTGCTTGTTTTGCTTTTTCTGCGATTGCTTTACCTACAGCAACTGCTGCATTACAGTTTCCAGTGTACTTTACAGCTGATTTAATATCATTTTGTACAGTACTTACCGCGGCTATTACTTCAGAACCATTAGCAGCAATAACTTGAGCGTAAATATGTTTAGGTGTCTTATGTATAGTTAAACGACTTACCGCTAACTCTTTAATTTTTGCACGTGCTCTGCGAGAGCGACGTATACGACTATCTTTCTTATTCATTATATCGGCCTCTTATTTCTTCTTAGCTTCTTTACGAGCAACATACTCATCAGCATAACGAACACCCTTACCTTTATAAGGCTCTGGTGGACGATAGGCACGAATATCAGCAGCAACTTGTCCCACTAGCTGTTTATCGATACCTTTCACAATAATCTCTGTCTGACTTGGAGTTTCAGCAGTAATACCATCAGGTAACTGATGATCTACAGGATGTGAAAAACCCAGACTCAAACCTAGTTTGTTGCCCTGAGCTTTTGCTCTGTAACCAACACCTATTAGAGTCAGTTTCTTTTCAAAACCTTCTGTGACACCTGTCATCATATTTGTGACAAGAGATTTGAAAGTACCCGTCATTGCGGTAGCAGACTTATCATTTGACTTAAGTGGCACAAAACTAACCTTGCCATCTTCCTGCTGCATATCAACTGAGGCATGCATACTAATTGTTAATTGACCTTTACTACCTTTTACTGAAATTTCTTGACCATTTCTGGAAACTTCAACACAGGAAGGTATTACTACCGGGTTTGATACTTTAGACATAATTTCACCTTATTTAGTGTCATAATTCTTGGTTCAATATTAAGAAGACTTAAAATTTTATGCTTATTACAGGATGCAATAAACGAATTTCAGTTTCTTCAAACGCTCATATAATTGCAGATCGAACAACAACTAAATTACGCTACGTAACACAATACTTCGCCACCCTGACCTAATTTTCTAGCCGCATTATCACTCATAATACCTTTAGAAGTTGAAACAATTGAAACACCAAGACCATCCCAAACTGTTGGAATTGTCCTAGTACCCGTATATTGTCTCAAACCTGGTCTGCTTGCTCTTTTTAATAGTTCAATTACTGGTTTGCCCTGAAAATATTTCAGGTCAATAGTAAGAACCGGCTTTGCATCTGAAGTCACTTTAGAAGAAAGTACATAGCCTTCATCTTCTAATACTTTAGCAATAGCTATTTTCACTTTTGAAGATGGCATTGATACAGATACTTTATTTACTGCCAGTGCATTTCTAACACGTGTCAGCATATCTGCAATTGGATCACTCATACTCATAATTTTTCTCCACTCACTCTTATCAAATGTAAACTATTACCAACTAGCTTTACGTAGGCCAGGAACATCACCTGCCATAGTATGCTCACGTAGTTTGTTTCTAGACAGACCAAACTTACGGAAGAAACCATGAGGACGTCCAGTTATGCGACAGCGATTACGCAAACGCACTGGAGAAGAGTTTCTTGGTAGTGAATTAAATTTTTCACGAGCTTCCATCTGTTCTTCATAAGAAGCATTAGGATCTGTCATAGCAGCTTTTAATGCGGCACGTTTTTCCGCATATTTTGCAACCATTTTTTCGCGTTTTAATTCGCGTTGAATCATTGATTGTTTTGCCATGAGACTATCCTTTCGCTTCAGATTTTAATGGGAAGTTAAAGGCTTTTAATAAAGCTCTTGCTTCGTCATTAGTTTTTGCAGTAGTAGTAATGGTGATATCCATTCCACGTAACTTATCAATTTTATCATAGTCAATTTCAGGGAATATAATTTGTTCTTTTACACCCATACTGAAATTACCACGACCATCAAATGATTTTGGGTTTAAACCACGAAAATCACGGATACGAGGAATTGAGATTGAGATCAGACGATCAAAAAACTCATACATTTTTTCTCTACGCAGTGTTACTTTACAGCCGATTGGATAATCATCACGAATTTTAAATGCCGCAATCGATTTTCTAGCCTTAGTAACAACAGGTTTCTGACCAGATATTTTAGTCATATCACCTACTGCATGTTGAATAATTTTCTTATCACCTATAGCTTCACCAAGACCCATATTCAGGGTAATCTTAGTAATCTTAGGAACTTCCATTACACTTTTGTAATTGAATTTCTTCTGTAGCTGAGCTACAACAGTGTCTTTATAAAACGTTTGTAAAGTTGCCATTTTGAACTTTTTCCTATTTCTAATTTTCTGTTCTAATCTGCTAATGAATAATTACTATCGCTATTAACGATTAGTCTCTTAATGAAAATATAAGATACTTATCCTGCTCTTGTTTCTCAGGCTTATGCAATTACTTCATTATTAGACTTATAAAAACGGACTTTCTTTCCGTCTTCCAGAAACTTAAAGCCAACTCGGTCTGCTTTATCTGATGCAGCATTGAAAATTGCGACATTTGAAATATCTAAAGGCATTGCCTTATCGATAATCCCACCTGTTTCGCCTGCATTTGGATTCGCTTTAACATGTTTTTTGGCAACATTAATATTTGGTATAACCACTTTCTTAGTGCCAACAAACGCGTCAATTTGACCTCGTTTACCCTTATCTTTTCCGGCGATGACTATAACCTCATCCCCTGTTCTTAACTTACGCATTACTTTCTCTCTTACGTCTTTTTAGCTTGATCATTCCAAAATCATTCCATCATATTTATACGACGGTGGCGATCAGGTGATATCAAAACTAAAGTTTTAGCTTTACAGCCTAAGGGGTTGAAGAATATCAAGGGGTCAGAGTTTTGACTCTGACCCCTTGATATTCTTCAACTCCGGATTTAAAAACCTATTAGACTTATAGTACTTCTGGTGCTAATGAAATGATCTTCATAAATTTTTCATTACGAAGTTCACGTGTCACCGGGCCAAAAATACGTGTTCCAATGGGTTGGTGTGCAGTATTCAGCAGTACTGCAGCATTACTATCAAAACGGATCAAAGAACCATCCGGACGACGAACACCTTTCTTCGTACGTACAACAACTGCGTTATACACATCACCTTTTTTAACCTTACCGCGAGGTATGGCTTCTTTGATACTGCATTTGATGACATCTCCCACACGAGCGTATCTTCTATGTGAACCACCTAGAACCTTAATACACTGGATTCTACGTGCGCCACTATTATCTGCAACATCAAGTTGACTTTGCATCTGTATCATTATTAATCTCCAAACAATGCCAATCATAATTGTCATTAAATCAATTATCTTAGGACATTATGGTAAAATCACTTTCAAGCATAAGCAAGAAAGCCATACATTATAGCATGACTTTTTATTTCTTGTATAGTGCTTCTTTGAATGGTCTGCCAGAATCATTCCATTCTCAGCTTATGAGCAGAGAATAAAGTTAAATTTGATTGGCTTTATTAACCACTTCAACTAGTGCCCATGACTTAGTCTTGGACATGGGGCGACATTCAGTAATGCTTACAGTATCACCAATTGCACATTCATTTTTTTCATCATGCACATGCAATTTAGTTGAACGCTTTATGTATTTACCATAAAGCGGATGCTTAACCTTACGTTCAATCATAACAGTCGCAGTTTTGTCCATCTTGTCACTCAGAACAACACCTTGTACTGTTTTACTTTTATTTTCTTCACTCATCTCATCGCTCACTATAATCTGTTACTTTGCACTTAGAACGGTTTTAACGCGTGATATATTGCGTCTCACCAATTTAAAAAGATGGGGCTTAACTTCCTGACCACTGCCCTGACTCATTCTCAAATTGAACTGTTCTTTGCGTAATTCATGCAGAGTACCTGTCAGCTCTTCAACGGACTTCTCTTGCAAGTCATTTGCTCTTAATCTGTCATTACTCATTTACATCACCGTTCGCTTAACAAAAGAAGTCGCACAAGGTAATTTAGCTGCAGCTAGTGCAAACGCTTCACGCGCCAGCTCTTCAGTTACACCTTCCATTTCATAAAGCATAGTGCCTGGTTGGATCTGTGCAACCCAATATTCCACACTACCTTTACCTTTACCCTGTCTTACTTCTAGTGGCTTTTTAGAAATTGGCTTATCTGGGAAAACCCGAATCCAAATCTTACCACCACGTTTAATATGACGAGTCATGGCACGACGTGCGGCTTCAATCTGGCGTGCAGTCAGACGACTGCGAGCCATAGATTTTAGACCGTATTCGCCAAAACTCACTTTATTTCCCTTAGTAGCCAGACCGCGGTTACGGCCCTTCATCTGCTTACGAAACTTGGTTCTTTTTGGTTGAAGCATTGTCTGTTCCTATAGGTTACTATTTAGAATCTGATGACTTATGAGAAAGCATTTTTTCTTTCATAAGTGCTTCAGTATCTAAAATTTCGCCTTTGAAGAGCCATACTTTGACGCCAATAATACCATAAGTAGTATTCGCCTCAGCAGTACCATAATCAACATCAGCACGTAATGTATGTAGAGGTACTCGACCTTCTCTATACCATTCAGCTCGCGCAATTTCAGCACCGTTTAAACGACCTGAAACATTTATTTTGATCCCCTCAGCTCCTAAACGCATAGCGTTGGTTACCGAACGTTTCATTGCACGACGAAACATAATACGACGTTCTAACTGCTGGGCTACGCCCTGTGCAACTAGAGTAGCATCGAGTTCCGGCTTACGAATTTCTTCAATATTGATATGCACTGGAATTCCCATCATTGCAGAAACTTCAGTTTTTAGCTTTTCAATATCTTCACCTTTCTTACCAATCACAATACCTGGACGGGCAGTGTGAATTGTAATTCTCGCATTATGCGCTGGGCGATCTATCTGAATACGACTGACAGAAGCATGAGCTAGTTTTTTCTGAAGATGAGCTCTTACTTCAATATCTTTATTCAAAAAATCTGCATAATCACTTGAATTGGCATACCACTTAGAGTTCCAATCTTTCACAATTCCCAGACGAATTCCAATTGGGTGTACTTTTTGTCCCATTATTCTGCTCCGCTATTATCTATCGCTAACTTTCACGACAACGTGACTGGTGCGTTTTAAAATTCTATTACCACGGCCTTTTGCACGAGGCTGCATACGTTTGTGTGTTGCCCCCGCATCTACATATATTGTTGAAACTTTTAGTTCATCAATATCTGCACCTTCATTGTGCTCAGCATTTGCAATAGCTGATTCAAGCACCTTTTTGATAATAACTGCAGCTTTCTTGGGACTATATGTTAATAGTTCAAGTGCTACTTCGACTGGTTTATTGCGAATTTGATCGGCTACCAGGCGCATTTTTTGAGCAGAAATCATAGCATTTCTTAACTTTGCTGAAACTTCCATATGCTTACCTTACCTTCTTATCTGCAACATGGCCGCGATAGGTTCTGGTAGGAACCATTTCACCTAGCTTGTGACCAACCATATTTTCATTAATTAATACAGGAACATGCTGGCGGCCATTATGCACAGCGATTGTTAAACCAACCATCTGCGGCATAACCATTGAACGACGTGACCAAGTTTTAACTGGCTTACGATCATTAGTTTCAACGGCTTTCAGCACCTTTTTCATTAAGTGACCATCAATAAATGGCCCTTTTTTAATTGAACGTGGCACTATTAATACTCCTTAATAATAGTTATTTGTGGTTACGACGACGTACAATAAACTTATCAGTACGTTTATTACTACGTGTCTTATAACCCTTAGTAGGAGTACCCCATGGAGATACCGGATGACGGCCTCCAGATGTACGACCTTCACCACCACCATGTGGATGGTCAACTGGGTTCATAGCAACACCGCGAACTGTTGGACGAATACCTCTCCAACGAGTTGCTCCTGCTTTACCGAGCTTACGTAGACTATGCTCTGAATTACTGACTTCACCTATCGTTGCTTTACAATCGACATGAATCTTACGCATTTCACCAGAACGTAAACGAACTGAAACATACGCGCCTTCACGAGCGATTAACTGAGCTGAAGTACCGGCACTACGTGCAATTTGTGCACCCTTGCCTGGTTTCAATTCAATACAATGAATTGTTGAACCAACTGGAATATCACGCAATTGCATGGCGTTTCCAGGTTTGATGTCAGATTCAGCACCTGAATGAATAGGAGTACCAGCAGATACGCCCTTAGGTGCAATAATATAGCGACGCTCACCGTCAGCATATAAAACTAATGCCAGATGTGCAGTTCTATTTGGATCATATTCCAAGCGTTCTACTTTTCCTGGAATACCATCTTTGTTACGTTTAAAATCTACAACACGATAATGTTGCTTATGACCACCTCCAATATGGCGCGTAGTAATACGGCCATGATTGTTGCGACCACCTGATTTTGACTTCTTAGCAAGCAGCGGTGCATGACCTGAGCCTTTATGTAATTCATCTTGTTTCACATGAACTACAAAACGACGCCCTGCTGAAGTTGGTTTACTTTTAATTAAAGCCATTTGTATTACCTCAACTTTAGCCCGGCTATTCGCCCGACATCATCTCAATGGTTGAACCATCTGCTAAAGAAACATAAGCTTTCTTCCAGTTCTTACGACGACCTGTCGTACGACCGAATTGCTTAGTTTTACCTTTTGCAACGCTTGTTTGTACTTTTAATACTTTCACATCAAAAACACTTTCTACAGCCTGTTTTATTTCTGGTTTTTTAGCATCAATTGCTACTTTGAATACATATTGGTTATTGTATTCAGCATTGAGTGCACTTTTCTCAGAAACATGAGGCGCTATTAATACATTGAAGATACGTTCCTGGTTCATTTGAGCATCTCCTCAACTTTCTTAACCGCATCAGCAGTTATAATTACTTTTTCATAACGCACCAGATTAACCGGATTGATATGTTGAGCATCAGTATATTCGATATTTATTATGTTTCTTGAAGAAAGATAAATATTCTGCTCAAAATCAGCTGTGACAATCAGTGCATTTTGAGTACTGAGAGCTTTTAACTGGTCGGCTAATTCTTTAGTCTTTGGTCCATCCATTTTAAGATCGGTTAATACCACTAAACGATCCTGACGAACTAATTCAGAGACTATTGAAATCATTGCAGAGCGATACATTTTACGATTCACTTTTTGTGAAAAGTCACGGTTTTTAGCCGCGAATGTTGTACCACCACTACGCCAGATTGGACTTCTAATAGTTCCAGAACGGGCACGACCTGTGCCTTTTTGACGCCATGGCTTAGCACCACCACCACTGACTGCTGCTCTGTTTTTTTGACCCTTAGTTCCAGCACGTCCACCTGCCATAAATGCAGTGACTACCTGGTGAACCAAGGCTTCATTAAAATCTTTATTGAATGTTTCTTCAGATACTTCTACCGTCTTTTTAGAGGCATTACCTGAAGCTGTTGTTAAATTCAGTTCCATTTATATTCCCCTATGCTTTAACAGCAGGCTTAACGATGACATCTGAATTTTTAGAACCCGGTACACCACCACGGATTAAAACTAAATTCTTGTCAACATCTACGCGTATGACTTCAAGGTTCTGGACAGTACTTTTTGCAGCACCCATATGACCAGACATTTTCTTACCCTTGAAAACACGTCCTGGAGTTTGGTTCATACCAATCGAACCATTTGAACGGTGGGAAACAGAGTTACCATGCGTCATATCCTGACGATGGAAATTGTAACGCTTGATACCACCCTGAAAACCTTTACCTATAGAAGTTCCGGTCACATCAACTTTCTGACCAGCGGCAAAAATATCAGCCTTAACTTCATTACCAGCAGTCATGTCAGCCACTTCATCTGCATTGAGACGAAATTCAACTGATTTACGACCTGCTTCAACACCTGCCTTAGCAAAGTGTCCACTGGCAGCGGCACTAACACGAGAAGCACGACGACTCCCCGTAGTAACCTGAATGGCATTATACCCATCGCTTTCACTGGTTTTCACCTGCGTGATGCGATTAGGTTCCACTTCTATTACTGTTACAGGGATAGACTCTCCCTGTTCCGTAAAGATACGGGTCATACCCACTTTACGGCCTAATAAACCTAAACTCATTTTAGTTTCCTCTGCAATCTACCCTGCTTTTATATAATTATGAGCAGACTACAAAATTATGTACAGATTTCGGTTGATCTGTAACGTCTTTTAAATTGTCCAAAACCTTACACAGGTCTTGTCAGCATTAAACCTTTATTCAAATTCTTTTCATAGTTTTTATATAAAGTTTATAACTACTTTATTAAAAGCTGAAAAGCTTATTCATCTATACTTCAATACAAAGTTATTATGAATGTGATAAAGAAAATTAAGAGGCGATATTTTAGTTCAATTTGATCTGAACATCAACACCTGCAGCCAGATCAAGCTTCATTAAAGCATCGACTGTTTTATCTGTTGGCTTAACAATATCCATCAAACGCTTGTAGGTACGCAGTTCGTACTGATCACGAGCATCTTTATTCACATGTGGTGAAGTTAAAATATCAAAGCGTTCTCTGCGTGTTGGAAGAGGAATTGGTCCCTTTACAATAGCACCGGTACGTTTTGCTGTTTCAACAATTTCTTTTGCACTGATATCAATAAGGCGATAATCAAATGCTTTTAAATGGATACGAATTGTTTGATCTTCTGTCGACATTATATCTTGTCCTGTTTTATTTGTTTGTTAAACCCCCGATATCCCACATTTCTTACCAAAAAGGAAAGAAAAGGGGACTTCAAGAGGATCTTTGACTAATGTTGAGTATCTTGTCAGCTATTACTCAATAACCTTAGCAACAACACCAGCACCTACAGTACGGCCACCTTCACGAATCGCGAAACGTAAACCTTCTTCCATAGCAATTGGTGCAATCAAAGTGACAACCATCTGTACATTATCACCCGGCATAACCATCTCTACGCCTTCTGGTAATTCACAGGCACCTGTGACATCAGTAGTACGGAAGTAAAACTGTGGACGATAACCTTTGAAAAATGGTGTATGACGACCACCCTCTTCCTTGCTTAGGACATAAACTTCTGCATCGAAGATTGTATGAGGTGTAATTGAACCTGGCTTAGCTAGTACCTGACCACGTTCTACATCTTCACGCTTAACACCACGTAGAAGAACACCAACGTTATCACCGGCCTGACCCTGGTCAAGTAGCTTACGGAACATCTCAACACCAGTACAAGTAGTGGTTTGAGTGTCTTTGATACCGATAATTTCGATTTCTTCACCAACTTTAACGACACCACGCTCAATACGTCCTGTTACAACTGTTCCACGACCTGAGATTGAGAATACGTCTTCCACAGGCATAAGGAAATCACCATCAATCGCACGCACTGGCTCTGGAATATAGTTATCCATTTCTTCCACTAGTTTGTGGATAGAGGGTACACCAATATCACTGGTGTCACCTTCAAGGGCTTTTAGAGCTGATCCAACTACGATAGGTGTGTCATCACCAGGGAAGTCGTAGGCATCCAATAATTCACGGATTTCCATTTCAACTAATTCTAGTAATTCTTCGTCATCAACCATATCGGCTTTGTTCATATAGACAAGAATGTAAGGAACACCAACCTGACGGGATAATAGGATATGCTCACGTGTTTGTGGCATAGGTCCATCAGCAGCACTACAAACAAGGATGGCTCCATCCATTTGTGCTGCACCTGTGATCATGTTTTTAACATAGTCAGCGTGTCCAGGACAGTCTACGTGTGCGTAGTGACGCACGTCTGATTCATATTCAACATGAGAAGTCGCAATGGTAATACCACGTGCTTTTTCTTCTGGAGCTGAGTCAATTTCATCAAATGCACGGGTTTCACCGCCGTGTTTTTCAGCCATACATTTTGTAATCGCTGCAGTTAATGTTGTTTTACCATGGTCAACGTGGCCAATTGTGCCGACATTGACATGGGGTTTTGTACGTTCAAACTTTTC
>JAUJGA010000239.1:0-5981 GCA_042095675.1 Gammaproteobacteria bacterium
TGATATTTCGATATAATGTCTTTCTTCAAGACTCAGGTGTTTATAGCTCATTTGTAGCCTCTGCTGTTGGTGTCGTAACATGGCATTGTAAACCTGAGTCTTGTTTAATTTACAGGGTGTTTGCTCAGCTACTATCAGAGATCATGCAATTATTATACGAATTCAGCGATTTTAAAAAAGTACAATCATTTTTTTAATCGTTATCATGGTAAAAAATGGATTCATGCCAGGTTGCCGAGTATACTGCAACTCTGGTTGATGGGACCTTATGACTTATCAATGAAAAAAGATGAAGGCGCTAAAAAAAGTTTGGCTTGTGACATAAAACATCACCTGGAAAGTGATTCATGGAGTTGGCCAGATAAAACCATTTATTTCTTTTCTGATCTACATGCAGATGCAAATGCAAATGCAAATGCAAATGCTTTTGTTGCTTCTTTGGTTGCCTCTGATGGTGTTAAAAAAACTGGACCAAAGAATAAAGATTTTAAGTTAACTAAAGTGGTTATTTAGATGAAAAACTTAATAAAAAATTAAAATCTAAGAAATTTAAAAAATATAAAGCACCCATTTCTGAGGCATGTCATAAAAAATTCTAACCTGCTAAAGATTTGGCAAAGAAATTTCCGGCTCATGCAAAGCAGGAATTATCAGATGCTGCTATTAAAAAAGAAGTGAAAAAAACCATTGAAAAGATGAATAATTTTGAAAAATGGTGTGCTGAAAAAGACCTGACTTTTAAGCAGGTTTATTTTGCTGTTAAAAAATGGCAGGAGCTATTTCTGCATCCCAAAGGAGAATTTTACTGGTTCTTTAAGCATCTGCAATTATCAAGTAATGAAGGTTTTTTTCTTTGTGCATGCTGGTGTTGATAATTTTAGTGCTAAAATGATCAGCCAGCATGGTGTTAAAGGAATTAATAAAGAGTTCAGAAGAAAATTGAAAGAGGATCAGTTTTCACTCTACTATGGCACGCTAGGGAATATGATTAGAACAAAATCTCGTGATTATGAACGTCATTTTAGTAAAAATGGTTCTTTAATGATGTATAATTCAGGTATCAATGCCATTGTTCATGGACATAGAAATTTATATTATGGACAACGTATCATGTTGCGTAAGGTGATTATTAACTTTGAGTGTGATACATCTTTAGATATTAATATGCGAAAAAAAGAAGGCGTTGTGCAGGTATTGGTATTATTCATCTAGAAAAGCTGGTGTTAGGTATCAGCAGTTATTATCCCGGTATTAAAGTTTTTGAGTCCAGTTTAACTCTAAAATTATGTGGTTAATTGCCAGCTACTGGATAATTAGATGAAAAATCTATTAGATACCATTCGTAATGCAGTACGGGCTATTATTATTCGAAATGGTAAAGTTCTGCTATTGCAGAAAAATGATGGATCATACTCATTACCCTCATTACCGTATGGTGCACCTGATACAGGAGAATTTCTGGAAGATGGTCTTCAACGGGAATGTCTTGAAGAAATTGGTACGCGAGTTCAAGTTAATCGTTTAGCATATGTGGGAGATTATTTTAAACCTAGAAAAAGTGATCATCCGATGATACGACAGCATGTTGAGTTCTTATTTGATTGTAGTGTAATTGATGACTATATTACACAATCTGGATCACATCCTGATAAACGTCAGGTAGATCTATTATGTCTTGATTTAAATGAACTTGATAATCATGTCATTAATCCAGCCTCATTAAAAACGTGTATTAAGCAATTGCATGAAGATAAACCAGTGTATATAGGAGTGATGAAATAGTCATGGCTATTTTCAGTGAGGTGAATGAAAACTTACGCTTTTTAATTTCTGAAGTCACACTGCAAGTGACAAATTTACAACTCTATTTAAAAAAACCTTCCAGTAGTATCGCCCAACATATTTTAGATCGCAGTGGTTATTTTTATAATCTGAAAATTCGCATAGAAAGTACTTGTAATCAGCTGATTGCTGGTAATAAAGAATCTCAACAGGTTAATCGAAAGTTAAAAGCACTGAATGATATTGCTAATCATTTAACTGAGATTGCAGGTAGCTGTGTAGATTGTGTGTCTGATATAGAACTAAGAAATAAAAAAACACAGATTTATAATAAAAATTATGATGAAATGTTAAATGATGTTAATGTCCAGATAGCTAAAATTGAGTTAAGTATTTATGAAGATGATACCCAGCTGGCATTAAAAATTGGTCAGTCACATAAAAAGTTTTTACTGGCTAGCCAAAAATTACAAAATAAATACATGGATAAACTGCATGATAAACTCTCTAATAAAAAAATAGCTAAAAAAATGATGACTTTTCTCAGTGTGATGAACACTGTGGCGCATATGGGAAAATCGTTACTTAATATTAGTGAAACAATTATTTCTTCAAACTTGGGACAATCTTTAAGTACTCAGCGCTATAATTCTTTAAATAATTCAATTCAGAAATGGTGGGGCCTACCCATGGATGAAGTGAGTATTAATACAATTGCAGAAACCAGATCAGGTAGCGGTATTTCTGGAATTACCAACAACACTAAGTTAAAGAACAAGTCAAAAAGTAAAAAGAATAAGAATAAAACATCTCACGTTTATGATGCTATTTTTAAAGGTGGAGAAAGAAAAAAATTAAAAGAAGAAAAAGATAAGGTTGAAAGCTGGCATGAAATTTATCCAGGCATTGCCCCTAAGATTATTGATTATCAAAAACAGGGTGATTCAGCCTCAATTTTAATTGAGCACCTCACCGGCTATACTTATGAAAAGATAATCCTAACGGAATCAGATGACTTATTAGATAAAACCAGAATGCAACTTTTTAAAACTCTGAAAAATATCTGGCAGGAAACTTATACTAAAGAAAAAGTGTTTGCAGGATATATCAATCAACTGGAAAAGCGCATCAAAGCAATTTATTCCATTCATCCTGAATTTGAGCAATTAGATAGTAATATGTGTGGCTATTATTTCTGTGATTTTGATACGGTGCTGAAAAAAGCTCATGATTTTGAAAAGAAATATGTTCAGGCACCTTTTTCTGTTTATATCCACGGGGATTTTAATGTGGATAATATTATTTATGATGCATTAGAAAATAAAATTAACTTTATTGATTTACATCGTTCAAGATATATGGATTATGTTCAGGATATTTCTGTTTTCATGATTTCAAATTATCGCTTACAAGTACTGGATAAACCCTTACGCCAAAGAATTTTAGAAACTACATTGGCTTTTTATTACTTTGCTAAAAAATATGCAAAAAAGGTGAAAGATGATACCTTTGAATTGCGGCTGGCATTAGGTCTGGCACGTTCTTTTGCAACATCAACCAGATTTATTTTAGACAAAACATTAGCCGAATGCATGTATATACGCTCACGATATTTAATTGAAAGTGTTTTAAAAACACCACGCAAGCAGATATCCAATTACAAACTACCAATCAAAGACATTTTTACAGGTTAAAATAAATATGATACATACTATAGATTCAGTTTCTCAACAACTTTTAAACAGACAAGATATTTTAAGTGATGTTTTACATCTTAAAATAGGTGAATGTCGTTTGGATTTATATTCCAACTCACAGGCTCTAATTGATAAGCTACATTCATTCTTTTCCAGCTGTAATGTGATTGGTGATGAAGGTAGTGCAGATATTTCAATGACAGCTATTGAATGTGATACTCCTGACTTAGGTATTGACTTTATTGATTGGAAACGTGAACCGTGTAAAACAGGTCGTAAGGATGAATACTTTGATCTTGAAAAAGGTCGAGTGGTACGAAAAGTGCATACAGGTATGGTTTTTCTGCAAAATGAACAACAACGAATTACCGCAGGTCCCTGTATAGAAAATGATAATCAGGTAATTAACTATCTAAACTCTCAATATATGAACTGGTTGCAGCAGCGTGGTTGGTTAATCTGTCATTCGTCTGGATTGGTACTTAAAGATAAAGGTTTTGCTATTGCAGGTTTTTCTGGTGGTGGTAAATCAACATTAATGTTGAACTTAATGAATAATACAGATATTTCTTATTTAACTAATGATCGACTTTTTATTAAGTCAGTTGATGGACAGGTTGTAATGTCTGGAATTCCAAAATTACCACGCATTAACCCCGGGACTATTAGCGGTAATCCGGTTTTACACCAGCTTATGTCCAAAGATGAATTAGCCTCTTATCAGGCAATGGAAAAAGAAGAACTATGGGATATTGAGAAAAAATATGATGTACCTGTCAAACAGGTTTATGGTGAGACAAGAATCAAAAATGATGCTCCCTTGGAAGCATTTATTATCCTGAACTGGAAACGTCAAAGTGATGACGATGTAACACTTGAGCAAATTAATATCGATGAACATCGAGATTTATTAAAAGCAATAATGAAATCTTCAGGTCCATTTTATCAGGATGAGCAGGAAAATTTTCAGGCAGATGATTTAGAGTTGGATGATGAGGCTTATCTTGCTATGTTATCGACAACAAAAATTTATGAGGTTCATGGTGGTATTAATTTTGCAAAACTAACTGAGTTATTTATGAATACTATTATTTAAATTTCTGCAAAGTTCCTAAACAAGGTCAAAAAATGAGCTATGATTTAATTCTCTTAAGACATGGTAAGTCTGACTGGGATAATGATGAGACTGATTTTAACCGTCCAATTACCGATAGAGGTAAAAGAGGTGCTCAACGTATGGGCATCTATCTTGCTCAAAAAGACTTAAAACCTGATATGGTCATCAGTTCGCCAGCAGAAAGAGCTAAAACTACAGCTCAAAAAATGATGAAATCAATGTGTGAAACAGATCATTATATTATTTATGATCATAGAGTTTATCAAAATTCATTAGATGATTTATTAGAGGTGCTTTCGGGTATATCTGAGGAAACAAAAAGAGTTATTTTAGTAGGACATAATCCTGGTCTGGAAGAGTTATTGACTTATTTATGTAATAAGAAAATAACTTTGTCTGATGATGGCAAGTTATTAAACACGGCGACTATCGCACATTTATCGTTGTCTTCCAGTTGGAATAATATCAAGAAAAATAGTGCTGGATTAGTTGAAATTAAGCGTTCAAATTCATTGCAAAAAAAATTTCCCTATCCCGGCTATGATGGTGATGAAAAACGAGTACGACCAGCCTATTATTATACTCAATCTTCAGTAATACCTTATAGCTTTAATAATGGAAATATGGAAATTTTACTGATATTGTCCAGTAAGAATAAACACTATGTGATACATAAAGGAATTAAGGAACCAGGTTTATCTCTTAGAGAATCAGCAGCAAAAAAAGCAATGGAAGAAGCCGGTGTTAAAGGAAAAATTGCAATAGATCCAATTGGCACTTATCAGTGCGAAAAATGGAAAGCCACTTGTGCAGTGAGTGTCTATCCAATGGAAGTGACAAATATCATTGAAGAAGAAGACTGGGAAGAAAAACACCGAACCAGAGAATGGTTTTCAGTGAATGATGCAGCAGAAAAATTATTTCAACCAGCTTTAAAACCAATTGTTTTAGAATTGAAGAGTAAAAGATAAAAATAAGGAGTAATGTTCGGATAAGTACTTAGGAAAACGATTGCACAAAGAAGTAGTTGGCATTATTTAGGACGTTCAATGCCATCCCTGGCACGCTATATGAAAACATCCATGTTTTCATAATCCCCAATAATGCCAACTACTTCTCTGCACACTCTCCCACTGTATTTATCCTCACTTTTGGGGTTAAAGATTAGAGTGCAGATCTTTTGAAACGACGAAATTATAGAATAAATTCAACAATTAAGGCTTGAAAATAAAAAAGAGAGAGCTCAAACTAGAGGTTTATAAGTATCTGACATTCATAAACCTGAAAAAAGAGTCCTCTCATGAACATAGCATACCTTGATTCAAATGATTTTTCATTCTTTTCTGGTGCACAGAAAGAATTTGATTTGTTAATAAAACAGCTCA
>JAUJGA010000240.1:0-5709 GCA_042095675.1 Gammaproteobacteria bacterium
GATTGATTATCTGTCATTGCATAAGCAATTTCATCCATTATTTTGTAAAAACCCATAATGCCTTTTCTTTGATTGCTGCTTATGAAACATCCAATATTCTTCAAAGTCACCACTGGATTTTAAAGAACGAAGTGTTAATACAGCTTCTGCTCCCTGCAAACTTCAACGTGCACCAGTGATGTATAATCGATCATTAATCAGATGACGACAAGCACCTCAATAACTGACATGTCTATTAGACCATGTCAAGTCTTATTGTTGCTTGTTTTTAGTACTTAGAACTGTCTGCACCCAAAAGCGTGCATAGAAAGAGCAGCGAGTTTTCTAAGTTCTAAAAATAAGTGAGCATAAGGCTTAACTGTTATTTGTTAGTCAATACTTTAAATAATTTCTTATTTTTTAGGTTTTAAATAAGATCTTAAATATTGACCAGTATATGATTGTTTGTTCTTTACTAACTCTTCAGGGCAGTTAGAGTCAATTATTGTCCCACCTTTATGGCCACCTTCAGGACCTATATCTATAATCCAGTCAGCAGTTTTTATTACATCTAAATTATGTTCAATAATCACAATGGTATTGCCATGGTCTCGAAGTTTAAATAACACCTGTAATAATTGTTTAATATCAAAAAAGTGTAGGCCTGTGGTGGGTTCATCAAGGATATAAAGTGTTTTTCCTGTATCTCGTTTGGATAGTTCTTTGGATAATTTAACTCTTTGAGCTTCACCTCCGGATAGGGTGGTAGCACTTTGTCCAAGCTTAATATAGGACAGGCCTACATCTAATAATATTTGTAGTTTTCGTTTTAATGCTGGAATGGCACTAAAGAATTCATAAGCATTTTCTATAGTCATATCTAAAATCTGATAGATATTTTTGCCCTTGTATTTAATCTCTAAAGTTTCCCTATTGTAGCGCTTGCCCTTGCAGATATCACATGGGACATAGATATCGGGCAGGAAATGCATTTCTACCTTGATAACACCATCACCCTGGCAGGCTTCGCAGCGGCCACCTTTTACATTAAAACTAAAACGTCCGGGCGTATAACCTCTGGAACGTGCTTCATTGGTGGCAGAAAAAAGATCGCGGATAGAGGTAAATAAACCAGTATAGGTTGCAGGATTAGAGCGGGGAGTCCGCCCAATGGCACTTTGGTCTATAGCAATGACCTTATCAAGCTGATCTATACCGCTGATTGACTTAAAAGGAGCCGGTGATGTATTGGCTCGGTTTAATATAGCAGCAGAATATTGGTAAAGCGTATCATTGATTAATGTGGACTTACCTGAGCCGGAAACGCCTGTGACAACAGTAAGTAATCCAATGGGTATGTTGACATCAACCTCTTTCAGGTTATTACCGGAAGCACCTTTTATTGATAATATTTTATTGTTATCAATTAAGGTTCTTTGTTCTGGGACAGCGATACTATCTGTTCCATTTAAAAATTGCGCGGTTATGGATTTATTATTTTTTAGTATCTGTTCAATTTTACCCTGAGCAACAATTTCACCACCGTGGATGCCGGCACCGGGACCAATATCAACAATATAATCAGCAGAACGTATGGCATCTTCATCATGTTCCACAACAATCACGGTATTGCCCAAATCTCGTAAATAAGTCAGTGTTTTTAATAGCCGATCATTATCACGTTGATGTAAGCCAATGGAGGGTTCATCTAAAATATACATAACACCTACCAGACCGGCACCAATTTGACTGGCTAAGCGAATTCTTTGTGCCTCGCCACCGGAGAGTGTTTCTGCACTGCGATCCAGTGATAAATATTCCAGACCGACATTGACCAGAAAATCGAGTCGCTGTAGAATTTCACTGATAATTTTTTCAGCAATTTCCCCACGTTTGCCTTCCAGTTTGAGTTGCTTGAAAAAATTATAAGTATCGCCAATGGATAAGCTTGTAATCTCAGGTAAAGTTTTATCCTGAATATAGACATATCGTGCTGAGGTATTAAGCCGGCTGCCATGACATTCAGGGCAGGATTGCACAGTTTGATACTTATTAAGTTCTTCCCGAACGCTATTAGAGTCAGTTTCATGATAGCGACGTTTCATATTATGAATTACACCTTCAAAAGGAGCATTACGGGTTGTTTTACGTCCATTATCATTGACATAAACAAATTGAATAGATTCGCCTTCATTGCCATATAGAATAAGATGTTTAATTTTTTTATCTAGGTCCTGAAAAGGGATATCCAGATCAAAGGTATAATGTTTGGCCAGTGAGGTGAGCATTTGGAAATAATAGGTATTGCGTTTATCCCAACCACGAATGGCACCCTTACTCAGGGTGTTCTCAGGATTGTGAATGATTTTATTTTCATCAAAAAATTGTTCTACTCCCAGACCATCACATTGTGGGCAGGCACCTGCCGGATTATTAAAAGAAAATAGGCTCGGTTCCAGTTCGGTTAAACTATAACCACATTCAGGGCAGGCAAATTTGGCAGAAAAAGTCAGCTCTTTGTTTTCTACATCACCCATATAAGCAATACGAGCAATTCCATCGGAAAGCTCTAATGCCGTTTCAAATGAATCGGCCAGGCGTTGCTTAATGTCATCACGTACTTTAAATCGATCCACAACCACTTCGATAGTATGTTTTTTATGTAGTTCTAAATCAGGTGTATCATCCAGTTCATATAATTCCCCATTAATGCGGATACGAATAAAGCCTTGGGATTTGAGCTCATTAAATAAAACATGATGCTCACCCTTGCGGGATTGAACCACCGGAGCTAGTAACATAAGTTTTGAGTTTTCAGCCAAACTTAAAGTCCTATCGACCATCTGACTGACATTCTGTGCATCCAGAGTTGTTTGATGTTCCGGGCAGCGTGGCTCTCCGGCACGGGCAAATAATAGACGTAAATAGTCATAAATCTCAGTAACAGTACCCACTGTTGAACGGGGGTTGTGAGAAGTTGATTTTTGCTCAATAGAAATGGCCGGTGAAAGCCCTTCAATATGATCGATATCAGGTTTTTCCATCATCGAAAGAAATTGTCGGGCATAACTGGAAAGTGATTCTACATAACGTCGTTGACCTTCGGCATAAATAGTATCAAAGGCCAAAGATGATTTTCCAGAACCTGATAAACCGGTGATCACAATCAGCTTATCTCTGGGTAGTTGTAAATCAATATTTTTTAAGTTATGGGTTCTTGCACCCTGAATTTTTATAGTATCCATAAAGCCCTGGACTCAGTATTTTCATTAATATGGAATGATGAAAATGTAGAGTGATAATGTATTGAAAAACTGCTAATATACAGCCTTTTCTATTATTACTTCAACCCTTAATTTTTACAAGAAACAAAATGGATCCAATGAAATCAGAGCAAAGTCAATCTACTCCTGTTTATGTTGATAAAATGAACTCATTAGAGAAACGGGCTGCATCCTCATTATCCAGTATTTATGCCCTGCGTATGCTGGGTTTATTTATGATATTTCCTGTTTTTTCTCTTTATGGTCAGCAATTAGAGGGAAATACACCTTTCCTGATTGGTTTTGCTATTGGTGCCTATGGTTTAACTCAGGCCATTTTTCAAATACCCTTTGGTATGTTGTCAGATAAATTAGGACGTAAGCCGGTGATTATTGCCGGTATGCTTATTTTTGCCATAGGTAGTGTTATTGCGGCCCAGGCAGATTCTATTTATGGAGTAATCATTGGTCGTATTGTACAAGGTAGTGGTGCTGTTGCTGCCGCTGTTATGGCATTAGCGGCTGATTTAACACGCGAAGAACATCGCCTAAAAATTATGGCCAGTATAGGTATGAGTATTGGTTTTTCTTTTGCTATTGCTATGGTTTTGGGGTCTATCTTAAATGATATAATCGGAGTGAATGGTATTTTCTGGTTAACCTCAGTTTTTGCATTGTTAGGTGTTGTGGTGACTATTTTCTGGGTTCCTAATGCTCCGCAAACATTTCACCGTGAGACAGAGCCGGTGCCTGCACAATTTAGAAATATCTTAAAAGATCACCAGCTATTGCGTCTGGATGTCGGTATCCTTATTTTACACATGGTATTAACAGCTACTTTTATTGTCATTCCAATGGCCTTAACCAATGAGCAATTAGTCAATTTACCTGCATCTGAACATTGGAAAATTTATTTGCCGGTGATGTTATTAGCCATGGCTATCATGGTTCCCTTTATTATTATTGCTGAAAGTAAGCGACGTATGAAGGAGGTTTTTGTTGGTGCTATTGCAATAGTAGCATTGTCAGAATTAGGCTTCTGGACTTTTAATGATTCACTCTATGGCTTAATATTTTTTATTCTGACTTTTTTTGTAGCATTTAATGTTTTAGAAGCATCTTTACCCTCATTGGTGGCAAAGATGTCTCCAACTGAAGCAAAGGGCACTGCTATGGGTGTTTATAGTACCAGTCAATTTCTTGGAGCCTTTTTAGGTGGAATTATTGGTGGTAAATTATTAGGAATGTATGGTATAAATGGTGTTTTCTTATTCGCGATGCTGGCCATGATAGTTTGGTTCTTTATTGCCCTCACTATGAAAAGTCCACGTTACCTTAGTACTTTTGTGGTGAAATTAAGCAATATAACAGCAGATGATATTGATCATGTGACTGCAGGTCTCACCGCAATCCGAGGTGTTGCTGAAGCTGTAGTGATTTCTGGAGATGGAGTAGCATATTTAAAAGTGGAGCTTCATGCTTTAGATAAAGCAAGTTTAAAAGAATTTTCAAATATGCATTCTCAACAAGAGACGAAACAAGAGTCAAAACAATAAAGTTAAAAGAATATTCAAAAGGAGAAGAAGAATGGCTGGAATTAATAAAGTTATTTTAGTAGGAAACCTAGGAAAAGATCCTGATGTTAGATACACACCAGACGGTAAGGCTGTTACCAATATTACATTAGCAACATCAGATTCATGGACAGATAAAAATACTGGACAACGTCAGGAAAAAACCGAGTGGCATCGTGTGGTCTTTTTTGGTCCCATTGCAGGCATAGCTGGAGAGTATCTGAAAAAAGGTTCAAAAGTTTATGTTGAAGGTAAACTGCAAACTAGAAAATGGCAGGACAAAGGTGGTCAGGATCGTTACACCACAGAAGTCGTGGTTTCAGGATTTGGTGGTAATATGCAAATGCTGGATAGTCGCAGTGGTGGTGATACTGCTTTTAATCAGGATCAGGGTGCTTATCAAAACCAGAATGCTGATCCACAGCAGCAGGCAACTCAACCCAAGGCCGATCCTGGAGCCCAGCCCTTTGCGGATGAATTTGATGATGATATTCCGTTCTAGGCTGACACTTACCTGAGACCTATTTTTGTATACTATTTTTATGGGTAAATCATAAAATGTAAAGAATTATATTGTTGGGTTAATACAAATGTTAAGCATAATGAAGTAACTTATATGTATTACTTATTTTTGTCTAAAAAGTAAATATCCACGTACTTAGAACGTGGTCTTAGTTTCAATCTAATAAGGAGTGTTTAAGAACTAACCTTCTGAGATGACTAGTCACTACAATTGTCGCCTTCATTGATAGGGTGTAATCCTAACTGTGTAACTGCCCCTTAAATATGAGGAGTTATCTGTTCCTCAAACTCGATTATAAACCGATTCAATGCTGGTTTCCAATTCCGAATGGGCATTGTCCATTTTTTAGAAGCTGCTTTTATAGCCAAAT
>JAUJGA010000241.1:0-3629 GCA_042095675.1 Gammaproteobacteria bacterium
ACCTGACGCTTTTCAAAACCAACTTCTTTATAAATTTTACCCTTAGGCAATGTGCGTTTATCCAGTTTTATTTTTTCAACTTCATCAGGCTCATCTATCTGTTTGAGCGTGCTTCCTTTGTGTCCTTTTTGACCACCTGCATTTTTATCTGTTTTTGCTCGTGTTGATTTTAAACGATTCGGATCGCTTGAGGGTGGTTTACTACTATTTGAGCTATTTTTATTTACTCGATTCGTTAATAGCTTTACCATCAACACCAGCATACTCATTACGTTTCTTAATGAAGGTGATCAGTCTTTTTCATTTTTTAGTGCTAACTCAACTTCTTTTATGGTTGAGTCGATATCTAAACCGTCTATATTCACGCGATGTCTAAATAGCTATTAATCAATACAGCTATTGTATCATGGGCTTTTTTAGCTCAAATCGATCTGTCGAACGATTTAAGACATTATAATTCTCCACCCCAGACAGGGTATTCTTTTCCTCTGTTCAGATCGCTATGGATCAATTTGATCGTTTAAGACTATAATCTGACTGCAATCAAAATATTGTCATTTTTAAAAATGTGGCTTAAAACACCTGTCAAGTATTTTTTTCATCTTTTTTAATTTCAATTACGCTGAATAGTTACGAGTATTTTTTATTTCAATATCTTGGTTTCCTTCTTTTCGATCTAATATTGCTTTTTTAGTCGATAAGTCCAAGCTTCCGAGCTTTCCCACAGCACAATCCATCTCTATAATCACTTTTCCTAATTTTTTAGCCAGTTGATCGCCTTCAGTTTCTAATTCTACGATCTTTTCTTTATATTCTTTGACAACACTACTTTTATCAAAGGCCAAACTCATATTTTCTAAAAACTGTTTCTTCCAGTTCATCAGATTTTTGGGCAACATCTCATATTTACTCGCAATTTGATTTGAAGTTTCTCATTCTTCAAGAAGTTCGAGAACCAATTTTGATTTAAATTCCGCACTATATCTTGTTCGTTTTTTACTCATTTTATCCACCTGTTATTTTTAGTAAATGGTAATATTTAGAATAAGAAATTTTCTATAATTGTTTTTGATTTAAGGGATCATTATAGTAATCAAGTTTAACTATCTCTAAATTCCTTCAGGATGATTTTTAAGTAAAATGTGTGAATAATTATGCTCTAGATTGTTAAGATAGTTTATCAGAAAGACTACCTGAATTAATAAACTTAGGTTCTCACAGGCATTTATATTAATCTATGTTATCCAAAGCATCTATTGCTTTTGCTAATGTATCAACACCATATACATTAATACCCAGGGGAATTTTCTTAGGGACATTAGCCTTAGGGCAAATACAATGGCAAAATCCCTGTTGGGCTGCCTGACGAATTCTTTCTAAGCCACTGGGAGTGGCACGAATTTCACCGGATAGACCTACCTCACCAAAGGCCAGCCAGTCTTGTGGAATGGCTCTATCTTGAAAGGAAGAGACCATTGATAATATAAGCGGTAGATCAGTACTGGGATCTGATATTTTAAGACCCCCCACCAGATTAACATATAGCTCCTGATCAAAAATAGCCAGATCACCATGACGCATTAGAATAGCCACTAGCATATTGACTCTATTTTGATCCAGACCAACAGCTAAACGTCTTGGATTACCCTGACTGGATTCAACCACTAATGACTGTAGCTCAACCAGCATGGAGCGTGAACCTTCCCACAATGCTGCGACCATAGAACCAGGATGTGCCTGACGACTTCGATTTAAAAAGATAGCTGAGGGATCTGTAACAGCTCTAAGATAACCATTATCCGGCATCATGGCTAAAATACCCAATTCATTGATAGAGCCAAAACGATTTTTCTGTGCCCGTAACTCACGAAAACGTGAGCCTTCCATTACCAGTAAATGCATCATTACATCTGCAATATGTTCAACCACGCGTGGTCCTGCTACACCACCATCTTTTGTGGTATGGCAGATCACTATCATAGCCACACTATTTTGTTTTGCATATTGCGTTAAAGAATGAGCACACTCACGTAATTGTGTGACTCCACCGGGTGTACCAGAAACATCCGGATGATACATCGATTGTAAAGAATCTATCACCACCAATTTAGAATTAAGCTGGCTGACCATATTTAACACCGCCAGAACATCAGTCTCGGCAGCAATATCTAAATGTTCTGTAGGAAGTTTTAAACGGTCGGCACGCATTGCTACCTGAGAGAGAGACTCTTCTCCCGTAAGATAAATAGACTGGATATTTTGACTGAGTTCACAAAGCGTTTGCAAGGTTAAAGTTGACTTACCTGCTCCGGGTGTACCGGCCAGTAGAATCACACTGCCAGGGACAATACCACCACCTAAAACCCGATCAAATTCACTATTTTTTGTACCAAAACGAGGTAATTCTTCTAATTGAACTTCACTCAGCTTTTGTACTAACTCTTTAGCACCGGAATAACCTTTTGGGTTAACATTACTTTTTGTTTTGCGAGATACGACAGGTTCTTTAAATTCTGCCAGGGTATTCCAGGCACCACAACTATCACATTGCCCCTGCCATTTAGAAAAGTTATCGCCACAATCTGTACATACAAAGGATATTTTATTTTTTGCCATAGTGCTATGAGTTTATCACAAGCTAATATCTACCGGTATCTTTTGATATCGCTCCAGATTTTTCGAACGTCACATTTATTTATTAGGCTTGACCAGCAGGTCCATATTAATAAAGCTAGGAGCAGGGGGTTCATCATCTATGGGTTCAGACTATACAAATTTATTTTCTAACGGTTTTTTATCATCTACTATTGCAGAATTTTTCTTGCTAAGAGGCTTTTTGGGTAAATCCTTATAGATAGAATTATCAAATAATTTTCTCCGACGTTCTGCTTTTCTTGCCTTTTCAATAGTTTCCTGTTCTTAAGCTGTTGGTGGTGCAATTGGCAGTAATTGCGCATCAGCACTGCGGTTCTTTGCTCTACCCACAGCAGTTTTATTATTAAACATTGAATTTCGTTCTCCATGACTTACGACATATATTATCTCTGCTTTAATACCATTTTTCAGCAAAAAGTTTTTCACTGTCATTGAGCGAGACTCAGAAAGTTTGTCATTATAGCGACGTCGACCTCTTGCATCAGCATGAGCATCTATTTTGATCTGTAAGATACTAGGATCCATTGCCAGATAGCGTTTGATATTTTGTAACTATTCAGCGTAATTGAAAATAAATATCTCGGCCGCAAGCGATCCGAATCGCTTAAAATCAACACAAGCAAAGACAGATAAAAGCAGGTGGTCAAAAAGGACACAAAGGAAGCACGCTCAAACAGATAGATGAGCCTGATGAAGTTGAAAAAATAAAACTGGATAAACGCACATTGCCTAAGGGTAAAATGTATAAAGAAGTTGGTTTTGAAAAGCGTCAGTTCTTTGATATTTATGTTTCACGTTTAGTCACAGAATATCAGGCACAGGTATTGAAAGATGACTCTGGAAAACGTTATGTTGCTCCTTTTCCAGAAGGGGTCACCAAAGCAGTCCAATATGGAAATACATTAAAAGCCCATGCAGTTTATATGTCACAATATCAATTGTTACCTTATAAACGGATAGAAGAATATTTTAAA
>JAUJGA010000242.1:0-5145 GCA_042095675.1 Gammaproteobacteria bacterium
GTGTCCTTGACTTCATTTGTGACTTTTACGGCTTTAAATTTGTTCTGATGGCGCTCTATGGTTTTTTTATGGGCTTGTTTATGCCGATATCCTCTCAAGCCTGTATTACGTGCAATTTCTCTTGTAATTGAACTCTGTGACGATCAATGGATTCTGCAATTACTTCATGACTCTCTTCGTTTCTTAGTGATATTTCGATATAATGTCTTTCTTCAAGACTCAGGTGTTTATAGCTCATTTGTAGCCTCTGCTGTTGGTGTCGTAACCTGGCATTGTAACCCTGAGTCTTGTTTAATTTACAGGGTGTTTGCTCAGCTATTATCAGAGATCATGTACTTATTATACAAATTCAGCATTATTTTTTTATAAAATTAATTAAATTTTAATGTGACAATAATTTTTTTTCAGCGTATAATATAGCCTCTTTTTTGGTGATACGTCATTTTAGACTATAAAAATAGAATGATAGATTAAATTACCATTAAGTTAACACAAACTTTAATGCATACAATCATCTTGATTCGTAATATGTATGAGATTATGAGTTATGTTATTGTTGGGCCGTCGCCAAGCGGTAAGGCACCAGGTTTTGATCCTGGCATGCGCAGGTTCGAATCCTGCCGGCCCAGCCACTTCTTTAGAGTCTTCAACTTAAACAAAAATATTAATTTTTCCATCCGGTGAATGTAAAATGTCTGATTCTGATTCTGATATGATGATTTTTTCGGGAAATGCTAACCCAAAACTTGCACAGGATATTTGCAAGCATCTGAATATGCCTTTAGGTAAGGCAGTGATTGATAAGTTCAGTGATAGCGAAATCATGGTTGAACTAATGGAAAATGTACGTGGAAAAGACGTATTTATTGTTCAACCTACTTGCCAGCCTTCTAATGATCATCTGATGGAACTGATGATTATGGCAGATGCAATTCGTCGCTCATCAGCAAGACGGATTACTGCTGTTGTGCCATACTTTGGTTATGCACGACAAGATAGAAGACCACGCTCTGCCCGTGTTGCGATCACAGCAAAAGTTGTTGCGAATATGTTTACCGGTGTTGGTATCAATCGCATGATGACCGTCGACTTACATTCGGATCAAATACAGGGCTTTTTTGATATACCTGTGGATAATGTTTATGCTTCACCCATATTATTAGGTGATATCTGGCGCCAGAAATATCCAGAACAAATGGTTGTATCCCCTGATGTCGGAGGTGTGGTGAGAGCAAGGGCTTTGGCCAAACGCTTAGATGGTGCAGATCTAGCCATTATTGATAAACGCAGACCTAAGGCGAATGTCGCAAAAGTGATGAATATTATAGGTGATGTTGAAGGACGTTCCTGTATTTTAATTGATGACCTGGTGGATACAGCAGGTACTTTATGTAAGGCAGCCACAGCACTAAAAGAACAGGGTGCGGCACAGGTCATGGCCTATATTACACATCCAGTATTATCCGGGCCGGCAATAGATAACATAAATGAATCCGAACTGGATCATTTAGTTGTGACAGACACAATACTTTTAAGTGTCGAAGCACAACAATGTTCAAAAATTCGTCAATTAAGTAGCGCCATTATTTTAGGCGAGACTATGATGAGAATTAATCGGGAAGAATCGGTTAGTTCACTTTATATGGATTAACATTAGACCTCTAGGTTTATAAAGATCCATAACGCTCTGTTCATTGGTCGCGATGGCAGAATTTTTAACTATTTTTTGGAGTATACAACAATGAGTTCTAATTTTACTCTTGCTGCTGAACTACGCAGTGATACAGGGAAAGGTGCGAGCCGCCGCCTGCGTCACGCTGATGTTGTGCCAGCAATTATTTATGGTGCTAATAAAGAGCCTGCTATGATTACAATTAAGCATAAGGATCTTGCACATGCTTGTGAAGATGAGGCTTTTTTCTCACATATTTTAAGCATGGAAGTCAATGGTAAGGCTGAGCAGGTCATTATTAAAGATATGCAGCGTCACCCTGCAAAATTACAGATTATGCATGCTGACTTTTTACGTGTTGATGCTAAGCATGCATTGCATGTGAATGTGCCATTACACTTCTTAAATGAAGAAGACAGTGTTGGTGTTAAGGAAGGTGGTCTTGTTTCTCACTTGATGACTGAACTGGAAGTAAGCTGTTTACCTGCTGATTTACCAGAATTTATTGAAGTTGATATGGCTAATATAGCTGTTGGTGAGTCTGTTCATTTAACTGAATTAATACTTCCAGAAGGTGTGTCCAGTCTGATATTAATGCAGGGTGAAAGACACGATCAGGCAGTAGCTGCTATTCATATGCCTCGCGCTGAGAAAGTAGAAGAGGATGTTGTTGTAGAAGAAGCTGATGCTGATGCTGATGATGCTGATGATGATGCTGATGATGATGCTGCAGAATAGTTTTGCATAAGTTATATATGACATCAGTAATGATGTCATATATTTCTTACCCACTTAAACTCCTTCCTGATTTATTTAAATAAAAATGCCTGATAAAAATATTCAACTCATTGTCGGATTAGGTAATCCTGGTAATGAATATAAAAAAACACGTCATAATGCAGGTTTCTGGTTTATTGACCACTTAATCTCCCGCTATAACACAACACTGAAAAATGAGAATAAATTTTCAGGTGATGTAGGGAGTGTCACAATTTCTTCTCAGCATGTCTGGATTATAAAGCCCAATACCTTTATGAATAAAAGTGGACATGCTATTGCTCAATTATCACATTTTTATAAAATTCCACATGAACAAATTTTAGTCGTGCATGATGAACTGGATTTAGACCCCGGTATCGTTAAATTAAAACAGAGTGGCGGTCATGGCGGTCATAATGGCTTACGTGATAGTATTGCACAATTGGGTAAAAACTTTTATCGCTTACGCTTGGGAATAGGACATCCTGGCAATAAAGAACAAGTGGTTGGTTTCGTGCTGGGAAAAACACCTCAAAGTGAAAAACAACTGATTGATAGTGCTATTGATAAATCACTGGAGTCATTAGAATTAATTATTCAGGGTGATATGCAAAAAGCAATGAATCAAATTCATTCTAAATAAATGAAGAGTCATCAGCCAATAAAAACTTATTGTTATCACTTTGCTAATATTTTTATAACAAAGAAAGATAGTGATAGATTTTATATTTAATAAAAGGTAACTACTCAGCATGTTGACAAATAAATAACAGTTGAGCCTTATGCTCACTTATTTTTAGTACTTAGAAAACTTGCTACGCTTGCTATGCCCGCTTTTGGGTGCAGACAGTTCTAAGTATTAAAAATAAGCAATCATAAGACTTTTGTTAATTTAGAGTGAGTAGTTACAATAAAAGTAGAGAATAACTATGGGATTTAAATGCGGTATTGTTGGTTTACCTAATGTGGGTAAGTCCACCCTTTTTAATGCTTTAACAAAAGCAGGTATTCAGGCAGAAAATTATCCTTTCTGTACCATAACACCTAATGTTGGTGTGGTGCCAATGCCAGATCCAAGGTTAGATGCTCTGGCTAAAATTGTAAAGCCTGAGCGTGTTATACCGACATCTATGGAATTTGTTGATATTGCAGGTTTAGTTGAAGGTGCATCTAAAGGCGAGGGTTTAGGCAATAAATTTCTGGCAAATATTCGTGAAACAGAAGCAATTGCCCATGTAGTAAGATGTTTTGAAAATGAAGATATTGTACATGTATCTGGTAAAATTGATCCATTAGATGATATTGAAATTATTAATACAGAACTGACACTTGCAGATATGGAAAGTGTAGAAAAAGCACATCATAAAGCAGCAAAAAACTCTAAAAGTGGAAATAAAGCTGTAATAGCAAGAAAAACATTATTAGAAAAAATTCTTGAACACCTGGAAAAAGGTGAAACAGCCAGAACAATTGGTTTGAATGAGGATGAACAGCTTGAAATTCGTGACCTGCAATTATTGACTCTTAAACCCACTGTGTATGTAGCCAATGTAGATGAAGAAGGTTTTAAAAATAACCCTTATCTGGATAAAGTTAAAGAACATGCCGAAAAAGAAGGTTCAGAAGTAGTCAGTGTTTGTGCAGCAATAGAATCTGAAATGGTTGAATTGGATGCAGAAGAGTTACAAGAGTTTCTAGAGGATTTAGGTCTCGATGAACCGGGGCTTAATCGAGTGATACGTGCTGGTTATCATTTATTGAACCTACAAACCTATTTTACCGCAGGTGTTAAAGAAGTCAGAGCCTGGACAGTTGCAATCGGTGCAACAGCTCCTAAAGCCGCAGCAGTTATTCATACAGACTTTGAACGGGGCTTTATTCGTGCAGAAGTGATAGCCTATGATGACTTTATAGCCAATGACGGTGAAGCTGGTGCAAAAGAGAAAGGTAAATTAAGAGTCGAGGGTAAGGACTATATTGTACAAGATGGAGATGTCCTACACTTTAGATTCAATGTTTAATACTTTAAAAATTTTGTGTTCGTTTAGTGACTTAGAAATTTTAATTTCATAAGGCAATTATCATTTAGGGCAAAGTATTTATCCCAGCGATTAATATTTTGGTTATTCTTAGGATTAATGAAAAATTATTATTCAAGTGTATTTATTAGCAATAACCATTGGTAGGTTTATGCTCACTTGTTTTTCAGACTTTGACCTTTCATTATAAGAAGTCGCTACGCTTGCTATACCCGCTTTTGGGTGCAAACAGTTCAAAATCTGAAAAACAAGTGAGCATAGACCTTTGAGTTGTTTACTGTAAGTATTTCTAAATTTTATGATAAATTCTTGTCTTATAAACCAAAACATTCATTGACAAACACTCAATATAAAGTAGAATATGCGCCTCTCTTCACTTAAGTAATTTAATGAAGAGATTAATAAATTTAATGGCTATGTAGCTCAGCTGGTTAGAGCACAGCATTCATAATGCTGGGGTCGGTGGTTCAAGTCCACTCATAGCTACCAAATTTAATAAAAAATGAGAAAAGTGTTGACGGATATTATAAATTCCGTATAATACGCATCTCTTCAACGAAGCCGTCAAAAGTTAAGTTGAAATTGCTCTTTAAAAAGAAATCGAACAATTTGTGTGAGTTCTTATTAGTCACTAAGAAATAAGAAGTCAGACGAAGTCAAAAACGAATCTATTTT
>JAUJGA010000243.1:0-16124 GCA_042095675.1 Gammaproteobacteria bacterium
GTACAACAAAAAATATCAGGGGCTTTCCGTAGTCTGGATGGTGCTAAAATATTTTGTCGTATTCGAGGTTATTTATCGACTTGTAAAAAACAGGGAGTCACATCTGGCTATGCTATGGATTTACTCTTTAAGGGAAAACTGACTGATTTTATCAGTTAGTTTTATATGAATAAAAAATTACGCTGAATAGTTACTTTTTTTTTAGTTATCTAAAAATGGGTTTTCAACCTTTGAATTAAGCTTATCATCACGTTTCTTTTTATCCGTATCTATTTTTTTTATTTCCTGAAGATCAAATACATTTTTTATATCCGTATTTGTTAGTTTTTTTGATCTTTCTCTCTTAATTTCTGGATTTTCCCAACTTCCCTGCACAGTATAAGTAAAAGTTGAAATTTTATTGATTTCTTGACCTACTAATTTTTGGCCCATCCAGGCTATAGCAGCCCCTGCAGGTCCAGCAACCATTGCTCCGGCAATAGGCAACGTTGCTGATATTTCTGGAATAACAACCACTTTTTGATCAAAATCTTTGGACACCATTCCAGTGCGTCCAGTAATAAGTAAATTAGAGCTAGGCGCTAGAATACGTAGGTTATCAGTATAAATATTTCCATTAAGAAATTTAAAATCACCATTAATGGTATCAAAGCTAAAACCTTCATCTTTCACATCGGTGAAATCCAGAGAAATCCGACGAGTTAATTCATTCAAATTAAGCAAGCCTAATAAACGCCCTGCTGCACCTGGTTTAGCATCAATAAAACTACCTTTTTGAACATCAATATGAATATTACCTTTTAGATTTTTTTTACTAAAATCACTAGGAGCACCCTGCCATTCAACAAAGCCCCATGCTTCTGCTTTACCCTGTCTAATAATTTCATCAAGTTGTAGTTGCTTATTAAACTCTTCTATAGAATCAGTCGTTAATTTACCTTCAATATTTACTTCAGGAACATCATACCAATGGTTCCAACTGGCCTTGCCTTTAAACGAGAATAATTTACCCTGCAGATTTAACTTATCAAAAAGTATATCTTCATCCACACGACTTGTTTCAACACTAAGCTTACCAAAATTTACTTCACCAAGTTTTATTGCTTCAATAAAACCATATATTAATGGAAATTCTCTGGGTTCCATATCACTAAGAGTTGGTGACTCATCTTCTGGAGTTTCCTTAGGTGAATCAGCATTATTCTCATCTGAAAAATAGGCCGGTTCTGGCAAAATCAACTCTGTCAAGGCAAGCTCAATTGGTAAAATGTTTTTTTGCCTAACCGGTTCAAGTTTCTCAGTTTTCAGTGATTTTAGAACAGTGACCCACTCAGCAAGAGGCATTTCTGTAACCCGGCCTGAAATTTTTAAGACATCTTTTTTCGGGAGATGGGCTTTTTCTTTAGTAAACGAAAGATGTGCCTTGCTAAGGTTCATATCATTAGTCCTATTATTTAATAATATGACTAATGATATCTTATCTGCATAATCAATATTTATCTGTGGCTGTTTTATAGTCTGACTTGAATACTCTGAATAACTTCCTTTGAGAATAATTTTTTCATCTGTTTGCTTTTTAAATGGTAAAGGAAGTTGAGAGTTGAGACCTTTAAGATCAGTTTTAATGGAAAATGAAAATGCCTGCTCATCATTAGGTATATTAATATTTGAAACTACATTTGTACTCCCAGAGATATAGTTCTTTAAATTGCTAAACTTCTTTGGTATTAAATTAAACTCATCTAATTGGCTAAAAGATAACTGACTATTTAAGCTAACATTGATATTAGGTTTTTTATTTTTTCTGGTTAATCGAGAGGCTGTTTTAATATCTATATGTGCTGGAGAGTTCATAATAGATGCAGATATATTTTTTCCATCTATTTGTTTATTATGAACCATAATATCCCCTTTAATATGGCTCACCAAGCCTTTTTTTCGCTCCATGCCCGGTGGATAGTAATCTGCATCCTTAAAACTCACCAGAACTTTAGTATCCGGCTCTCCTTTCTCAGTCGGAATATTTAAGTCCAGGTTCAGATTAATATTCCCCTCAGCATCCAGCATTGCCACAACATCCTGAGAAATCAAATTGGATTGCTTCAGATACAGTAATGCATCTTTAACATTTGCTTGAATATCACCTGTAATTTTTAGTACCGGATTTAAATAATCTTCTATATCAGCATTAATATTCTTTGATACTGCCGAGAAAACTTCACTATGCTGTGACTCAACATACATACCCTTTGCAGTGAATTGTATTAGTGCATCAATATTTTTTAGTTTTGGCCAGCCTTTTTGATATTCAAGTAATACATCATCAGCATTAAAACTAATATCTAATACGCCACTTTGATCAGTAAAAGGAAAATGTTTAAGCTGTCCACGAAAAACCACACCTCCGTCAGTAGCAATACCTGAATCAAAAGCATTATCTAACCAATGAACCAGCCCCTCACTCATTACCTTGGATGGTAAGTAATACGGAACATTAATCACTTTTGCATTAGTAAAGAAAGCAGTTAAATCAAGAAAAGGTGCTTCATTTTCTAATAACCACAGTTTCAAGTCTGCATTGGCACTTAGATGTGGATTAGAAAAAGTAATATTATTTAAACCTAATAACCAGTCCTGATCATCCTTTTGCCAGTAGACTTCAGCTGCAAGAAAATCAATCTGCCAAGCATCACGAAAGAGTGAGTTTAAATGTAAATCCAGATTTTTACTCTCAATATGGAGACTGCCCTGTTGTTTGTTAAAAATAATTTGTGCATTTAGTTTATTTATTTTTGGAATAGACATGGCAGTATAAGCATTAACAGAGATATCTTTTAGATCGGCCTGTAATTGATAGTTAATATCTTCTATTTTCAATGAATTATTAGCAATCGTAATACTGCCTATTATGTTTTCTATGTTACCTGCGGGGGAAATAGATTTAGTTACCTCTTGATAATTATTTTTTGTGATGAAGAACGAGGCAGCAGGCAATAACTTCTCTAACTCAAGCTTATTAACAAACCATTGCAGTTTTGATGTTTCACTGGGCTTATCAAAACTGTTTTCCAGATAAACTCTTTGTCCAGAAAATCTTTCATCTTCAATACTAAAGTTTAAATCATAAAGATCAATAAACCAGTTATGACAATCTATAGATGAATACTTTGTTTCAGAATCAAGTTTATTAGCTAAAAGAAAGTTGGTTTTCAAATCATAAAGATTAATACTTTGCTTGCTATCAGTATCTATTAACTCACTTTCATTGATGGCTAATTGTCCCTGTACTGAACCGAGTTTTCCTTTCTTAATTTTAGCCCATATTTTGGCATTAGAATTTAAGTGATTAAGTCGATAATGACCTATTTTTAACACATCATCTTTAATAAAATTTTGAATTGTTCTATGAGTCAGTTTGTTAATAAAAACATATGCCTTACCACTAATGTTTTCAGGCTTATCCAATCTACCAATTAAATTTAAACGTAGTTCTAATTGAGTATTAATTTTATTTAATTGTGTTTGTAGCTTAAGCTGATGTTTTATCCCCTCATTTTTGATACTAATATTAATATCAGTAAAAAAGCTAGTGGGATAGAGTTTCATCTTATCAACAAATCTTACTCTGCAATTACTCACAATGAGTTTATTTTGAGATAATATTTTTAATAAAGCTGAGTCATTATTAAAAGATGTAGAAGCGGACTGTTTATCTTTAATATTGAGTTTGAAACCTGCTATAGATATTTGATCCTGAGTTAAACGTTGCACAATCAAGTTAAGCCCATCTAATACTACTTCATTAATCACGACTTTATTGCGAATAATAGAGAGGATAATATCCAGCTGAATATTGATTGAATCAAATGAAACAAAGCCTCCAATATCTAATGACTTTTGCTTATTATCTGTTTGAAGTTTTTTGATCGTAACATTAATCATCGAGATTGATGGATATAATGGGTTAACATCAACTTTTAACTGATCAAAACTAACAGAATAATGAAGTTCTGTCTCAATGTATTTATGAATGATTTGTGGATTGGACTCTAGATAAATTGTTGTTAAACGTAATACAATTAAGATAAATGCTAGTAATATTGTTACAAAAAGAAATAATTTTTTATGCAAAACCCAAACAAAACAGAAGGTTTTATTAAAATAATATCGTAGGAGTTTTTGCCAGTTCATATTATACGGATAAAATATAACTATTGAGTATATATTGACAGTGCTTACATTGGAACAACATCATATTGCTCCTGATTATACTCATCATCCATTTTAAACTGAATACTACGTTGTAAAAACTCTTCCAATTCTGCAATAGCTGAAGATTCTTCATCCATCAAAAACTCACCTACATCTTTTGACGTTAGCACTAGCAATTTCTCTGTATCAAATTGTCTTGCCTCACGGATAATTTCACGAAATATTTCAAATGCGACTGTTTCAACAGTTTTAATTGTACCTCGACCATTACAAACTGGACATGCCTCACATAAGATATGTTCAAGACTTTCCCGCGTTCTCTTACGTGTCATCTCAATCAGACCAAGATTTGACACCTCAGTGATACATGTTTTGGCATGATCTTTTTCCAAAGCCCGTTCAAATGAACGCAAAACCTGACGCCTATGTTCAGGATCCTGCATGTCAATAAAATCAAGGATAATAATACCGCCTAAATTTCTCAAACGCAGTTGACGAACAATAGACTGTGTAGCTTCAAGATTTGTTTTAAAAATAGTTTCTTCTAAATTACGACTCCCTACATAGCCACCCGTATTAATATCCACCGTCGTCATAGCCTCAGTCTGATCAATGATCAAATAGCCACCCGACTTTAGTTCAATTTTTGGTTGCAAGGCTCGTTGAATTTCATCTTCCACACCAAACAAATCAAATAGAGGGCGCTCACCTGGATAGTATTCTATTCCTGGCGCTAATTCGGGAATAAACTTTTTTGCAAACTTTAAAACTTTCTCATAAGTTTCTTTTGAATCAATGCGAATAGCATCAATATGGATATCTGCCATATCTCTCATTACTCGCATGGCAAGCGGTAAATCACCATAAACCAGATTACCTGCACTGGTCGCTTTATTATTTTCAATAATACATTGCCAGATCTTTTTCAAAAAAAGCATATCTGACTCAACTGATTGTTCAGAAATACCTTCTGCTACGGTACGAATAATATAGCCACCTTTTTCAGAATCATCTCTTTGTGATTTAATTAAATCTTTAAGTCGATTTCTTTCTTCTTCATCCTCTAATTTTTGGGATACACCGATATGCCTAGAATTAGGCATATAAACCAGATAACGAGCAGGAATGGTAATATTTGTAGTCAGGCGTGCTCCCTTAGTACCCATAGGATCTTTAACTATCTGAACTAGAATTTCATGACCATCATGAAGCACATCATTTATCGTTAATTCCAACTCACTAGAATTTTTTTGTTCATCTGAAATTACAATATCTGATAGATGTAAAAAAGCCGTACGCTGCAAACCAATTTCTAAAAATGCTGCCTGCATGCCCGGTAAGACACGACAAACTTTACCCTTATAAACATTACCCACCAGACCGCGTTTACTGGCACGCTCAATAATAACCTCTTGCAGCATACCATTTTCAATAGTGGCAACACGGGTTTCCTGGGGTGTTACATTGATTAATAATTCATCACTCATAATATTTACTTTTGTTTAGTGAGGGTACTTAAAAAACTAAAATTTAATATTTTTAGCTTCCAAATTCTCCAAAGTGGGATTGAGGGGGTTTAATAACTTCAACATTATTAATAAGCTGAAATTTTAAAAATCCAACCCCCTCAGTCCCCCTTCTAAAGAAGGGGGAGGTCAAGAGCATTATTACAATTATCTCTATTGCTAAAAAATTCTTAGCGGTGATAGGGGTGATTTTTTAGGATGCTATAGGCTCTATAAATCTGCTCACTTAATAGCACTCGAACCAGTGGGTGAGGTAGGGTCAGGGGAGATAGTGACCATTTAACATCCGCTCTGGACACACAGGCATCACTCAAACCTTCAGGGCCGCCAATTAACAGTGCAATATCTTGTCCACTATGTAACCAGCCATCTAATTGCTTTGCTAATTCCTCGGTACTCCAGGCACGTCCTTTAACTTCCAGTGCAACGACTATACTTCCCTTAGGAATCGCTGCCAGGAGTTTTTCTCCTTCTTGTAACTTTATTCTTGCCATATCAGCATTTTTTCCACGCTTGCCAGGGGCAATTTCAATCAGCTTTAACTGACAGTCAGCATTTAGACGTTTGGCATATTCATGATAAGCCTTATTCACCCAGTCAGGCATTTTATTGCCCACGGCAAGGAGATAGATATTCATTTTAATTAATCAGCTTGATCGAGCTCTTCATTATTTTCAGAGTCTTCACCTTCATCAGCTTCCCACATCTGTTCAATGCCATAATAATCTCGCACCTGTGGTAACATGATATGAGCCACAATATCCCCTAGATCAACTAAAACCCAGTCCCCGGTATTTAGGCCTTCCACGCCCAGGGGCTGGATACCAGATTTTTTTGCTTCAACAATAATATTATTAGCAATAGACTTAACATGCCGATCAGAGCGGCCACTGGCAAATAGCAACACATCTGTCACACTACTACGTCCTTGAACATCAACAAAATTAATATCAAATGCTTTGAGATCTTCCACTGCATTGAGTACCAATACCTTTAATTCATCAGGATTCATTAAAATAACTTTACCTTATTATGTATTTCATTAAAAAAATTGTTTATTGATAGAGATTATAGCACTCTATGAGCCTAATGACGGGTTCTGGTGTTAAAAAACGTATAGATTGTCTATTTTTTAAGCGTTTACGAATATCTGTTGCAGATATAGACAGCTGAGTAACGCTTTCCAATTGAATAACGCTATGTAAAGAATTATGAATATTCTGTGATGAAGTATTATTATTTTGTGACTTATATTTTTGATAAAAGTGATTTAGCGAATCAGACCACATATCCAATGCATGAAAATCCGTATCAGGACGCTGCGTCACAATAATATGTGCATAATCCAATAACTTCTGCCAATGTGACCAACTTTCAATGCCACTAAAAGCATCCATTCCCATGAGTAAACACAAGGGATTATCCGGAAAGTCCTGACGCAAACTTCTAAGAGTATCCACCATATAAGAAGGACCACCTCGCTGAATTTCCCTCTCATCTAAAACAAATGAGGCTTCAGAGTCAATCGCCTTCTTCACCATTTCTAAACGATGCATAACCTCAGTGGCAGGATTATCCCTATGTGGAGGTAAAAAAGCAGGGATAAAACGCACATGATCTAGTTTTAAACTTTCACACAATTCCAGACAAGATCTTAAATGTCCATAATGAATCGGATCAAAAGTGCCTCCATATATGCCAATTGGAGCTTTCAATGATTACTCCTTTATAAAGCTATTGACGGATATGACCATCACCTAAAACAATATACTTTTGTGAGGTTAAACCATTTAAACCAACCGGGCCACGAGTATGGATTTTATCTGTACTGATGCCAATTTCAGCACCCAAACCATATTCAAAACCATCAGCAAATCGTGTCGATGCATTAACCATAACAGAACTGGAATCAACCTCTGCAAGAAAACGTCTGGCAGTTGTTAAATCTTCAGTTACAATAGATTCGGTATGACCGGAGCTATGTTGAAAAATATGTTCCATAGCTTCGTCTACACCATCAACCACGCGAATAGATAGGATAGGTGAAAGATATTCAATATCCCAATCTTCTTCTGTAGCTGCAACAACTGACTTGATAGTAGTGGCTATAAGGGCGGCACTTTTTTCACAACAACGCAGTTCCACACCTTCATGTTCATATTGCTGTGCTAACTCAGGTAAAATATCTGCTACGATGGCATCATCAATTAATAAAGTTTCCATAGCATTACACACACCATAACGATTTGTTTTTGCATTATAGGCTATATCAATGGCCTTTTTATGATCAGCTTTCGCATCAATATAAACATGACAAATACCATTGAGATGCTTGATCACCGGTACTTTTGAGTTCCCGCTAATACGTTCAATTAAACCCTTACCACCACGAGGCACAATTACATCAACATACTCCTGCATGCTAATGAGTTCACCCACAGCATCTCTATCTGTGGTTTCTACAACTTGTACCACATCTGCTGATAAACCAGCTTGTTCCAGGCCTTGTTTGATACAGACAGCAATCGCCTGATTTGAATTAATTGCTTCAGATCCACCACGCAAAATCGCCGCATTACCCGACTTCATACATAGAGCTGCCGCATCAGCAGTCACATTCGGTCTTGATTCATAAATAATACCAATGACTCCCAATGGCACACGCATTTTTCCAATTTGCAAACCTGATGGCTGATAATTCATATCGGAAATTTCACCGACTGGATCAGGCAATGCCGCAATCTGACGCAAACCTTCTGACATACCCAGTATACGTTCTTCATTTAAAGCCAGGCGGTCTAATAATGCTTCATCTAAGCCCTTTTCCTTGCCTGCTTCTAAATCCTTATTATTTTCAGCTATCAAAGTTGCCATAGACGCTTCTAATAAATCGGCAATAGTCAATAAAGCCTTGTTCTTTATATTGCTGTCAGCTCGAGATAACTCTCTGGAAGCATGACGTGCTCTCTGACCCAATTGAGTCATATATTGTTTAATATCCATGTTTTTTCCGTCTCTAATAATTTATTACAACTTGTCTAAAACCACTTAAAATCTTATGGTTACTTTTTTAGTGCTTCATATTATTGCGTATTTGGCTTTTGCTTCCCCCTTTTTAAAAGGGGGTTTGAAGGATTTGACTTTAATATAGAAATTTAAAATCAATAGAGCACATAAGACTCAACTGTTATCTTCTATCTAATAGCTTGAATTATTAAACTCTATATTTAAATACGATTGATTGGCTATATCCGCCAATATCAATTGCATCATACCCCAGGGATCACCAGGCTCAACCCCCTTCGACATTTTATCTACCAACAACAATTTTTTCAGTAAATCCTGCCAATGTTCTGCCTGGGTATTTCTTATCGTTTGAGAAATTAAATTCTTTCTCTTTGGAAAAATATAAAATCCTTTCAGTGCAACTTGTAAATCCTGACTTTGCTCCATTGCCGCACATATTTTTGCCAGCATTCTTACTTCTTTCGCCACTAAAGTCATAATTAACATAATAGGCTGACCCTCTCTTTGTAAACTAAAAAGCATACGTGAGGCACGTTTCAAATCACTGGATAAAGCACAGTCAAAGAGATCAAAAGTATTATAGCGTGCATTATCAAAAACTGCGTAGGAAACCTGTTCGTAATCTAATTTAAGCATTTGATCCTTAACCGGATACAACAAACTTAATTTTTCAATTTCCTGATCAGCTGCCAATAAATTACCTTCCACCCTATCATTAATTAATTGTAAAGAATCTGCACCTAAGTTTAAACCTTTTCCCTGTAAGCGTTTATTGAGCCATTGATTCAGAGGCTGTCCATCAATCGGCCACACAGAAATAATACCAGCAACTTTATCAACCGCCTTAAACCACTTACTTTTTCGGGTTGCAGACTCAATTTTACCCGCAACAATCAATAAAATAATATCCTCTGGCAAATTTTCACAATAGTCAATTAAAGCCACGCCCTTATCAGATGGCTTACCTGTAGGCAAATGAATTTCAATCAACCGCTTATTAGCAAAGAGTGATAATTCATTCACAGCAATCGACAAGGTATTCCAGTCAAACTTTGCATCCGCTGTATATACCTCACGCTCATCATAGCCATAATACTTGGCTGCTTTACGTAACATATCAACACATTCACGGTGTTGTAAGGGTTCTTCACCACAGACTATATAAACAGGTTGACGTGAGGCCTGCAGATCTTTTCGTAATTGATCAGGCCTCATTTGCATTATTGAGCAATAGCTTTCAGACGATATAAAATTTGTATCACTGCAGTATCATTCATTTCACGACGAATAACCTGTTCTTCATTATCCTTACCAAGCACATTCGTCTCATCATTTTTATAAGTACGAGTTACACTAATTGTCTGTTGTTCAGATAATTGATTTCCAGTGTGATCCTGTACGACAAAAGTAATATCTAATTTCAATTCATATTCTTTAATTTCTCTACCAGAAACATTCATAGCTTTGCTTTCAACACTACGAGATAATAAAGTCACCACTGATGTAGCCGCACCTCTTGAATTCACAATAGTTGAATCAATACCCTGCAGTGCTTTTTTCAAGGGAGTTCCAATATCAGAATAGCCTTTATCCACCAGATAAACTTTTTCATAAATTGCTGGCAAATCAATAGCCCCTTTTAGATGAAAACCACATCCACTTATAAATATAAAAATTAATAAAGTAACAGTATGAAATCCAAACTCTTTTCTTTGTAACATTTTTGTTCCTTGTTCTTTTTATGGATTATGCTAATTAGCCACAATATTCACTAACTTGTTTGGCACAACAATCACTTTGCGTACAGTTTTTCCTTCAATATTTCTCATCACACCTTCTGACTGCATAGCTAAAGCTTCAATACTCGCCTTATCTGCATCTGCTACCACTTCAACCTTATCTCGTAGCTTACCATTAACCTGTACTACATATTGAATAGAATCTTCTACTAAAGCAGATTCATCCACTGCCGGCCAAGCTTCATTGATAATAGCGTTATTATGTCCTAAGGCCAACCACAATTGATGCGTAATATGTGGCACTATAGGTGATAACATCAATAAAACATTTTCTAAAATATTTTGTTTTAATGCTCTGCCCTGCTCAGATTGATTTAATGAGTCAGACATTTTTTCCATCTTATTTAATAACTCACGCACTTTAGCAATAGCTGTATTAAATGTATTCCTACGCCCGATATCATCGCTTACAGAACCAATAGTTTGATGTAGCTTATGACGTAGTTTTTTACTCTCTTTATCCAATGAGGCAACATCTAATGATGGAGTGCTACCACCAAGTAGCTCAATATGATCAAAGGTAGTTTTCCATAAACGTTTTAAGAATTTGAACTGCCCTTCCACACCACTATCAGACCATTCCAATGACTGTTCCGGCGGTGCAGCATACATCATAAACAAACGAGCGGTATCTGCACCATATTGTTTTATAATTCCCTGTGGGTCAACAGTATTGCCCTTAGACTTGGACATTTTAGCCCCATCTTTAAGAACCATTCCCTGGGTTAATAAGTTTTTAAAAGGTTCATCACCATACACAAGACCCTCATCACGCATTAATTTATGATAAAAACGTGAATACAGCAGGTGTAATATAGCATGTTCAATGCCACCCACATATTGATCCACAGGCCCCCAGTACTTAGCCCTATCATCCAGCATTGCTGTATCACAATCAGGTGAACAATAACGGGCATAATACCATGAGGATTCCATAAAGGTATCAAAAGTATCTGTTTCACGTTCTGCATCAGCACCACATTTCGGGCATTGACACTGGTAAAAATCCGGCATGCTTTTTATGGGTGAGCCTTCACCTGTTATCACCACATCTTCCGGTAATTTAACTGGTAAATCCTTTTCCGGAACAGGTACTGAACCACAACTCGGACAATTAATAATAGGAATCGGTGTTCCCCAATAACGCTGTCTGGAAACGCCCCAGTCACGTAAGCGATATTGAATACGTTTTTTACCCTTATTAATATTTTCCAGAGCTTCAGGGATTTTAGTCTGAGCTTTTAGTGAAGTAAGTCCTTCAAACTGTCCGGAATTAACCAGGATACCTTTCTCAGTAAAAGCCTGCTGCGTTAAGTCAATACTTATTTGCGCATCACTTGGTGCAATCACCTGCTCAATCGCAATGCCATATTTTTGCGCAAATTCAAAATCTCGCTGATCATGTGCCGGCACTGACATCACAGCCCCTTCACCATAGCCCATTAAGACAAAGTTAGCAGTATAAACAGGAATTTGCTCGCCAGTAATGGGATGGATAGCTTTCAGGCCAATATTCATGCCATTTTTTTCCATGGTTTCCATATCAGCTTCTGCAGTGGACATCACCTTAGCTTCAGCTATAAACGCTTGTAACTCATGGTTGTTTTCTGCCATGGATAAAGTCAATGGATGTTCTGCTGCTACAGCCACGTATGTCACACCCATTAAGGTATCAGGACGTGTGGTAAAAACTTTGACTACTTCCTCTGAATCCACAACCTGAAAGGAAATTTCCGCACCTTCAGAACGACCAATCCAGTTTTTCTGCATGGTACGAACCTGTTCAGGCCAACCATCTAATTGGTCTAAGTCATTTAATAACTCTTCTGCATAATCAGTAATTTTTAAAAACCACTGAGGAATTTCTTTACGTTCCACCAAAGCACCGGAACGCCAGCCACGACCATCAATGACCTGCTCATTGGCTAATACAGTTTGATCCACAGGATCCCAGTTCACGATAGCATTTTTTTTGTAAACCACACCCTTTTCAAATAAGCGAGTAAACAGCCATTGTTCCCAACGATAATAATCGGGATTGCAAGTGGCCACTTCCCGATTCCAGTCATAGGCAAAGCCCAGTCGTTTTAATTGGTCACGCATATAAGCAATATTTTCACGCGTCCATTTACTTGGTGCTACTTTATGTTTCATGGCTGCATTTTCAGCAGGCAAACCAAAGGCATCCCAGCCCATGGGTTGTAATACATTTTTTCCCTGCATACGCATATAGCGTGATAATACATCGCCTATAGAATAATTACGCACATGGCCCATATGCAGCTGACCACTAGGATAGGGGAACATAGAGAGACAATAATATTTTTCTTTGGTCTCATCTTCTACGGCATTAAAACTCTGATTATCTGCCCAATAAGCCTGTGCTTCAAGCTCGATTTGTTCTGGATGGTACTCATTTGATTGTTGCACTTGACTCATTGAACTCATTCCTAACTCTATCAATATTCTGACTGTTTAAAAAATGCAAATTATACCACTAATAATTGTCTAAGTAATTGGATTTTGAGCTATACTTAGGGTAGTAAGCAGAAATTCTTTAAAAGGAGATTATCATGGATAAGAAACACACTCATATCGAAGAAGCTACAGACAAACTGGTACATGGCTATAATGCCATGATTGATAAACTGTCTGAATGGACAGAAAAAGCAGATGAAAGTGCCGGTCCCATGATTATTAACGGTGTCAAAGAGGCAGAAGAATTTCTCAGTGGACTGCACCAGTGGAGTAGGGAAGAAATTAGCCTGATTTCCCGCTATGTGCAACGCGACCTCCATGACACGGCAATTAAGTTAGAAAAAGAAAATAAAAACTTTCAGGATTGGTTGGAATTCGATGTGCGTCAGGTTGAAGAAAAAGTACTCTCTGTTTTTTCTAACATGGCCGACAAAACCCGCCAGGAACTCGACCATATAAATGAAATGGCTAGCGAATGGCATACTGACGAAGTCACCAGTATTGGTACTTTAGCTTGTAAAAATTGCGGTAAAGAAATTCATTTTCACAAGGCTGGTCGTATTACACCCTGTGCATCCTGCCACCATACAGAGTTTAGACGTATGAGCGATAGTTGATCCTAAGCTTCCCCCTTCTGAAGAAGGAGGAAGTAAAAGCCAAAGTACGCAATAATGTGATGAACCGGTTTTATTAATGACTTTTCATCGCATCACTATATTGCTGTAACAATTCAGGCAACTGCTCCGCAGGCACAAATTCAGACCACTGCTGCTGAGGGATGTTTGCCATACCAGTGCCTTTATAATCCCCCAAATTTAGACAAAGAAATAAAAAAACATGCTTATTCTGGCAAGATCAAAAGCCACATCATCCAGCTTATACTGAACCTTACATTTTTGACAATCCAGATTAAAAACGGGGTATCGGTCATAATAGCTCACCTAATATTTTAGTAAATTAGTCGGATATCATATCAGTCCCTGTAATTTAATTCTAGACTGGGTTAGTGGTTAAATTAGCATACATTATCGGTAACTTCTGAGGTAAATGTTCAGGTTTTCTAATAATCGTATAACCATTATTACCAAAGATATGCGGCAGGTATTCTCCACCCTGATCATCAATAGTAATACAAAAAGTCTGCAGGCCTTTTGCTTTGGCTTCTTGAATCGCACGACGGGTGTCTTCTACGCCATAACGTCCTTCATAACGATCAAGATCATTAGGCTTGCCATCAGTTAAAATGAGTAATAAGCGCTGCTGGGTATCCTGCTCTTCCAGCTTATCAGATGCATAACGAATGGCAGCACCCATACGTGTATAAAAACCTGGTTTTATCGCCTGAATACGTGAGCGCACTACACCATTATAACTTTCCTTAAATGTTTTTAAGGTATTAAAACGAATATGACCACGATTACGTGAAGAGAAACCGTAAATAGAAAACTGATCACCGGTATTTCTCAAACTTTCACTAAATAAAAATAAACTATCTCTAATTACATCAATAATACGTGCATCATTGGATAACCAGCTATCGGTTGAAAGTGAAAAATCTGCTAATAATAAACAAGATAAATCTCGTTCACTGGAGCGTAATTTCTGATACAGATCGGGTTGTTCTACTTTATGTCCACTATAGCGCTCACCGATATAGTTTATATAAGCATCCATATCCAGTTCACTACCTTCACTCTGATGCCTATGCCAGACCCGTTTTGTGGTGAGTGCTTCCAGTTGATGACGCAGTTTTTTCGCTGTACGACGCAGGTTTTCCGGTAATTCTCCTTGCTCACCCGTCACATGTACATAATTAATCACCGAACAATAATCGGCCTGCATGCATTGTTTCTTATAATCCCATTCCGGCAATAGTACATCACTTTCCAAAACCACTTCATCACTGGATTCAGCAGGAAGATCCAAATCAAATTTAACCTTACCACCCTTACTATTTTTATCTCTAGCAACTGAAAGGAAATCCATATCATCAGCATTTTTATCTGCACTATCCTGATCAGCCTCTTCATCATCGTCGGTACTACGATCGACATTAACAAATTCACTAAAACCAAAAACGCTTTCAAAACGATGCAGAATCAAGCCATCCTTACCATCGGGCATATCTACCCGTTCTGCATTACGACGCTTATTTTCCTGTTCATTTTTTTTCGGTTTAGAGGGGGTAGAATCCTCTTCCTCATCTTCCATATCATCTTGCTGGGGCTTTTTACTACTGATATCCGCAACTTCCGGAGGATTTGGATGTGGCCATAACATCACCGGCTTGGGTGCATATCGAGTTGTCGGTAGTTTATGTACACTGCCCGGTTCATGTAATGCCTGAGCAATAGCATCTTCCTGAGTCTGTTCCTGCTCATTAAATTTTTCATCAATATTACGTAATTGTAAGTATGCACCCACCAGACGGGCATAACGGGAATGTAAACCCGGAAAGCGATCCAGTACTTCTACAGTCAGAGTTTGGCTATAGGAGAACCAGCCTTGTAAACCACGTTGTCTAGCAGAAGGATTTTCAAGACTATGGGCACTGATAGCCACCAGCCAGTAATAACAATCTTTATTGATATCAGCATCAGGGAAAAAGCTGATTTGTTTGGGTAAGTGAAGTGTATCTTCATCCTGCCAGCTTAACTCCGTATACTTTCCAGTACCAGCCAGCTTATGCTTCCAGTTACGTTTGGCAAAGTGTTGTGTAGCAGTGGACTCAACAATACGCAAACCATTATCACCGCCCAGGGCACGAAAAAAAATCCCCAAAGGCTTACTCAACTGAGCCAGAGTGACTGCTGATTCCTTATAACTTCTGTCAGATATCTGCGTAACCAACCTATCCCAGATCTGTCCTACCTGTTCTTCCATGTTTTAGCTCTTAGCTTCCCCATTTGTAACTATTCAGCGTAATTTTTTATTCATATAAAACTAACTGATAAAATCAGGCAGTTTTCCCTTAAAGAGTAAAGCCATAGCATAGCCAGATGTGACTCCCTGTTTTTTACAAGTCGATAAATAACCTCGAATACGACAAAACATTTTAGCACCATCCAGACTACGGAAAGCC
>JAUJGA010000244.1:0-4299 GCA_042095675.1 Gammaproteobacteria bacterium
AAAGCTCAGCTACCTCTTGGAGGTAATATATCTACCGAAGCCAATAACTACGGTAAAGCGGATTTATTGCACTAAGACAAACAGGTCATTTTTTCTCTAAGATTGTATATAATTTCTTATTATTCAAAATTTTCATCTATAACATATTGTTTTTACAAATATTATATTTTCTGAATATGGCTGAGCTTTGTAAGTAATCAGGTAAGATTTTAATATTTAATTTCTTCATATGGCTCTTCATAGCAAGGCTCTTTATAGAAAAAGAACACGCAAATATTAAGCACTAAAAGAGATATTAATATGATAAACATTTGTCATTTAAGCCTAAAAAGACTTAGGAAAAAGATAAAGAGTATTGATTTCAGGTGCCAGGCAAATACTCTCACTACAGGCCTGATACTTGAATTGTAAGGGTATTGAGACTAATTTATCCTGCTTATCAGAAGGTAAGTTTCTTTGTAAACGTAATTTAATTGTATTGCTATTTTGATAAAGAGAAAGAGGCTTATCACTTAGTTTTAATTTAATCTCTTCACCTTCTGGATATTCAACACTGCTTATTTTCCAATAATTATTTATCTTGTCATCTAAAAGCATTGCTGTTGCAATTAAATCTTTATCTAGGGGATAGCGACTATTAATATGCCAGTCTTTATCAATAGTGACTTTAACTTCAACATCAACAAATTGTTTATTTTGTACTATAGAAGAGAGTTCTATTCTTACATGACCCTTGGCACCGTACTGAACATTAGATATTTCCCCTGAGCTTAATTGCTGAACTGCCATTAAAAAATATGCAAATGCTGTTGATTGCCGCTTAATTTTTGCAGATAATGCTCCAATTTGAATAATGGCTTTATTTTTATATTCTTCATTGTAAGTACGATGATATAACTGAGCAAGGACTTCTAAGGCAATAGAATTGGCTGAAGGAATTGCACCATCATAAAAATCTTTAGGACGACTGAACAAAGGCACATCCTGACTAGTGTTACTGCTTTCCCGGCTCATAAAGAAAGTACCTTCATTATCATCCCAGAAATATTCAATCATCTCCTGAGTGAGTTGTTGTGCATATTGCAGCCAGATTTTTTCCTGTGTTGCATCAAATAAGGCAATATAAGCCTGAGCCAAATAGACATAATCTGCCTGCGTACCCGCTACTGATGCTTTGCCATTTAAACTGACTCGCAAGAGTCCAGACTTTACTCTACATACCGGGGAACTTTGTCCTCCCTTCTTTGTATTATTTTGAAGAAACAACTCTGAAGATAAAGGAGGAATACATTGCATATGTACGTCCCATAAATAGTGAGCAGCTTTTTTTGCCACATCAATATAGTAACTATTATTTAAACTCATACCTGCTTTAGTAAAAGCAGTAATCATCATGGCATTCCATGCAGTGACTATTTTTTTATCAATATCCGGTGCAATTCTCTGTTGACGTTTTTTATAAAGATTTTCACGGATTTGATCATTTCTCTGATAGAGTTCAGGCAATTCTATATTATGCTCTTTAGCATATTCAGCCATAGAAACAGGTAGATTTAAAATACTTGTACCCTCATTACCCTCACCAGTCGCTTCAGTTGCTGAATGCTCACTAAAGTTACCTTCTTTTTTAACCGCATAAAGATCAATTGCAAGCATCGCTAGATCAGCAGGGAGAGATTGATTAATTTGTTCCTGTGTCCACAGAAAAAACTTACCTTCTTCACCTTCACTATCTGCATCTCCTGCAGAATAGAAAACACCTTCACTGGTTTGCATTTCAGCTAAAACATAAGACAGAGTTTGTTCTACTATTGTTTTATAATAAATATCCTGTGTTATTTCATACAAGGTGAGATAATTTCTCACTAAGTGGCCCTGGTTATAAAGCATTTTTTCAAAGTGAGGCACCAGCCATTCATTATCAGTAGAATAGCGATGAAAACCACCGCCAATTTGATCATAAATCCCACCCTGAGCCATAAGACTCATAGTCAGTTTTAAAGCCTCTAAAATTTCCTGATTTTGATATCTAATAGCGCTATCCAATAATAAAAACAGGTAAGTTTCATTGGGGAATTTAGGTGCCTGAGAAAAACCACCCTGTAAGTCATCAAAACGATTCATCAATTGAATAGCAGCCAGTTGTATCTGTTCCTCAGTAATATTAGCTGCCTGTTTTTGACCTTTCTGATAATCCTGAACACTCAAAGCTATTTTATTACCTATTTTTCTTAATCTTTGCTCATCAGCTTTCCACAATTCAGCAATTTGTGTTAAAATCTGCATAAAGCTCATGGGCGGATAATAAGTACCGGCATAAAATGGTTTGCCTTCAGGTGTTAACAATGAAGACATAGGCCATCCACCACTACCATTTAATAAGGTTAAAGCCGTCATATAGGTTTTATCGACATCAGGACGACGCTCCCTATCCACCTTGATAGCTATAAAATGTTTATTAAGATAAGCTGCAATTACTTCATTATCAAAACTTTCACGTTCCATCACATGACACCAATGACAAGTAGAATATCCAATGGATAGAAAGATAGGTTTATTTTGTTTCTTTGCCTGAGCAAAAGCCTCAGCTCCCCAGGCATACCAATTCACGGGATTATGTGCATGTTGAATAAGATATGGGGATTCTTCAAAAATCAGACGATTGATATATTTAGGTGTGCCATCAGGATTAAAATGTTCCGTACGAGGTTTATAATCACTGCCCTTAGCCTGGTAGGCAATTTGTTTCTGATCGACTTCAGACTCTATAGTCGCTGCTGATAATCTAAAGCTGGATAGAATTCCAATACTTAATAATATTAAAATAGAAATAATTTTGTTTTTATGTAAATACATATTAGCAATAAACTGTAGACAATTGATTCTCATTAATACATCCTCATAGATAGCTACTTAAGGAGTTAGAATATAACTTCTCAATAAGTCCATGACTATCTTAAAATTAACTCGTCATCCCAGAAATCTTTTATCGGGGATCTATATCTCATAATAGATTCCCGATTAAAAACTTCGGGAATGACGTAAATGAAGAAAGCCTGTACAGGCTTTTTTAAGAATTACTATACTATTTCGGAAAAGAAATTATAACGATTCTTACCTTTTTTTTGTCTTATACATTGCTCTATCAGCATTTTTCATTAAATTATCTGCATTGGAATCATCATCAGGAAATATACTAATACCAATACTGGCAGATACAATAACCGAGTGTCCTTCTATAATAAATTATTGAGAGGTAATAGAAACTACTTTTTTTGCAATTATTTCTGCATCATTATTATTTTTAATATGATTTAAGATGATAAGAAACTCATCACCTACCAGGCGAGCAACAGTATCTCCTTCTCCTACGGCCTCTGACATTTGCAGAGAGAGTATTTTTAATAGCTCATCATCGGTATGGTGACCTAGAGTATCGTTTACCTTTTTGAAATCATCTAAATCCAATAAATAATAAAGCACCTTTGGTGTTATTTCTCTCAATAGAGGCCAGAGTATGATTAAGTCTGTCTTCAGCTAAAAAACGATTAGGCAAGTTTGTTAAGGTATCATAAGTGCCTGTTCAATGAGCTTTTTTCATACTCTTTAATATCAGTGATGTCTTCCATAGAACCCAGATAATGAGAAATATTCCCTGATTCATCTTTAATCGGTGTGATTAATAACCTCACCCAATAAAGATGTCCATCTTTTGCCTGATTATAAATTTCACCCTGCCAAGATTGACCTGATATAATCTGTTGCCAAAGTTGCTGATATAGTTCTTCAGTAATATGTGACGACTTTAGGATTCCAAGTGTTTTACCTATTGCTTCATCTTTAGTATAACATGATAACTCCGTAAACTTTGGATTAATATATTCAATCACACCTTCTGTATCCATGGATGCAAAAGGACGCCGTATAGATAATATATGCATAGAACGATTTTGGAGAGCCATTAAATATGAAGATATATACATCCAGGGTTACAACACCATAAATGAAGCCAGAAAAGGGATTGCTCAATATATTCATAAATATAACAAAAAAAGATTACACTCAGCTATTGACTACTTTACACCTCATGAAGCCTATTCAAAGGCAATGAATGATGATGTATTTTATAAGGAGGCTGCCTGAACTGGTGACCTCCGTGTGGACAAAGCGTGAATATCCTTCGTTCATCAGGAATCTAATGGATAAGTCATTGATAAATCAAAAAGACGATTTAGCAACAACTTACCAACACAAATTCACCCTTTGACCACACTACGTCACATCAAATTATGATGTGTA
>JAUJGA010000245.1:0-5207 GCA_042095675.1 Gammaproteobacteria bacterium
GTGTTTGCTCAGCTACTATCAGAGGTCATGCACTTATTATACGAATTCAGCATATTTAATACATCTACACAAAGAAATTAATTAACTATTTGATTATTAGAGACTTATCCTGCTCCTGTTTATCAAGGTTATGCTTATAAACAAAAAATCCCGTAACAGATTTCTCTGGTACGGGATTTTCTCTTCAAATATCAAACCTAAGCAAATTGCTTAGCTTATTATTATTTGAAATTACTTAGCAACAGGTGCTTGTGGAGCAACTGGAGCATGAGCTGACCATTGCTTCATTCTTTCTTCATAAGCTTGACGAGCTGCTTGCATTTTAGCTTGTTGCTGCTTTTGCATTTCCTGCATTCTTTTCTGCTGTGCTTCAAACTGAGCTTTCGCTTCTGGGCTTGGTGCCATAGGAGCAATCATTTGAGGAGCAGCCATAGGTGCTTGTGGAGCATAACCATAAGGACCACTATTATTCATATAGCGGTTATCACCATAGCTTTGAAGACGATTATCCCAGTTATTGTAACCATTACCAGAAAAATTACTATTACCTGAACCGCGAGTATTACCACGACCACGACCACGACCCTTTGCCTTAATTGTGATTTCTACATCACCATCCATGTCTGCATCACCTGAGCCATCACCCCAACCATTACTATAACCATTGCCATAAGCATTGTTATTCATATTGTTGTAACCACCACCATTCCAGTTTGTGTTACTATTCCCATCATCCCAAAATGCGTTGACTGACATAGAAACTGTAATAGCAGCGATTGCTGCAGCGATTAATAATTTTTTCATTTTATACTCTCCAAAATATTAAAATAAGTGTTTAATGTGTGTTGTTAGTAATAAGCATCTCTAAGTAAGCTTTCTTATTTACTGGAGCTAGTATATATTTCCTTTCTAATATTAGCAAATATTAATATTGTTTTTTTGTATTATTTTTATCTTCTCAATTCTGGAGGAATAGGTAAATTCGATAAATCTGGCTTCTCACTTTCACTTACTTCACCATTTTTTAACTGAAAAACGTAGACCAGTATTTGTGCTACAGCAACATACAGGACTGCAGGTATCTCATCTCCAATTTTTACAGCGTAATAAATGGCACGAGAAAGGGGTGGAATTTCCAGTGTGGGTATTTCATGGGCCTTAGCCACATTACGAATTTGCAAAGCAACCATGTCACTACCTTTGGCTAGCAAAACAGGGGCTCCTGTACCTTCTGGTTCATATTGCAAGGCAACAGAAAAATGAGTTGTATTAGTAATAATAACATCGGCCTTAAGTACATCAGCCATCATACGCTGCATAGCCACTTCAATCTGTATACGTTTTGACGTCCTTTTACTTCTGGATTTCCTTCGGTATTTTTATTTTCATCCTTAACTTCCTGTTTAGTCATTTTTAATTGTTCCGTATGTGTATATACCCATTACACTTCAAGATGCAGAAATTAGCACCTGAAAATTATCATTAATTCTAGTTCCTAAACTATCACCAATCTGAGGGAGTTTTTTGTCAAAAAAATCATCAATTGTCTATCGAAATTCTTGTGCTGTAGAAAAATATTTATTATTTCTCACATGTTCATTCATTACTTTCCAAAGCAGCTATATTGGATTTAAATTTGGACTGTAATGTGGTAAGTATGTAGCTCAATATTGAGTTCTTTTGCCTTATCTTTTACTGCATTTGCTCTATGGTACGCAGCACCATCTAAAATTAGATTAATTCGTTTATCGCTAGTATCATGCAGACGTAACTCACTTAAAAACTGTTGAATAGTTTCACTGTTTACTTTGTCATAGTGTTTTACTTTGGCATTTGCTATATTGTTCAAGTCCACTGCACTAATAATATTTAAACGTGTACGACTACCTGTTGTTTCAATGGCTTTATCCTGACCTTTTCTTATCCAACCATAACTCACTTTTGTTGCTTGTGTCGGGTACATAGCATCCATAAATAATATCGTTTCATCAGTTAATTGCGACTTTAAATTATTATACTCTTTAATAAAGTTAGCTTGCTTTTGAGTAACAAATTTATGAGGGACTCCCTTAGGCTGCTTGTAACTAAAACCATGTTGGTGAAACTATTTATTTAAACCGGAAATACTAAAGCGCACTTCACATATTGCACAAATATAATCAACTATTTGATAGGAATAACGATAAGTTTTTTCTTCAAGGTGATTAACTATTAATTCTGTTTGTTCAGTACTTAAATATGATTGAGAACCACCATTTTCAAGCTTTAGTTTTTTCTTGTTAATAAAGTCATCAATATGTCTGGTAATGCTTGTTTCATGCAAACGTAAAGCTTGTGATGTCATCTTGGTTGAACAACCTTCTGAGCAAAGCAATACTGCTTTAATTCGATCACAAACACGCTTATCACGACTGGCATCATGAAGCGCATCTAAATCAACTTTTTGTTCTGGTATTAACATTATTTCTTTCATAAGGTATATAATGATCCTTATATTTTTATAAATCAAGCACCTTCATTAATCAGCGGTATATATATGAATACTGAGTGTTATGACGTTGTTATTGTCGGATCAGGTGCTGCAGGCCTAAGTGTTGCACTGGATTTGGCCAAACAGAAGTCAACTAATATTGGCCTGATTTCCAAAGGGGCTGTACATGAAGGTTCCACCTTCTATGCTCAAGGTGGCATAGCAGCTGTTCTTGATGAAGTAAATGATAGTATTGAATCTCATTTTCAGGACACCATAAATGCCGGAGCCGGTTTATGCCACCAGGATAGTGTTCAATATACAATAGAAAATGGCAAGAATGCAATTGAATGGGCAATTAAGCATGGTGTTGAATTTTCCACAAATGATGAAACTGATGAATATCACCTAACACGTGAAGGTGGACATACTCATAGAAGAGTCATTCATGCAGCTGATGCCACCGGTAAAGCCATCTCACAAACTTTATTACAGCAAATCAAACAGCATTCCAATATAAAATTATTTGAACATCATCTGGCGGTTGATCTCATTCTTACACCTGATACTAAACAGTCTCAAGTCAAACAATGCATCGGCCTATATTTACTAGATACAAAAACCAACCATGTTATAGAAATATCAGCCAAATTTACTGTTTTAGCCACTGGTGGTGCTAGCAAGGTTTATCTTTATACCAGTAATCCAGATAGTTCTACCGGTGATGGCATAGCTATGGCGTGGAGAGCTGGGTGTCGCATTGCTAATATGGAATTTAACCAGTTTCATCCAACATGTTTATATCATCCAGAAGCTAAATCATTTCTTGTGACTGAAGCATTACGCGGTGAAGGTGCAAAACTCAAACTTCTTGATGGTACGCCGTTTATGCATAAGTTTGATGAGCGAAAAGAATTAGCCCCCAGAGATATTGTCGCACAGGCGATTGATTATGAAATGAAACGTACCGGCTCAGAATTTGTCTATCTTGATATTACCCATAAGTCAGCGTTCTTTATTAAAGAGCATTTTCCCACTATTTATAAACAATGTTTAAAGTTTGGCATCGATATTACTAAAGAATATATCCCTGTAGTACCTGCAGCTCACTATACCTGCGGTGGTATTATGACGAACCTCAATGGTCAAACTGATATTCAAAATTTATATGCCATTGGTGAAACGGCCTTTACAGGCTTACATGGTGCTAATCGCATGGCCAGCAATTCCCTTCTGGAATGTCTGGTATTTGGTAGAGCCGCAGCTAAAAAAATTACTTCAGAGCTTACATATTATAATTGCGAGCATATACTTCCCCCTTGGGATGACAGCCGTGTAACAGGTTCAGAAGAAGGTGTCGTTGTCACTCATAACTGGGATGAGCTGCGTCGATTTATGTGGAATTATGTTGGTATTGTTAGAAAAAATAATCGTTTATTATTGGCCAGACAACGTATTAACCTTCTAAAACGTGAAATTGATGATTACTATCGCAAGTATCTAATTAATGCAGATCTCATTGAATTAAGAAATTTGGTTACTGTGGCTGAGTTGATCATTAATAGTGCCATGCAAAGGAAAGAAAGCCGCGGCTTACACTATACTCTGGATTATCCCTATAAAAATAATAAAAAATTTCTCAAAGATACCATCTTAACGCCACCTTCATAAACTAGTTTAGATTTAATCATCTTTTGTATCCACATGAGTATTCAATTTTTTTAACCTTAAGTATCTTTTCAATTGCCAGAAATAATTATCAGTTACACTAGCTGCGATAATTAAGAGGTGATAATTTCCAGAAAAGACACCCTGACTTGATATCTCTTTTAAATTTAAAATTACTAAATGTTCAGTTAAAATCGTTTCGGGTAAGATGATTGCTTTTAAAATCTTTGAATTATTTAACTGCACAAAACACCAGTCCATATCAGTAAAAACCAGTTTATCAATAGATTTAGGATGATTTAATAATAGGTGCTTACGAAATAAAAATTGAAAATAGAACGATAGCAGAAATATCAGGACAATAATCATCCAATTAGAAATAGGTAATAGTGCTAATGACATTAATAGTAAGATAAAAAAGCCTAAATATACTTTTAATAACAACTGAGCAGGTTTTAAATCAAGAATCAAACCACTGGAAGGTAGTTTTTCCAGTTCAATTTCCGCTAGTTGTAAATTTAATAATTCTGCTTTCATCTTGATTCTGTTCTATCTGACATCATATAAGTATTAAATATTATTGTAACTATTCAGCGTAATTGAAATTAAAAAAGATGAAAAAAACACTTGATATGTAATTTTAAGTCACATTTTTAAAAATGACAGTATTTTGATTGCAGTCAGATGATAGTCTTAAACGATCAAATTGATCAATAGCGATCTGAACAGAGGAAAAGAATACCCTGTCGGGGTGGAGAATTATAATGTCTTAAATCGATCGACAGAACGATTTGAACTAAAAAAGCCCATGATACAATAGCTGTATTGATTAATAGCTATTTGGTCACCGCGTGAATATAGACGGTTTAGATATCGAATCAACCATAAAAGAAGTTGAGTTAGCACTAAAAATTATCACCTTCATTAAGAACCGTGATGAGTATGCTGGTGTTAATAGTAAAGCTATTAACGAATCGAGTAAATAAAAATAGCTCAAATAGTAGTAAACCACCCTCAAGCGATCCGAATCGCTTAAAATCAACACGAGCAAAAACAGATAAAAATGCAG
>JAUJGA010000246.1:0-16029 GCA_042095675.1 Gammaproteobacteria bacterium
TTTGCTCTATGGTACGCAGCACCATCTAAAATTAGATGAATTCGTTTATCGCTAGTATCATGCAGACGTAACTCACTTAAAAATTGTTGAATAGTTTCACTGTTTACTTTGTCATAGCGTTTTACTTTGGCATCTACTATATTGTTCAAGTCCACTGCACCAATAATATTTAAACGTGTACGACTACCTGTGGTTTCAATGGCTTTATTCTGCTCTTTTCTTATCCAACCACAACTCACTTTTGTTGCTTGTGTTGGGTGCATAGCATCCATAAATAATATCGTTTCATCAGTTAATTGCGAATTTAAATTATTATACTCTTTAATAAATTTAGCTTACTTTTGAGTATCAAATTTATGAGGGACTCCCTTAGGCTGATTGTAACTAAAACCATGTTGGTGAAGCCTAAAGCGTACCTCACATATTGCCCAAATATAATCAACTATTTGATAGGAATAACGATAAGTTGTCTCTTCAAGGTGATTAATTATTAATTCTATTTGTTCAGTACTTAAATATGATTGATAACCACCATTTCAGGCTTTAGTTTTTTCTTGTTAATAAAGTCATCAATATGTCTGGTAATACTTGTTTCATGCAAACGTAAAGCTTGTGATATCATCTTGGTTGACCAACCTTCTGAGCAAAGCAATACTGCTTTAATTCGATCACAAACACGCTTATCACGACTGGCATCATGAAGCGCATCTAAATCAACTTTTTGTTCTGATATTAACCTTATTTCTTTCATAAGGTATATAATGATCCTTATATTTTTATAAATCAAGCACCTTCATTGATCAGCGGTATATAACGTGAAACTTAAATCATATATCTTTAGCTGGGTCACTCTGGTCACTTTATTACCAGCGACGGTATTGGGCTTGTTTGCTACATATTATGTACAAAACTTATATCATCAAGATGCCACAGATGATATTCAACGTAATCTGGAAAGTATATCAGCAGAGGTTTCGCGTAGCTTATTGGCTGATCAGGATCTTATTTTAAAACTGGTAGAATCTAAAGCCTTAAGGCAATTTTTGCCTGTATTAGACATGGCCCGTTCCTCACAAAGCCATGCGGATTATGATAATCGACTGCTTATCACTACTCAATTTCTAAAACAATATCAGTCAGTCATTGGCTTGTTTGAAACTTTCAGGATTATGGATGTTCGTGGTAACTCTTTATTGAAAGTAAAGGCAGGCCAGGATAATATTACACATTATGAAGGTGTTGATCCTTATCATATTATGGATAAGGAAATCTTTAGTCCTGAGTATATGAAGTTATTATCTGAACTTCCTATTGATAATGTGAGTTTTATTGAATTACCACAAACACGTGAAGAACTGGGCTTAGAAAGTAACCGGGTGATTCCTGATGCGGTAGTGCCTTTAATGTATAAGAAGCAAAGAGTTGGTTACTTAGCAGTAACAATTAATGGTAATCATATTGATCAATTATTAGAGCTGGCAATTCGTTTGTATAATGGTCAACTATTGATAGCTGAAATTGATGAAGAAAATCCACTTCGTAACGGGCAAATACTCTATGAAGAAAAGAGGCTGAGTTTTTCTGAAAAAAAATCTACTCTTGAAAAAATCCAAAATAAAAATAAAGGTTTAATTTGGGATGCCTTTCAAAAACAAGCCTATGGTCAAATTGCCCACGCTAATGAAAGCATTCACTATTACTATATGGAGTATTTCCCTTATCATGCCTCCCTGGCTTCATGGATTATAGTGAGTGAAGTGGATGATAAAATATTTACTGATACTTTTGAGCGTATACGAGCTGGAATCTGGCTACTGACAGGAATCGCAATTTTCAGCAGCCTTTTTTTTGCACACTATGCCTCACGCTCAATTTCAAGTCCTATTTTAAAACTGGCAGAAAACTTAAAACATTATGCCGATGGTGAAAAACAAGTAACAATAAAAAGTAATATTAATGAAATTCATGAGTCATCTGAGTCATTTAATTATATGGCAAAAAAATTAGAGCAGGAACAATATGAACGCCTTAAGGCTGAAGATCGCATGATACAAAATGCTAAATTAGCCAGCTTAGGACAAATGGCTGCCGGAATAGGTCATGAAATTAATAATCCATTAAATAATATACGTTCATTATCACGTCTAATCCGCCGTGATATTGAGAAAAACAATACTTTAGATAATACAGAAGATATTCTTGAAGATATTTGCTCTCTGGATGAAGAAGTAACCAGAGCTTCTGATATAGTACAAGGAGTTTTAAGTTTTGCACGTCAAACACCGGAAAAAGAATTTACAGGTATTAATTTGATAGGCTTGTTAAAAACACTGGATGGATTGGTCAAACAGGAAGCAAAACGTTATCAGGTAAAATTAACAGGTATAGATATTATTGAGAAATATGATGCTATTATGATCAGGGGGGATCAGGGGAAATTACAACAAGCTCTGGTTAATATTTTACTCAATGCCATACATGCCAATGCAGATCGTATTTTGATGCAAAAAGAACAAAATCATGTTATTACGGATACAGAAATAAAACTATCTTTAACAAAAACCAAAGATAAAAATAAAGTTATATTATCAATACAGGATCAAGGTGCGGGGATTGATGAATCTATAAAAGAGCAAGTTTTTGATCCCTTTTTTACTACCAAAGTAGTTGGTCATGGAACAGGCTTGGGTTTATCTATTGCTTTAAGCATTATTCAAAGTCATCAAGGTCAACTGAATATAAGTAATGTAATAGATGGTGGCGCTAAGGTTGATATTAGTCTTCCATTTTACTCATAAAATAGTAAACATAAATTATGAAAAATAAATTAATTGTTATTGATGATGAACCCAAAGCAGGACGCTTAATGGAACGTTATCTGGATGACGTTTATGACTGCCTGGTTTTTCAGGATCCGGTAGAGGCTATGGATTATTTTTCTAACAATAATGCTGATCTTGTTATTACGGATATGCAAATGCCTAACTTAAGTGGTGCAGAAGTTCTGGCACAAATTCGTTCTGTAGATAAACAAATTCCTGTGATAATTATTACAGCATACTCTAACGTTGATGATGCCATAGAAGTGTTGCGTTTAGGAGCAACGGATTTTGTTAAAAAGCCTTTTGATATGGAAGAGCTGAAGCTTATTATTGATAAGGCACTTAATATTTCTATGCTTAAAGCAGAAAATACTCGTCTTAAACAACAGTTGAAAACACAACATGAGCAAGATGATCGCTATCGTATGATTGGTATGGGTGCCAATATGCAGAAAGTATATGATGTGATTAATAAGATTGCCGATATACGTTGTAATGTCATTATTGAAGGAGAGTCTGGTACCGGCAAGGAGTTAGTTGCCAGAGCAATACATTTTCAAAGTCAATCTTCAGATAAGCCCTTTATTGTAATTGATTGTGGAGCATTGACAGATACATTGCTGCAAAGTGAATTATTTGGTTATGAAAAAGGGGCTTTTACCGGGGCCAATAAACAAAAGAAAGGTTTGTTGGAAACTGCATCAGGTGGTACTTTGTTTTTAGATGAAATCTGTAATATTTCAGATAATATGCAGACTAAGTTATTAAGAGTGGTACAGGAGCAGCAAATTATTCGTGTTGGAGGGCTTGAGCCCATTGATATTGATGTGCGCTTTGTTGTCGCAACCAACCAGGCCATGGATAAGATGGTACAGGAAGGAAAGTTCCGACATGATCTTTATCATCGTTTAAATGTTATAAATATATTGGTACCGCCACTTCGAGATAGATTAGAAGACTTACCTTTATTAACTGAAGTCATGATACAACGCTTTGCCAAAAAACATCATCGAAATATAAAAGGTTTTGATCAGAATTCCTTACAATTATTAAAAAGCTATCGCTGGCCGGGTAATATCAGAGAATTTAGTAATATGATAGAGCGCACAGTAGCATTATCAGACAATGAAATTCTTCACCTTGATGATATACCCAAACCAGTAGAGGCTCCCGGGGGAAATGAAGAACAAATAGATAGCGATCAACCGACTTTAGCAGAATTGGAAAAGCGTTATATTATTAAATTATTGGATGAAAATAATGATAATAAAGAAAAAACTGCAAAATTACTGGGTATTAATAAATCAACTTTATGGCGTAAATTAAAACATTTCAATATGTAAAGAGGTATTGCACATTGCAATCTTGTTTTGCAATATGCAATCAAACTAAATAAGCTTAATTGAAATAAAATTATAACTTATTGAATACTCAATGAATAAAATTATGGCATGATCAGTGCTATATGTTAGAAGTAATAAAAACTATTATAAATAATTTAACCCAATGAAGGAAGAAATAATGCAACGTAGACATTTCCTGAAAAACACAATGGCAACTGGTGCTGCAGTTCTAGCTGCATCTAGTGGTCTTTTAGTTCCTGGACAGGTTTTAGCAGCATATAATAATGCTGCATTTAATGCAAAAGATGTCCCTTCAGCTATGAAAGGTGCTCTAGGTAGTGATGCCGCTGAAGCAAGTGATAAAATTAAAATTAAGGCACCTGATATTGCAGAAAATGGTGCAGTAGTTCCTGTAACTATCAGCTCAACTTTAGGCGATGTTAAGTCTATTACTCTTATTTCAGAAAAAAATGGCATACCTTTAGTTGCCAAATTTAATCTGGGTGCAGGTTCTGAAGCTTATGTTTCAACTCGTATTAAAATGGGTAAGACTTCTAACATTATAGCTGTTTGTGAATCTGGTGGTAAACTTTACAAAGCACATAAAGAAGTGAAAGTAACAATCGGCGGTTGTGGAGGTTAATAGCCTAAGAAACACCGAGGTAGCTGAAGATTTAATATTCAGCAAACTACTATCTAAAAATTTAACGCAGGTACATAAAAATGGCAAAGAGTTCAATTAAAGTTCGTGCAAAAGCGAAAAATGGTATAGTGACATTTAAATGTTTAATCAGTCACCCAATGGAAACAGGACTACGTAAAGATAAAAAGACAGGTAAAGCAATTCCTGCTAATTTTATCCAGGCAGTTGATTGTGAGCACAATGGTGCTGCAGTAATGAATGCAGAGTGGGGCGTTGCAATTTCTAAAAACCCATATATTTCATTCAAATTTGCCGGTAAGTCTGGTGATACTGTGAAAGTGAGCTGGTCTGATAATAATGGTAAGAGTGATAGCTTAGAAACAAAAGTTAAGTAATAAATTTTATTACTTAGCTTTAAAGGGGAGTTTTAAATTATTTTTATAATTTAAAACTCCCCTTTTTTTTATGATCTTTTTATTGAGATGAAAATGACTGAATCAGAATTTAACCAGTTAATTGATGATATCATTATGCAGATTGAAGATGCATTGGATGAACTATATAATGATATTGACTATGAAACATCAGCAGGTATTTTAAATATTACTTTGGAAAATAGTTCTCAGATCATTATAAATCGTCAAATTAGTGCGATGCAACTGTGGATGGCAGCTAAGTCAGGTGGTTATCATTTTAACTATGATGAAACACAAGGCTGGCAGGATGAGCGAAGCGGAGAAGCATTTAAAACGGCTCTGGATAGATGTTTAAGTGAACAATCAGATGAAGCAATTATCTTAGATTTTTAATCGCCAGATTAAGGCGTCGTTCAATTTCAAACTTAAATTTTAATAGTTGTGTAATTTGAATACTTTGGCTACCCTCAGTATCAAGTAGCTTGCTGGAAAGATCGATGTCAGTAATATAAATGGGGTAGGTTTGTCTATTTTTTCGTGTGGAGACAACTTCTTCAGCCACCTTGTTATAGAGTTCTTTTCCATATTCAAATGAACTAAATTCTTTTTCATTGGCATAAATTGTATATACTCTTTTACCACTATCATCTATATCTGCAATAACATGGATTCTAAAAGAATGTGCAGGCATTCCCTGTAATTTTTCACATTGATCATAAAGTACTAGTTTTTGTGATGACTTAGCTCCAATTTCAAATACTTCTAATTGCATCTCTATAGTGGAATTATTAGTCTCTACAGCTTCCTCTTCCTCTACTAAGGAGGGTGCTAGGTATTCATCCAAATTCTGAAATAAATCACATTGTGCATCATTTAAACAGATTCGTTTAATAATAGAATCAAGGAATAGTATAAAGTGATTGATATGAATTATATTTTTTTCAATAGATACTTTCTGATGATATAAGCTGCCCAGGTTATCAATAATATAAATATCTGCTGTTTTATTATGATTCTGATAAAATAACTGAACATGATCTTTTTTATTCTTTTCAAAGATCAGTTTTATTATTTTATTACCTGCATATTGTGAGTCTATAATTAATGAATTAAACTGAGTTAATGGATAAGAAAGCTCACGCATTAATTCCTTATGATCGGCTATTCTTTGATATTTGGCTCCGCTTTCATCTTGCCAAAGTAAATAAAAACTCTCTTTAATACTGATTAAATAGCGACAAATAGCATGAGACTGATAAGTTTGATTAAATTTGTAAAATGTAGTTAAAACATCTTTAAATAATTGCTTAATACGCATTGATATGGCATTGCTTCGTACGGAAGAAAAACAACAAATCATTGTAGGCAAAAGGAGCTTGGCAGAAAGATTATTTGGCTGATAATTCCATTTAAGATACTGACATAAGCAGTCCATTAAACCACTTTCTTCTCTAAAATGATTATGTATCACCTCACGCCAGCTGGTGTAATAAATCTGATCAATACTCATAAAAAGATTTTCATGCATCGCACCATAATTTAAAGCATCATTTCGACTTGTTGTTATCTGAGAGCCATTTAAATATTTTTGGTAAAAAGGAGCTAAACCTATATTTAAAATTAATAAGTTGCTACGAAGTTGTGCAGGTTTAACCAATTCATCAATGCTAGCATAACCGGGAGATGCCTCAGGAAATGTTTTTTCTAAAGCCTGGATAATGTGTTTAAGTTCATTCGTTGTTAGCACTTGGACTGATCGTGCAAGAATAAAGGCCACCTGACTGTTTATCAGATGATTAAAATAAGCCCAGCTGAGTAGTTTAAGTAAATGAGATGATTTTTTTATAGGGGCTATAGCTTGACTTGTCTGGTGAAGAATATCTAAATATAGTGACCAACCTTGTTCATCAGTTAATTTGGTTTTATTTTTTGTATTAAGAGTAATAGGATGTAAACTAATATGTGATGCATATATATCTGTTGATTTATCATGGTTTATAACTTCAATTTTCCCAACTTTTTTCTCAAATGTAGCATAAAGCTTACGTCCCAGAATATGTAAGTCTCTTTTATTAATGCGAACATCATCTTTCTTGTAACGAAATAAATCAGAAAGTTGTCTATAGCTATAAGTTAAAGCATCCAGTATATCTTTATGCTCATTATTTATTTGCTCAAAATCCCAGTGCTTTCTATCGTCTAATAAAGCGATATCAGCCTTCTTCCAATTCCAGCTAGTTGTCATTTGAGACATGAGTTTCTGGCGCCAGTCAGCAATCATATCTTTTTGAGTGATTGTTGTTTTAAGCTTTGATAATGGTTTATTGATTTTTAGATAAAAACAGCGTCGTGCTAATTCTAAACGTTTGTCACTTTGTTCTTCAACAAGATGCTCGGTAATCTTATTAATGAGCATGATATAAGGATCAAGCTTATTTATATCAGGTTTTTCTTGTTGATAAATTATTGTTTTAAAGCTCAAACTCAGCAGTTGCATGTCTGGATATTCTTTAGCATAGGACTCCATCAATAAAAGCTTTAAAATAGATTTATAAGGGGAATCAATACCCTTATAAATATGCCATAAGGTCGCACCATAAAATTCCTTTGCAGGAATATTACTCATAGATCCAAGATTAATAAAATCAGACTCATTAATATGTCGATGATGAATGGCACTTTGTACAAACTCATCATAATTTTTGTCATATTGTGGAGGAACAATCCACCACATAGGATAGCGTCCAGCAACTAGTATAGAGGTTCGATAAAACTCTTCTAATAGTAAATTATGCTGGGTGCTGCCACTGCTCTCAGAAGACAGCTCATCAATTTTACACTCACGAAAATTCTTTGAATTAATCAGAAAAAAGTTTACGTCTAAATTGAATTTATCACACCATTGAGTAATTTTTTGTGCTTTTTGTTCCAGCTCTTTGACTGCCATGAGACCTAAATCTTCTCGATGACAGATCCAGATATCAAAGTCACTTTTTTCTGAATAGGCAATCGTACCAGTACTACCCATCATATAAAGGGCAAAAATATCATACTTATGATAGGCCTTATGTTTGTATTCAAAAGACTTTGAAATGACTCTAGCACATCGACGTGCATGCTTATCAGGATGGTATTGAGGAATTCCAATGGGACATTGGGTGGAAACAAAACCGGGTAATAATGGATGGTTAATATGAAATAATAAGGGTAATATCTCTAAAAAATCTGCTGCTCTCTGGCTAATAGATTCTTCTACTCTTTGTAATCTGATATCATTAATTTTTAAAAACTTTTGTATTATTTTTTTATGATTCAGATCTTCAAAGTGAAATTTTTGATGATTATCTATGCTGTTTTTCATTGCGATAATACACTTAGTTGTTCATTCTATTTCTAGCTCGTTTGACTGCTGCACGCACCTGTTCAGGAGCAGTACCACCAATATGATTTCGAGCGGCTACTGAACCTTCAAGTGTCAATACATCAAATACATCATTTTCTATCTGATCTGAAAATTGTTGTAATTCTGACAGTGATAATTCTGCCAGATCCCGCTGTGTGTCCACGCCTAAACGAACAGCCTTACCAACTACATCATGAGCATCTCGAAAGGGAACCCCTGCTCTGACCAGATAATCTGCTAAATCTGTTGCGGTAGAAAAACCACGAATTGCTGCTTCACGCATGACATCTTTATTCACAGTAACATGCTGCATCATATCAGCATAAACTTTTAAGGAACCTTTTAAAGTATCAACAGTATCAAATAAGGGCTCCTTATCTTCCTGATTATCCTTATTGTAGGCGAGAGGTTGTCCCTTCATCAGTGTTAATAAACTAATTAAATGTCCATTGACTCGTCCTGTCTTACCACGCACTAATTCCGGTACATCAGGATTTTTCTTTTGCGGCATAATAGAAGAACCAGTACAAAAACTGTCATTGAGTTCAATAAAGTTAAACTGAGCTGATGCCCATAATACCAGCTCTTCTGAGAAGCGTGATAAATGGGTCATTAATAAAGCAGCATTGGCAGTGAGTTCAATAGCAAAATCTCTATCACTCACAGCATCCAGAGAATTCTCACAAAGGCCATCAAAACCTAATTCTCTGGCAGTAAATTCACGATCTATTGGATAGGTTGTACCAGCAAGAGCTGCAGCACCTAAAGGCATAATATTAATGCGTTTGCGACAGTCAATGAAGCGGCTTCTATCTCGTTCAAGATTTTCAAACCATGCCAACATATGATGTCCAAAAGTTACTGGTTGGGCTGTTTGCAGATGGGTGAAACCAGGCATAATGGTATCTGTCTCACGTTCTGCTAAATCAATCAAAGCATTTTGCAGACGCATAATGGCCTGAATAATATGATCTACTTCATCACGTAAATATAGTCGTATATCTGTCGCCACCTGATCATTTCTTGAACGACCGGTATGTAGTTTTTTACCGTTAATACCTATTAAGTCAGTCAGGGCAGCTTCAATGTTCATATGCACATCTTCCAGCTTTATTGACCAGTTAAATTTGCCCGATTGAATTTTTTGTTCAATTTGTCCCAGGCCATCAATAATAGTATCTCTTTCCTGAGCAGTTAAAACACCAACATGTGCTAGCATTTTTGCATGTGCAATAGAGCCGTTAATATCTTGCTGATACATACGCTGATCAAACTCTACTGAAGCGGTAAAAGCCTCCACAAAAGCATCGGTAGGTTCAGTAAAACGTCCATTCCAGGGTTTTTCAGCTTGTTTGGTTTTTGCAGTATTTTGATTTATAGACATAATGGCTTCGGATTTTATTGTTTGAATTTTATGCTTAATTGGCAGAGAAGTAGTATTATAACTGAATACTCAACAACATACACAAAACGATGCCAATAAAAAATACTAAAAATTCATTATTTTTACCTAATTTCTGTGATCTTAAAATGGTTTTTGCGGTTGTGATCATTGGAGAATTATTGGCCTTTATTCTAACACTGGCACCTTTAAGCATTGAGCAGCAACGCTGGAATGATTTGGCATTAATTTCATTATTTATTCAGTGGAATGGTTTATTAGGCAGTAGTAGTCTTTGTGTTTTACGTCCCTTTTTTATTAACTATTCTAATCAATTCGTTGCAACAGCCAGTTATATGGTACTTTTACTGGTCATTATCTTTGTTAGTGAGTTAAGCTTTTTTATTATTGATTACTATCAGCTGGGCTTAATTATTTCATCCACGACACATTGGGAATTCTTATTACATAATTTATTGATTGGCAGTATTATCAACGCATTGGCTTTACGTTATTTTTATATACAGCATCAATGGCGTATGAAAGTTCAAATGGAGTCTAAAACTAAATTACAATTATTACAGGCTCGTATTCGTCCGCATTTTTTATTTAATAGTATGAATACTATTGCCAGCTTAACCCGAACTAAACCAAAGGATGCAGAACGCATAACAGAAGATTTGGCTGAGTTATTTCGCATGCTGTTAAAAGAACAAAAAGAACTGATTCCCTGGGTAGAAGAATTAACCTTAAGTCAACGCTATCTGGATATTGAAAAACAACGCCTGAGAGAGCGCCTGAGCGTTGAATGGTCTATTGATAGTATTCCAGATAAAATGATGGTACCGGCTTTACTACTACAGCCATTACTTGAAAATGCTATTTTTCATGGTATTGAGCCGGAAATTGATGGGGGATTAATCAGGATACAAGGAAAGTATAAGCTTAGACAATTAATTCTCTGCATAGAAAATAATAATAGTAAAAAGCCTGATCATCGAAAGGGCAATCAAATGGCTTTGGATAATATTAGAGAACGGCTGGAAGTTTTCTATCAGGGTAAAGCTTCTATTAATTGTAAGGAAGTTGGAGACTTGTATTTTACTGTTTTAAAACTGCCCTACTTATCTGAAAGTGAGTACTTACTATGAAGGTTATCGTTGCTGATGATGAACCACTTGCCAGAGAACGTATTGCACATTTAATGTCAGAAATAGATGATCAATATACAGTGGACTTTGCTCGTAATGGTCTTGATGTGATAAAACAATTTAATAAAAGCTCAGCAGATATTATCCTAATGGACATCAGAATGCCTGGTATGGATGGTTTGGAAGCCGCCAGACACCTGGCAGAATTAGATAATCCTCCTGCTATTATCTTCATTACGGCCTATGATGAATATGCACTGGATGCTTTTAAATCAGAAGCAGTTGATTACTTACTTAAACCCATACGCAAGGAATTGTTAGATAAGGCGTTAAAAAAGTGTAGTAAATTGAATAAACTGCAACTTGAGCGAGTAACTTCACAAACACAAGAGAGTCCTATAAGGACCCATATAGCAGCACAAATCAGGGGAAATATCATACTGATCGACATCGCTGATATTGCCTGTTTTCAGGCAGATCATAAATATACAACTGTCCAATATTATAAAAATAACCTTATAAAAGAAACTATTATTGAAGATACCTTAAAATCTTTGGAGCAGGAATTTTCAGAGGACTTTTTACGTATTCATCGTAATGCCTTAATTAGAAAGCAAAAAATTGAGTCATTAGAGAAACAGCAGGATGGCCATGTTTTTGTATACTTAAATAATATGCCAAATGCTATAGAAGTCAGTCGTCGTCATGTAGCAGAGCTTCGACGATGGCTAAAATCATGATTATTTAGTTTGAGAAAATTGTGTTAATAATCGATCCAGGTAATTAGCAAAAGCTTGTCGATCACTTTGACTTAATGGAGGTGGTCCACCAGTATGTACACCACTGGAACGCATAGTATCCATAAAGTCACGCATATTTAATTTAGCTTTAATAGAATTAGCAGAAAACATCTCACCTCTTGAACTTAAGGCCAGTCCTTTTTTCTCAATTACTTCGTCTGCTAAGGGAATGTCACTGGTAATCACCAGGTCACCTTCCTCAACTTGTTTTACTATTTCATTATCAGCCACATCAAAACCAGAACCAACTCGCAACATACTAATATTGTCAGCCTTTGGGATACTGATATATTGGTTAGCGACTAGTGTCAACTGAATGCCAGTACGCTTGGCAGCCTTAAATAAAATTTCTTTAATTACAATTGGACATGCATCTGCATCTACCCAGATTTTCATAGTATTTTGTCTTTAAGATAAATAATAAATATTGTTACTTTAACATGATGTTTAAAATTATCAATCACCAACCAACTGCCCTTGATAACTCCCACTTTCTTTTAAATGATCTTCTATCATTTGCGTGGAGCGCATTTTTTCTTTAGTCCATTGTGGTGCTATTAGTTCATCCCAGCGACTTGCTACTGCTGTTAATCTCTGCACTGCAATGTCGGGCGATAGATGTTGTAAAAACAGGGTGATTTTTTCAATATAATCTTCCAGTTCACAAGGTTTAAACTGACACTTTTCATAAATTTCAGCTAGAAGAGTATTTTTTAAAACATGCAAATTATGTAGCTTTACATTGGATATAGGGAGCTTATTTAATATATGTGCTGTTTCAATAATTTCCTCATCTGTTTCATCAGGCAGTCCGAAAATTAAATGTATACCGATATCAACACCAGTTTGCTCATGTAGTTTTTTTATGGCTTCATACCCTCTGGTGACATCATGTCCACGTTGTAAGAAATTGAGATGATGATCAAAAAAACTTTGCAGGCCTAGTTCGACCATTACATAATGTGTTTCATGTGTTTTTTTCAATAAGGGTAATATTCGGGAAGGTAGGCAATCTGGTCGTGTTCCCAGCACAATACCGACTATAGCATCTTCGCTTAGGGCAATATCAAAACGCTGTTCCAACTCGGAAACCCGATCAAAGGTATTGGTATAAGATTGGAAATAGACTAAGAATTTTTTTGCTCGATAACGTTTGGAAATCTTTTCACGATTAATAATAATTTGCTGCTGCAGAGATTTATCTCGCTCCAGATGATAAGCAGCAGAGCCCCACTCATCACAAAAAATACATAACGGCATTCTTGAGTTTTCTTGTCGATTAGGACATGTTTCTGCAATACTCACCGAAACTTTATAAACTTTTTCATTAAACTGATTTTTATAAAATTGACTGATAGGAAAATAGCGATGATTTCTCCATAGCTTAAATAATTGCTCAGGATCTATGTGATTATCTTTAGACATGTGCTTATCTTATCATTAAGTAACAGACAAAAAAAATGCCAATTCCGATTAAAGAATTGGCATTTCAGATGTAAACCGTAAAGAACTTTAAAATAAAAGCTCTAAACTAAATTATCCACCAAATACATCAGCAGTGATGTTTCTGAACCATGAATGAGCATATTGCTCTTCACGTGCTCGCACTGCTGGTGATGAGTCCATAGGTGTTAAACCACCTGAACCCTTAACTTTCTGGATTTTCTTACCATCAAAGTTATATACCATAGCAACTGAAATACCATCGCCCGGTGCAAGTACACTATAACAAGTGTTGACTAGTGTTGGAACCGCAGGATCCTTACCTTGTAGGCTAGCAACAACTGCAGCAGCACAAACTTTTGCTTCTGAGTTTGCAGAATAACCAGACTTAGGTAGAGGAGAAGCAACACTGGAATCACCAATCACATAAACATCTTTATGCTTAGTAGACTCAAATGTTTGCTGATTAACTGGACACCAGCCCTTATCATTCACAAGACCTGCAGTAAAGGCAATTTTACCAGCTTTCTGAGCAGGAATAATGTTAACAACATCGCCCTTATATTCATCAACACTACCGGTAACAGTATTAGTTTTAGCATCAACACCTTCAATAATACCGCCTTCAGCACCTTTAACCCACTCGATTAGGCTGTTATCTGTGCCATATCCATAGTACTTCTTCCAACCTTGCATGAATAAACCTTGCTTGGAGAACTTGTCTTTAGCATCCAGAATAAGGATTTTAGACTTAGGCTTATAATTTTTAAGATAATCAGCAACCTGACAAGCACGCTCATAAGGTCCAGGAGGACAACGGAAAGGATTTGGTGGTGGTGCAATAATTACTGTTCCACCATCTTTCATTGCTTCTAATTGCTTACGCATTAAAGCTGTTTGTGTACCTGCTTTCCATGCATGAGGAATTTTCTCAGCGGCAACTTTAGTATCTAAACCTTCTATCATTTCCCATTTAAAATCAACACCTGGAGAAACAATACAACGATCATAGGCAATATTACCACTCTTCTTAGTGACAACGTGCTTCTTACCTGCGTCAATATTTGATGCATAGTCCTGAACTATTTTAATACCCATTGATTCAAGATTCTTATAACCGAATTTGATTGAATCTAAGGTACGGTGGCCACTTAGGACTTCATTACTCATGAGACATGTGTAGTAGTCTTTGTTTGGCTCAACAATAGTAACCTGAACAGCAGGATCAGCGCGTTTGATATAACGTGCAGCTGTTGCACCACCAATACCACCACCAACGATAACAACATGACCAGCACTTTTGCCCGCCAATAGAATATTACTAACACCCAGAGTACTAACTGCAGCAGCGCCACCTGTTATCTGGATAAAATTTCGACGTGAAATTCCTGACATATGAAACTCTCCTTTTATTTTTGGCTGCCGTAGTAGTTAAGCAATTTTTCCATACCTTTAGCATCTTTTTTCTGAAGTTTTTGAACTTTCTTCTTCATTTTCTTAGGCATATCACGGCGACCACTTATGAAGTCATCCATAGCGTAATGCAAGTAAGCTGTCCACTGACCGGCTAAAACGCCCGCATCATCTTCTGCTGACTTACCACCATCTTCATGACATTTTTCACAATATTTTTTGTGAAGCTTAGCACCAGCTTTGGCTTGTTTTGCATCAAATTTTTGATCCGCAGGGATCATTTTTTGCTTGTAAAAATAACCAGCCATTAGACCAATTTCTTCTTCTGTATAGCCTTTAGCAATACGAGTCATAATAGTAGATGCACGTCCGTCACCTGCCTTATAATCCATCATAGCGTCTTTAAAGTAATCAGGTGAAACACCTGCGATTGAAGGGATTGCTGGTCCCTTACTGCTACCATCAACACCATGACAACCAGCACAGGTATTGGCAAGATCTAAAGCACTAGGTGTGCCTGCCATGCTATTACCAGAGACTGATAGTCCGCCTAGTACTAAAAGAGCCAGTACTTTCTTGTTTAATTTCATAGATCCTCCTTAGGTGATCTTTTTGATCTTATGATCAGTTTTTTACTACTACTTATTATATTGACAAATTTTAACGTCATTTTCTATTTATAGAAAATGAGTAAATTTTTGTCAATAAAAATAAAACTATTTATTTTTACGTTTCTTTCGTGGCTTGTCTTTATCAAAGTCCTGGACTTTTTTAGCATAGTCTAAATTTGAAAGTCCTTCATTGTCTTTGATATTCGTATTAACACCAAAACGATACAACATAATTGCAGCCTTAAAATTTCTTTGTATATAGGCTTCTATTAAAGCTGTACTACCATTAATATCCATTGGCACCACTTTTTAATAATAATTCCATCGCTTCAACTTGATTGGCTTCACTAGCCCAAAAAATAGGAGTAGAACCATCACCACTTTGTGCTTCAATACTACAACCACGAACTAATAGTGCTTTAATGATTTCAATTATTTCCATATAGCCTCTCTGAGCAGCAGCAATAATAGGAGTAAGTATTTTCCAATAGTGGAATGAGTCTGAACAAAGTGGATTTTTCTCAATCCAAATATCAGTAGTAGTCTTATCCACATATCACATCCCTGAAATTGACCGGAGACGCTTGCGATATATCTCAAGGT
>JAUJGA010000247.1:0-3033 GCA_042095675.1 Gammaproteobacteria bacterium
CGATTCGGATCGCTTGAGGGTGGGTTACTACTATTTGAGCTATTTTTATTTACTCAATTCGTTAATAGCTTTACCATCAACACCAGCATACTCATCACGGTTCTTAATGAAGGTGATAAGTCTTTTTCATTTTTTAGTACTAACTCAACTTCTTTTATGGTTGAGTCGATATCTAAACCGTCTATATTCACGCGGTGCACAAATAGCTATTAAACAATACAGCTATTGTATCATGGGCTTTTTTAGCTCAAATCGATCTGTCGATCGATTTAAGACATTATAATTCTCCACCCCCGACAGCAGGGTATTCTTTCCTCTGTTCAGATCGCTATGAATCAATTTGATCGTTTAAGACTATAATCTGACTGCAATCAAAATACTGTCATTTTTAAAAATGTGGCTTAAAATACCTGTCAAGTGTTTTTTTTCATCTTTTTTAATTTCAATTATGCTGAATAGTTACCTTATTTTTTAACTGACTTGTCTTGACGATAGGGTCCACTATTAATAATAGCTGGAACGATTCATATTAATTAAATTACATTGTTTTTCCGGATTACTCACAAAGCTCAGCAATATTAAGAAAATATTATATTTGTAAAAACAGTAACATTTGATAATGGTAAAGAGTTTGAGTACCACAAAGAAATAGCCACTACATTGAACTGTAAAACGTATTTTGCAAAGCCTTACCACTCATGGGAACGAGGACAAAATGAAAATGCTAATGGTTTATTAAGGCAGTATTTCCCTAAGTAAATGGAGCTGATTGATGTTACTAAAAAAGAATTTTATGATGCTGTTAACAAGCTCAATAGTCGGCCACGAAAGTGTCTGTGATACAAAACTCCTTATGAAGTTTTTGAAGAGCTAACCTGCATTAGCCAGGAAGAGTTAAACGGTCATGCACTTATTACTTGAATTCAGGTTTGAGAACTATTCTTTAGTCTAATTTATCCTGATAAATCAAGTGCGTTTTTTTCTTCGCTTTCTGTCCGGGAGTTTGAAATTAATAATGGACTTAACAATTTCATTATAAGGAATAGAATTTAAATCATTATATTTTGTTATAGCATGCTCAACTGTAGCACAAATATTTTTAATGGGAGCCTGTTGTTTTGACTGTTCACCAAATTTAGCATCCTCATCATTAAGCACAGCGGTTTGTGTTAAATTTTTATTATCTAATAATTGTTGTAAGCCAAATAAACCACCGGCCTGTACTTTAATTTCTTTGGTGTGTGGTAGTTGGCCATCGGCATGAGTGATTTGTAGGGAAAAGCGGGCATTACTGCGTAACTGTTCTAAGAGCTTCAGACATAAGACCTGTCTTTTCTCTGACTGACAGGCATAGGCTTCACGTTCTGCTAAAAATAATTTTTCAGCCTGATCACAATGTCCATAACGGAGTAATAAAAGTTTTTCAAAATAACACCGGTTTAGATTCATCTCTTTATAAACAGCACGATATTCATCTTCATTCATCTTCATTCATATTAGATTACTTTTCCCACTCTCTTAAAATCGGTTGTTCACGTACTTCAGATAGTTTTTCTTCAGCATCCAAAGGATTGTCAGCAAAAATGACTTTTAATGTATCTGTTGCCTCATGTTCTGGATTTTGGCGTTGTTCTCTGGCAAAATTGCGAGCTTCTTTATAATTTTCAAATTCGTTTAATAGTTCCATGGGTTTGACTAAGTTAGCAATAGTGGGTGAAATTTTATAGACGTAGTAGGCTGCCATATATGTATCCTATTAGGCTGAGTGATTTTATTTTATAATTAGAATATGGTGTTGAAATGTCAGTATTTAAAGGTTTTAGTCATGATGTGATTAAATTTTTAGAAAAAATTAAGTACAATAATAATAAATTATGGTTTGATCAGCATTATGATTTCTATCAGCGAGAAATCTTAGAAGTATCCAGAGACTTAGTTGAAGCAATGGGGGATTCATTATCTGAATTGACACCAGGGATTAATATTGTCCCCAAGGTTAATGGTTCTATTTACCGGTTTTCCAGAGATGCACGCTTTAGTAAAGATAAAACGCCCTATAAAACACATTTATCTTATTTGTTCTGGCAGGGGACATTAAAGCGAACTCGTTCTCCAGGGTTTTATTTATCTATTCGTCCCGAATATATTCAGATTGGCGTTGGTATTAATCATTTTACTCCAGAATATCAAATTGCCTGGAGAGAACAATGTGCTCACCCTGATAAGGATACAGATATAAGGTTAATAATTGAAAAACTATCCAAAGCCGGGGCAATTTTTTATGGTGAACAATTAAAAAGAATGCCAAAAGGATATTCTACAGAGCTTTTAAACCAGGAATTAATTCGTTACAAAGGCTTTAAATGTTATTTTCAATTGCCTTTACCGGAACAAGTTTATACGAATGAGTTTGTAGCATATTGCTTGCAATATCAGCAGCAATTAATCCCCTTATTTGAATGGATGGTGATGATTTTAAGTCAGTTCTCTATAGAAAATGATAGCAATAATAACTTTAGAGCCTCTTGCAAAACTCCAGAGGCTAAATGTTAAAAATTACTCCGAGGGTGTAAAAATAAGTGTCTAACTGTTCATTTTTGTTAATATTCCAAAAGGTAATAACTAGTTAGCAGAAGAACTTGCTAAAGATGTAAAAACACCTGAAGATTTGAGTGCATTAAGTGCACAGCCAACCAAATTAACCGTAGAAGCCGCTTTTAATGGAGAGATGGAACACCACCTAGTACTGTAATTCATAAATATGGATCAATTCCATCATAAGTTAAGCTTGTAAAATTTTGCCTTCATAAGTCCATTTAAATGGCTGGGCTAAATTCTCATTAAAATACTCAATAAATCGATTTAGTTTTAAGCGTAAATTTTCTAATGAAGAAAAAGAACCTCGATTTAAAAGTTTTCTTGCCAATATACTAAACCATATTTCAACATGATTTAGCCAGGAACAATGTTTTGGTGTATACATAAAACGAATACGATGATCTTAATTAGTTAAAAAAGCCATTCTGGAATTCA
>JAUJGA010000248.1:0-2798 GCA_042095675.1 Gammaproteobacteria bacterium
TGAAGTACTAACGGTCTTCTTTATATGTTCTAAAAAATCTTGCTCATTTCTGGTTTCATAAATTGTATGAGCATCAATCATCCCTGTGGCTACATTAAAGCTTGGAGTTAAACACAATGTACCATGACGTTTATACTCAAAATCTCTACGTTCAATTAAATCAGGTTGAGTTGGTTTAGTCGGATGTATCATTTCCAAGGCCTGTATACCTGTTTTTTCATCAACTGAAACTACTTTAATATCTTGTTTTAATAAACTGCTGACTTGTTTATAAAGCTGGCATACTTGTTTCACTTCTTTTTTAACAGAGCGTAGCGAAAATCACGGTGGCTTGCCCCCGTGCTGAATAGTGTAGACAGGGCTTGTCCCTGTCTATGTTATTCAGTACATGGAACTTCAAAGAAATACGCATCATGTCTTTAGGCTAATGTATCATTTTGTCTGGATACCAAAATATAGGCATAAAGTTTTTATGGAGCTTTATCGTACAACGATGAAGGCGATTATTCAGAAAATTGGATATGATTACGATATTGATATCGTTGAGCTTGAAATGCTAGAAGATCATATTTATATGGTTATCAGGAGTATAACCAGGCAATCACCTAGTAGTGTAATGCAAATAATAAAAAGTATTACCGCTCGTGAATTTTTCAGGATTTATCCTGAAATTAAGAAAAAATACTTCTGGGCGGTAAGTTGTGGACGTAAAGTTACTTTGTTGAAACGATTGGGAATGCAAATAAATAAACAATTAGAAAGTACGTTCAAGAACAGCTAGTTGAGTTAGATCAAAAAAAAGACATTCAGACCAGCTGGACTTGTTTTAAAACTCGGTCGCTTGCGGCCGAGATATTTATAGGATCATTATAATGAAAAGGAGTTGCACTGGTAAAATAATAATCATATAGGGGAGGAAAAAGATGGCGATGTTCGCCAGAGTCGATGGTTATGAAATGTAGAAATTGCTAGAATTAGGCTGGTTTTGAACACCACCCATATGTTCTTATACTATTTTAATGAATCCCCGAAAAATAAGCTCATATTGCAACGTAGCTCGGACAATAATATATGTCAGTCTTAGTAACTTTCTGGCCTTTTAGACGATACTAATTATTTGTAATGAACTGGATGGATTATGGTTTGTACGTCAGATTGAGTTTATTACACGTTCATTTACGAACATCATACCAGAACAGGCATTCACTTTTTTTCTTAAGCTTGCGGCTCATATTCCAAAGAAGATGGGAGTTTTTTAAAATCATGTCTAGATTGCAACAGAGATGGCCGAATTTTCTGCTAGATGTAATAATTCGATGAGTGGGGTGAAATTTTATAATCCTCCAGGATTTATTCTGTTTTTTACCTTCTTTTTTTAGACGTCTGGCAAGTGTGAATTCTTCGCCGGCATAATAGCTTTCATCAAAACCACCGACGCAAAAAAAAGCTTCACGCTCACAATACAGAAAAGGCCCTAAGGTGATATTTTTCAATGCCAATAGATAATTGATAGCATATTTAAATATGAAATATCCAGGACCTTTTAAGTCAGGCTCCACCCATGCACCTCCACCTATTACATGACCACTAGAGAGATTAGCTGACACTTTATCGAGGATATCACCCTCCAATAAGGTATCAGCATCAACAAAAATCAAATAATCTGCAGTTGCCTCTCTTGCTCCCGTATTTCTTGCCTTGGCAATTTGGTTTTTCGCTTCAAAGACAACTTTAGCCCCCATTGACAAAGCAATGTCACCAGTCTTATCTGTAGAATTATTGTCAACAACAATAATTTCAACACGTCCCGCATACTCTTCAGCCACGGTAATTATCGATTTAAGGGTCTTTGCAATGTATTCTACTTCATTGAAAGCTGGAATCACGATTGATATTGACGGTTCTGAATTCATTAGATTAGTTTAAGCGACCATAGATAAATTTGGCCCTGTTCTCAAAGGCTGTGATGATAGACCTTGCAGCTTCCAATAAAGCAATATCAAAAATGGGGCGAAGAAGTATTGATGAAGCCATACAATCAAGGGTAAATTGGATTCTACACCCACCCTCATTTTCAGCGATGAATAACCAATCAATTGTAAATCTTTTAAACATGGGATCAGAAGAAATAATACGAATACTATGAAACGGTACTAGGGTAGTTTGAGTGCGAAACCGCTTGTAAAGTGAGCCAAATTGAATAAGTTGATCAGTAATATAAACAGGATGTTCTAAATTATTCTGTTGATTTTTCATTACATGGGCATCATGCCAAAGAGGCAAAAATTCAGGATAGCTCTCAACGTGTGCAACAAGTTCAAAGAGTTGTTGCGGTGAGTTGCAAAGCCTGCGTTCTTCTTTATGTATGGCCATGAGAATTCTGTCGGTTAATATTTGCTAAACAGATTATGATTAGAGTCATGTTTTTCTCATTATCAGTTTTGCTATAGAGGTACTTGCAAAACTAACAATTTAAGAGAGTTTCTTAGCTGAATTGCTAATTTTTGAATAAAATCCAAGCCAAATTTGTTATAATATGTTTGCGAACAAAAACAAAAAAGCTTGGAGTATTAATATGTTAAGAGACACTTTAGCACAGAAATGGGAACAAATACAAGGCTCACTTTTTCCTTGGATAGTAGAAGAGATTGGAGAGACATCTGAAAAACAGCAACAATTCATTAGCATTCTGGAATTATTAAGAGTAGAAGAATATACACTAAGTTCTAATGCACTGGTTGGTAGAGTAGAAAGTGATAGATCTCCTATAGCCCGAGCGTTTGTAGCTAAGTCAGTTT
>JAUJGA010000249.1:0-17735 GCA_042095675.1 Gammaproteobacteria bacterium
GCAATATCTGAACCCTCACATTAATTACCATAGATCCTGTTTTTTCCCTGAAATTATCACGGATAAAAAAAGTAAACAACGAAAGAAATATCCTTATACGAGCATGATGACTCCTTATGATAAGCTGAAATCACTGACTGAAGCAGAAAAATATTTGAAGAAAGGTAATAGTTTTGAAATAATGGATAAAATTGCTTATGCAATGACAGATAATCAATCGGCTCAACGGCTGCAAAAAGACCGCAGGTCACTATTTTAATCAATTGATGAACGAGAATTAAAGATAAGTTAAGTGGAACTACAGAGAAAATTAGCCTCTAAGTCCGCCTTATCCACATACCCACAACCCAAGAAATAGACCTTAAGATATATCGCAAGTGTCTCCGGTCAATTTCAGGGATGTGGATATGTGGATAATACTACTACTGATATTTGGATTGAGAAAAATCCACTTTGTTCAGACTCATTCCACTATTGGAAAATACTTTGATTTTTAACCTGAAAGTGATTTAAAACAATTAATAGGCTTTATTTACGGGAAAGAATGTTGTTAAATAGCATCATCAAAATCATTTAGTTTAATTTGAGATAGAAGTTACCTTATGTCTGAGACATTTTTTCAGGAAGATGGGGTTGAATCCCTTCCAATAAAGACCTTTACCGAACAAGCCTACCTGGATTATTCCATGTACGTTATTCTTGATCGTGCTTTGCCGCACATTGCAGATGGTTTAAAGCCGGTACAAAGGCGAATTATTTATGCCATGTCTGAACTGTGCCTAAAATCTACAGCCAAACATAAAAAATCAGCTCGAACAGTTGGTGATGTATTAGGTAAATATCATCCTCATGGTGATACTGCCTGTTATGAAGCCATGGTATTAATGGCGCAGCCTTTTACCTATCGTTATCCTCTGGTGGATGGACAGGGTAACTGGGGTTCTATGGATGATCCTAAGTCCTTTGCCGCCATGCGTTATACAGAATCTAAACTTTCTCTTTTTTCAGAAGTATTATTAGATGAGCTAGGGCAGGGTACAGTAGACTGGGAACCTAATTTTGATGGTACGCTGGATGAGCCCAGATTATTGCCGGCACAGGTTCCACATATTTTACTTAATGGTACTACAGGAATTGCTGTGGGTATGGCGACCGATATTCCTGCACATAATCTCAATGAAATTGTAGCAGCCTGTATTTTATTATTAGATACACCTACTACAACACTGGATGAAATCTGTATAGTGGTTAAGGGGCCTGATTATCCAACTGATGCAGAGATTATTACATCTAAAGATGATATTTTTAAAATGTATCAAACAGGACATGGCTCTATTCGTATGCGGGCCTGTTTTGAGAAAGAAGACAATGATATTATTGTCACCGCCTTACCCCATCAAACATCCGGAGGCAAAGTTTTAGAACAAATAGCTGCACAGATGCAGGCCAAAAAATTGCCCATGGTTTCTGATCTCAGAGATGAGTCTGATCATGAGAATCCCACACGTCTAATTATTACTTCTCGTTCCAATCGAATAGATCTTGAGCAGTTAATGCAGCACCTTTTTGCTACCACTGATCTGGAAAAAACCTATCGGGTAAATATGAATATGATTGGCCTGGATGGAAGGCCACAGGTTAAAAATCTTAAAAATATTTTAACAGAATGGATTCTCTATCGTTTTGAAACTGTACGCAGACGTTTGCAGTATCGTCTGGATAAAGTGAATGAGCGTTTGCATTTACTTGATGGTTTTATGATTGCTTTTTTAAATATTGATGAAGTGATTCATATTATTCGCACAGAGGAAAAACCTAAGCCTGTATTAATAGCTAGGTTTAAATTGTCTGATATTCAGGCAGAATCCATACTTAACTTGAAATTACGTCATCTTGCTAAGCTGGAAGAAATGAGAATTCAAGAAGAGCAATTGGAGCTGCAAACAGAACGTGATTGGCTGCAAACAACATTGGGTTCACGTCAACGTATGAAAACGCTGATTAAAAAAGAATTAAAAGAGGCAGTCAAAAAACATGGTGATGAGCGTCGTTCTCCTATAGTAAGCCGTGATGTTGCCAAAGCCATGAAAGAAACAGATTTAGTTGGGTCAGATCCTATTACAGTAGTACTTTCAGAAAAAGGCTGGATCCGTGCTGCTAAAGGACATGATGTAGATGCCTCATCACTCAACTATAAAGCAGGAGATAGCTTTAGAGCTAGTACGCAGGGCAAAACCAATCAAATAGTGGCGATTTTAGATAGTGGCGGTCGCAGTTATTCCCTTTTAGGACACACTTTACCTTCAGCACGGGGACAAGGAGAGCCATTAACCGGTCGTTTGACTCCCTCTGGTAATGTTGAATTCGTTTCTGTAATTATGAATGCTAATGAAGAGCAACTCTATCTATTTAGTACCGATGCAGGTTATGGTTTTGTCGGTAAGCTCAGTGATATGTTCAGTAAAAATAAAAAAGGTAAGGCTTTAATTAAAATTCCGGCAGGTGGAAAAGTACTAGAACCTCTAGCTGTGACTGATTTTGAAACGAATAAAGTCGTTGCTGTCAGTAATGAAGGACGTTTGTTAATTCACTCACTTTCTGATTTACCATTATTGGCTAAGGGTAAAGGGGTAAAAATCATTTCTATTCCTTCTTCCAGAGTAATGGATCGCGAAGAGTATATACATGCTATTACTTTATTACCAGCTGATGAAAAACTAACTATTGTTTCCGGCAAACGTCATTTAACTCTAAAAGGGAGTGATTTAGAGCATTATATGAATGAACGTGGTCGTCGTGGTAATAAACTTCCTAGAGGTCTGCAAAAAGTTGATTCGATTTTTGTAGGGGATAAGTAAATTAACATTAGGATTATAATTTAGATACTTGGATTCTGCTTAATAATCCTTTCAACTGTTTCAACAATGGCCTGGGTTTGCGGATCAATTTCTATATTGAGCCTATCGCCAATTTCTCTTGTATCAATATTGGTGCGTTCCAGTGTTTCCGGTATAAGGTTTACATTAAATAAGCAGGTCTGATTGTCAGAATCTTTTTTAACATCACCTATGGTCAGACTGATGCCATCAATACCAATATAGCCCTTAGTAAAAACAAACTTTTGATAATCCAATGGCAGTTCCAACCAGATTTGGCAATTATTTTTAGATCGTATGACTTGTGATACTTGAGCGGTTACTAAAATATGTCCGGACATTTGATGACCACCAATTTCATCACCAAATTTAGCAGCACGTTCAATATTAACGCTATAACCTATCTTTAAATCTCCTAGATTAGTGACTCTAAGAGTTTCCTGCATTAAATCAAATGAAACCAGATTATTATTAATTTCTGTGACTGTCAGACAACAACCATTATGAGCTATAGAGGCACCAATTTGTAAGTTTTTTAATAATGCTGGAGTCAGTTCAATAATATGAGTTTGAAAATTTTCTTTTTTAATAATATCAACAACCAGACCAACACCTTGTACAATTCCAGTAAACATTTATTCCTTCTCACCTTTTGTTATAATTTTTTGTTTGGGATCCCAGCGACGGGTATTAATGGCATATTCAGAAATTTTATCCTGAAACGGCAATAACAACATGCCTAAAAACTGATTACATTGTTTAGGATCTTTATGATGATGAATGCCAATAGTCATGCATAATTGATCATCTATGGGATGTTTTCGATAAGTACCAAGTAGACGATCCCAGCAGATTAAATTAAAGCCAAAATTACTATTAGTTTCATCATCTTCAACAGAATGATGAACCCGGTGCATATCTGGATTAACGATAAACCAGCGAATATACTTTTCCAGAGGTTTAGGGAGTCCCACATTAGAATGATTAAACATGGCCAGAGCATTGAGAATAATTTCAAAAAGTATAACGGCAATAATAAGCGGTCCTAAGACAATAATTGTAGTAAATTTTATTAACATAGAAAGAATGATTTCAAGAGGGTGAAAACGAGCCCCGGTAGTGACATCATAATCCAGATCTGCATGATGGACACGATGTAGACGCCATAATAAAGGTACAGCATGAACCATGATATGTTGTAAATAAATAATAAAATCCATGATAACAATGGATAATATGACTGAAAGCATAAAGGGTAGGGAGTAATAGTTTAATAAGCCCCATCCATGTTCACTGGCAAATGCTGCTACTCCCACTGCTGCTGTTGGAAAGAGAAGACGCAATAGAATGGAGTTAAAGAAAACTATGCCAAGATTATTTAGCCAGCGTTGCATTTTTGGTAATAATAGTACACGCTTGTGTTTGATTACTTCCCAGCTTGCCATAATAGCAAAAACACCAAAAAAAAATGATATGTGGAGAGGTATCTCGTTTTCTAAAATAAAAGTATTAAAATTCATAAATAGTCATTCTCATTAATCGTTCGGAAATAGAAAGCCATACTACAAAGCACTATTACGTCATTTCCTCTCTGTGGGCGGAAGAGCAAAAGAAAAAGCTAGAGCAAAATAAAAAGAGATAGATTCCTGCTAACCAAAAGTAGGGCCCTCTAGGGCAAGCATGCGGGAATGATGGTATTTTGTTGTTATGGCTCTGTCTTTATTGCTTTGGATTTTTCTTTTGTTCTTGCTCTTCAACCGCAAAAAGTGAGGATAAATACAGTGGGAGATTGTGCAGAGAAGTGGTTAGTATTATTGGGGAGTATGAAAACATGGATGTTTTCATATAGCGTGCCATGGATGGCATTGAGCGTCCCCAATAATACTAACCACTTCTCTTTGCAATCGTTTCCTAAAGTACTTATCAGAACGCTCCCATTCTTTTATCTCTTGCTCTTTTTAACCCTAAGTATAGCCATCAAGTAACAACAGTTGCCTTATCACGTCCTGTTATTTGTTGTAATTGACTGACTTCTAGTGAAATATCAATTAGTTCACCTAAGGCTTCCTGAGTATCCTGATTCATCTGTTGATGGTTGGTTTCATAGCTTTCATAGTAGATACGGATAGTGGCACCACTGGTGCCTGTTCCTGAAAGTCTGAAGATAATTCTGGAACAATTGCTAAAACCAATGCGTATGCCCTGATGTTCACTAATACTATTGTCAACTGGATCAGTATAACAAAAATCATCGCTATAGCTAACTTCTAAAGAACCAAGAATTGTTTTAGTGAATGTTTTAACATTTTCCCGTAAGCCAGCCATAATTTTATTCGCTAAATCAGATTCTACAGCTTCATAATCGTGACGAGAATAGTAATTACGACCAAATTCCTGCCAATGTTGTTGTACAATATCTAATACGGATTCATTTCGTACTGCCAGAATATTAAGCCAGAATAATACAGCCCATAGTCCGTCTTTCTCTCGAATATGGTTAGAACCAGTACCAAAACTTTCTTCGCCACAAAGAGTCACCTTATCTGCATCCATTAGGTTGCCAAAAAACTTCCAACCAGTAGGTGTTTCATAACAATTAATGCCTAATTTCTTTGCTACTTGATCGGGTGCCTGACTTGTAGGCATAGAGCGTGCTATACCAGATATTTTACCTTTATATGCAGGCACTTTATCAGCATTAGCAGTTATAATTGCCAGACTATCACTGGGTGTGACAAAAATATGCTTGCCCACAATCATATTTCTATCACCATCACCGTCTGATGCAGCACCTAGATCCGGTGATTGATCAGAAAACATTAATTCTGCCAGAGTTTCAGCATGTACCAGGTTGGGATCAGGGTGGCCACCACCAAAATCCTCTTTTGGAATGCCATTAATGACTGAGCCGGTACTGGCTCCTAATTGATTTTCAAGGATCTCTTTGGCATAGGGGCCGGTTACTGCATGCATGGCATCAAAACAGAGTGTAAATCCATTGGAAATCATGGTTTTTATAGCTGTAAAATCAAATAGATCAGCCATTAGTTCTGCATAATCTGTTACAGAGTCAATGATTTCAACAGTCATGTCATTGAGTTGATGAGTTGCAATTTTACTTAAATCAATATCATCTTCATCTGTGATGGTTTGATACTGGTTAATTTCTTTAGTTCTGTTAAAAATGGCATCAGTTATTTTTTCTGGAGCAGGTCCACCATTGGCTGTATTGTATTTAATACCAAAATCTTCATCAGGACCGCCTGGATTATGGCTAGCAGATAGAATAATGCCACCGTAAGTTTTATATTTGCGGATAACAACAGAGGCTGCGGGAGTGGAAAAAATACCATTTTGACCTACTATGACCTTAGCAAAGCCATTAGCAGAAGCCATTTTTAGAATAATTTGAATGGCATCTTTATTAAAATAGCGCCCATCTCCACCTAAAACCAGTGTTTTTCCTTTAAAATCTTCAATTGAGTCAAAAATAGACTGAACAAAATTTTCCAGATAATTTTCTTGTTGGAAATGATTAACCTTTTTTCTTAAACCGGATGTTCCAGGTTTTTGATCATTAAAAGGTGAAGAATTAATGGTCATTATAGGCATAGCAATTTCCTCATTTAGAAAGCAAAAATGCATAATACCTGATTTATGTAAGGTATTCGATAGCCCATATTTGATATTACCTTGAAAGTATAAAATTTGACCCCATTTTTTCTAGGAATAAATACTTAGTATAAAATTTATATTTTTTGAACTAATCCTATAGGGGAAAATGAATGAGTGTTGAAGCACATAAAGAAACATTAGGCTTTCAAACAGAAGTCAATCAGTTATTAAAATTAATGATCCATTCTTTATACAGTAATAAAGAAATATTTCTAAGAGAACTAGTGTCTAATGCATCAGATGCGATTGATAAGTTACGTTTTGAAGCTATTAGTGAAAGTGAGCTTTATGATGGTGACACAGATTTAAAAATTAGCCTATCCTTTGATAAGGACGCAAAAACACTGACTTTATCTGATAATGGCATCGGTATGTCGCGTGATGAAGTTGTTGAAAATATTGGTACGATTGCTAAATCTGGCACTCGTCAGTTTCTTGATTCCTTAACCGGCGATCAAAAGAAAGATGCTAATGCTATTGGTCAGTTTGGTGTGGGCTTTTATTCTTCTTTCATTGTTGCTGATAAAGTCACCATGACAACTCGTCGTGCTGGTGTCGGTGCAGATCAAGCTGTTTTATGGGAATCTGCGGGTGAAGGTGAATTTAATATTGAAACTGTTAATAAAGATACTCGTGGTACTGAAATCGTATTACATTTAAAAGGTGATGCTGATGAGTTTCTTGATGGTATGCGTTTAAGAAATGTGGTTCGTACATATTCTGATCATATTACTGTGCCCATTGAAATGCTTAAAGAAGCAACACCTCCTATGCCACCAATGCCTGGTGAAGAGGGTGAGGAAGCAGAAGAAGTTGTGGAAGATATCGAAGATGTGATTGAATATGAAACTGTAAATAGTGCCTCAGCATTATGGACACGTCCTAAAACAGAAATTTCGGATGATGAATATACAGAATTTTATAAGCATGTCGGACATGATTTTGAAGAACCATTAGCGCGTTCTCATAATCGGGTAGAAGGTAAGTACGAGTACACTTCATTATTATTTGTACCTAAGAGAGCACCATTTGATTTATGGGAACGTGATCGCCAGCATGGTATTAAGCTTTATGTGCGTCGTGTATTTATTATGGATGAAACTGAAAAGTTAATGCCTAATTATTTACGCTTTGTTAAAGGTATTATTGATTCCAATGATTTGCCTTTAAATGTATCACGTGAAATTCTGCAAAACTCTAAGGTTCTGGATAATATTCGTTCTGGTTCAGTGAAAAAGATCCTGGCTTTATTACAAAAAATGGCTAATAAAGATGCTGATGACTATAAAGTCTTCTGGAAAGAATTTGGTCGTGTGATGAAAGAAGGACCAGGGGAAGACTTTGGCAACCGAGATAAAATTGCTAAATTATTACGCTTCTCTAGTACGCATGATGATAAAGAAGATCAGGAAGTTTCTTTAGATGATTATATTTCTCGTATGGTAGAAGGTCAGAAGGATATTTATTATATTACTGCAGATAGTTTTGCTGCTGCTAAAAATAGTCCTCATCTGGAAGTTTTTCGTAAGAAGGGTATTGAAGTTTTATTACTCAATGATCGTGTTGATGAATTCTTAATGTCGTCTTTACCTGAATATGAAGAAAAGTCTATTAAATCTGTGGCTCGTGGTGAGTTAGACCTAGGTGAAATGGAAGATGAAGAAGAGAAGAAAGAGCAGGAAAAATCTCAGGAAGAATATAAGGATTTCTTAGAAAAAGTCACAAAGTCTCTAGGTGATGAAGTTAAAGAAGTTCGTATGACATTCCGACTAACTGATTCTCCAGCGTGTCTGGTTACAGGTGATCATGACATGAGTGCCAATCTGGAACGCCTATTAAAGCAGGCAGGTCAGGATGTAATGGGACATAAGCCAATCTTTGAATTAAATCCAGAGCACCCTTTAGTTCAGCGTCTTAGTAAAGATACCGATAGTGAGCGTTTTGATGACTGGACAAAAATTTTATTTGAACAGGCATTATTAAGTGAAGGTGGGCAATTAGAAGATCCGGCTACTTTTGTCAGCCGCCTTAATAAGATGTTATTGGACTTAACAAGTTAGTCCATATATTGTACTATCATAGTATGATGAAAAAGCCTGAATAAGCTTTCTTATTCAGGCTTTTTTTGTTGAGGGAAAGAGTCACTCAGATTAGTTTCAATGAATATTTATGCCGAAAAAAAAATCATCAACTAGAAAAAAAAGAGTATCAAAGAAATCCTTTAAATATCGTGTTGGACAAACAATAAAAAAAATAGCGGTATATGCCTTTGTTATAGGAGGCATATTATTAAGCCTATATACTTTTTATCTCAACTCAATTATCAAGGAAAAATTTGAAGGTCGCCTTTGGGATATTCCAGCTAAAGTCTATGCTCGTTCATTGGAAATTTATCCAGGCTCCAGTTTATCTGCAAAACAACTGCAAAAAGAGTTATTGTTAGCAGGTTATCGCAAGGATAAAAAGCCTTCTACTCAGGGTAGTTTTTCCAGAAACAAACAAATCATTGATGTAGTAACACGAGAGTTTTCATTTCCTGATGGTGATGAGGTCTCACGTAAATTACGTATAAAATTTAGCAGTAATCAGGTTAAATCTATTTATGATTTGAGTCATCTCCGTAGTATTTCACTGATTCGCCTTGATCCAGCACAAATTGGTAGTATCCACCCAAAGCTTCATGAAGACCGATTGTTATTAACTCAGCAACAAGTATCGAAAAAACTAAAAGAGGCATTATTAGCCGTAGAAGATAGGGGCTTTTATAATCATTATGGCATTGATCCCAAAGGTATTATTCGTGCTATATGGGCAAATATAAAAGCTGGTGCCACAGTTCAGGGGGGGAGTACTTTAACACAGCAATTAGTTAAGAATTACTTTCTGACCAGAGAAAGAACCCTGATTCGTAAGATTAATGAAGCCATCATGTCTTTATTACTGGAATATCATTATAGCAAGGATGCAATTTTAACTGCCTATATTAATGAAGTATATCTGGGACAAGATGGTCGGCGTGCTGTACATGGTTTTGCACTGGCCAGTGAATATTATTTTAAGCGTCCTATACAGCAATTATCGACTGCACAAATTGCTTTACTAGTTGGTTTGGTTAAAGGACCATCCTGGTATAACCCCAGATCTCATGAAGATAGGGCTTTAAAGCGGCGCAATACAGTTTTAAAGGTGATGCTTGAACAACAGTTATTAACTAAAAAACAATATCAACTGGCACTTAAATCCTCGCTTGGTGTCAGTCGTCGTTTATCCCATAGTTCTTCACGCTTTCCAGCCTTTTTGGATAGTGTTAAAAATCAATTGCAACAGGATTATGATCAGGATGATTTAAAGAAAAAAGGACTTAATATTTTTACTACATTTGATCCAAAAGTTCAATGGGCTGCAGAATATGCTTTGTCTGAACGCTTAAAATACACCAATAAAAAGCTGGCTAAAAATCTGCAGGGTGCTATCGTGGTCAGTCGTAGAAATTCAGCTGAAATTCTTGCGATAGTAGGTGGTAAGGATAGCCAGGAAGGTAGTTTTAATCGTGCGATTAATGCGCATAGACAAATAGGCTCATTAATTAAGCCGGCAATTTATTTAACGGCATTTGAACAGCAATACACATTGGCTTCTGTATTAAATGATATCTCCTTTTCAGCAAAAAGTTCTAAAGGAAAATACTGGAAACCCAAAAACTATGATAAGAAAGAACATGGTCAGGTTCCATTGCATGTGGCCCTGGCAAAGTCATATAATTTATCCACTGCACGTTTAGGCATGGAAATTGGTGTGGGCAAGGTGCTTAATACGGTAAGAAAATTAGGTGCTGCAACAGATGCATTACCTTATCCTTCTGTATTATTGGGTTCTATTGCTTTATCACCTTTGCAAGTGACACAGATGTATCAAACCATAGCTGATCAGGGCTTTTATTCACCATTACATAGTATTATTTCTGTACAGGATGAACAGAATGAACCGGTACAGCGTTATCCTATTAAGGTGGAACGGCGTATAGATGAAAATCTGATATATCTGCTCAATGCCAACCTTCAGGAAGTTGTAAGTATGGGCACAGGAAAAGGCTTAGCACGGTATTTATCCGCAGAAAATCAATTGGCAGGTAAAACAGGAACCACAAATAATTTGCGTGATAGCTGGTTTGCCGGCTATGGTCAGAATTTAGTAGGCGTTGTCTGGATGGGGAGAGATGATAATAAATCTGCAGGTTTAACCGGTTCATCAGGGGCTTTACGAGTCTGGGGGCTGATGATGAAGCAGTTGGATGTGGGTAAATTAGAACAAAACCAGCCGAAAGGAATTAAATGGCATTGGGTTGATTCAAAAAATCAGTTAACATTGTCAGGGAAATGTAATAATGCTGAATATTTACCTTTTGTCAAAGGCTCTGAACCTTCAAATAAACGCTCTTGTCAATCGGGAAAAGTACACAATAAATATAGCAAAAATTGGTTTGAACAGTTATTTGAATAACACAAAATAGAGAAGATAATTGATGTTGAAAAAAATCATAATTTTATTAATTACCTTAACGTTGATGAATGCCTGTGCATCTACCACCACTGAGTATACAAGAACAGAGGCTAAACCTTATTCAGCTGCAGAATCGAGCAAAGTAGAGGTTTACGATCGTTCGGTTACTTATAAAGAGGATCTAGGGCAAGCAAAAGTGATTACAACGGCAGCTATAGATAAGCAATATCAGCCAGCCAGTAATAAAAAAGCAAGTGTGCCATCCAGCCGCAAAGCAGTGATTGATTTAATTAATCAATCCAAAAAGTCGATGGACAAGAATGATTATGTGTCAGCAGAAAATTCTTTAAAACGTGCCTTACGTATTGAGCCGAGTAATGCAAAACTCTGGCATAATATGGCTGTGGTCAATTTTTATCAGGAAAATTATCACCAGGCAATTCAACAGGCTCTTAAATCCAATAATCTGGCGAAAAACAATCGTCAGCTTATCGCTAATAATTTAAAAGTGATCAAGCAAAGTTATATTGAATTGGGTGAACCTAATAAAGCTAAGAAATATTAAGCCGGACTCGTAATGAATGAAAAATTTCAAATTGCCGTCAGTACCTGCTTATTAGGAGAAAAAGTACGCTATGATGCTAAAATTCTACCTGCTTTTGATAAAAATTCAGTTTTAAAACAATTGAATATTGCAGAAAATGAAGTTGAATTTATACCTTTTTGTCCGGAAGTGGGTATTGGTTTAGGGGTGCCCAGGGCAAAAATACAAGTTGTTAGAAATAAACAGCAGCAAATTCGAGTGCTTGGTGTGGAAAATCACACACTGGATGTCACCACTGAGTTAGAATCCTACGCAAAGAATTTCTTTAAGCAGTACACTGATATTTTTGCCTATATGGTTAAATCTAAATCACCCAGTTGCGGATATGCTTCAACACCGCTTTTTGATGATTCTGAAAAACATGCTCAACAAATTTCTATAACTTCCGGTTTGTTTGTACAGACAATACTTAAAATAAAACCTCAGATATTGGTCATTGATATAAAATGTTAAAAAAAGCTATTATTCCAGTCATTATTTTTGTTGTGGCCATTATTTTTTTTAAAATTATGCTCATTAGTAAAGATAAAGCAGCTGATATTGAATTTAAGGAACATGTCTGGCGTGTTGAACAAAATGTTATTGAAAAAAAGACGCTTTCTCCCAGTATTACTCTTTATGGAAAAATAGAGAGTTTTGATTTATTTAATGTAGCAGCACCGGTATCCAGTCAGGTCGATAAAATTCTGGTGAAGGAAGGGCAACGTATAGCGAAGGGGCAATTATTGCTGGTCCTGGATCAGGCTGATTTTGAACCCTTAGTAAAACAATCTCAGGCTAAGGTTGCTGAATTACAGGCTCTGATAAAAGCTGAAGACTTACGTCATATTCTTAATCAAGATTCACTGCTCAATGAGAAAAAACTCTTGCAACTCAGTAAAAAGGCATTGTCTCGTGCTGAAAAAGTAAAAAAACAAAATCTAGGTTCTATTTCTGAAACTGAGCAGGCGATGCAGCAAGTTGAAAGTCGTCGTCTAAGTTTTAATATGAAACAATTTTCAGTGAAAGAACACCCCGCTAGAATGGAACAACTACAGGCTCGATTACTTCAAGCAGAAGCTGATTTGGAAAGAAATCGCCTGGCATTACAGCGTAGTCAGGTATATGCACCGTTTACCGGTATTGTCGCAAAACTCAATGTCGGACAGGGTGACAGGGTTAATAGCAACGAAAAACTGCTCAGTTTTTATTCACTGGAACAACTAGAAATTCGTGCAAAACTGCCTATTAATATACTCTATGAAATACAAAATAATTTACTTGAAGGCATTAAACTAACAGGTATGGCTTCCACTGGTGGTCGTCATCTGAATATCTCTCTGGATCGTTTATCGGGACAAGGTCATGCCAGTGGTATTGATGCTATCTTTGCTATTGATGAAAGCCTTCAGCCAATAAACTTAACTTCACCTGCAAATAATGCGGCTCATCATTTAAGAATTGGCTCTATTGTTGTGCTGAGTTTACAAAGAGCAGCACAAAAAGATCTCATTAAAGTACCTTATCAGGCAATGTATGGTACTGATCGACTGTATAAAATTGTAGATAGTCGGCTTAAGCTGGTAAAAGCAGAAACGATTGGTGAATATCTATCACAGACAAATCAAAAAATTGATAACAGCGCTCAACAATCTCAATTATTGATTCGCAGTGATGATTTACAGTCAGGGGATACTATACTTGTTACTCATTTACCGAATGCTTTCACTGGTTTGAAAGTCGAAACTATTAGCATCGACAATAGCATCTCTAAGACTCAGAATAAATGAAAATCCTATCGGTTTTTGCCCATCATAAGGTTGCTTCCAACCTTTTAATGCTCATTATGATCCTCTCTGGTGTGCTTGCTTTGGCAAAGCTGAATATTCAGTTTTTCCCCAGTTTTGAATTAGATAGAGTGAGTGTGCGGGTTATCTGGAGCGGTGCCAGTGCAGAAGATATTGAAGAGGGGATTACTATTCCTTTGGAGCAATCTTTAAAATCTGTAGATAATGTGAAAAATATGACCTCTACATCGGCGCAGGATGTCTCTTCAATTCAGCTCGAGTTTTATGAAGGGGTGGATATGATTTTAGCCCTGGATAAAGTAAAACAAAAAGTTTCAGAGTTTCGTAATCTGCCAAAGGATGCAGAGCAACCACAAATTGAAACATTGACTCGTTATGAGGGTGTGGTCAAGCTAATATTATCCGGTCCCAAAGACTTCCATGAACTAAGATTACTGGCCAACCAATTTGAACGTGAGCTGACTCGTAAAGGTATTGATAAGGTTGAGATTAATGGTCTGCCTGATGAGCAGGTGATTATTGAAATATCTGTGGAAAGTTTACAATATCTTGACATGACATTGGATGAAATCAGTGCAAGAATTGGTCAGTTTAGTCGTGATATGCCTGCCGGAATGATTGGCGGACAACAAAATACTAAAGAATTACGCAGTCTGGAACAAGCTCGAAGCGAGTTAGAATTTGCGCAAATTCCTATTATTAGTAATAGCACAGATTATATGCGCCTTGGTGATGTGGCTTCAATTAAACGCCAGGCTGATCCGGATGGTGTATTGCGTCTTAAGGATCAACAAACTGTTGTTGAATTGGCCTTGCAGCGAACAGAAGGGGGAAATGCATTAGAGGCGGCAGAAATTTTTCGCCAATGGGTAGATGAAAAACAGGCAACTTTACCAGCCAATATAAAAATAGAAGTGTTTGATGAAAGCTGGCAAATGATCCGTGACAGAATTTATCTATTGCTAAAAAATGGTGGTGGTGGGCTGATCCTGGTGGTATTGATTTTATATCTATTTTTAAATGCACGGGTGGCTTTTTGGGTAGCCGTGGGTATACCTGTTTCATTTATGGCTACTTTAGCAATACTTTACGCCGTAGGTGGAACTATTAATATGATCAGCTTATTTGGTCTTATTATGGCCCTGGGTATCATTGTTGATGATGCCATCGTGGTAGGTGAAGATGCGCTAACACATTATCAAGAAGGTGAAGCACCGCTAATGGCTGCAGAGGGAGGTGCTAAGAGAATGTTTCTCCCGGTACTAGCTTCTTCAATGACGACTATTGCGGCTTTTTTACCATTAATGATGATAGGCGGTATTATGGGGAATATATTATTTGATATTCCTCTAATTGTGATTTGTGTCATCTTAGCCTCTTTAGTAGAAAGCTTCTTTGTCTTACCAGGACATTTACGCCATTCCTTTTCTCATGCAAAAAGTGAAAAAAACAAGGATGAACAAGCAGGTCAACTTCAAAAACCTAGTTTACGAGAAAAACTTGACTTAAAATTTGATAACTTTCGTCAGAAGAAATTTAGACGAGTCATTAGCTGGGCATTAATGCATCGTAGTATTGTGGTGTCTCTGGTTTTATCCAGCCTGATTATTACTATTGGTTTAGTGGCTGGCGGGCGTATTAATTTCTCCTTTTTTCCCTCTCCGGAAGCACAGATTGTCTATGCCAATGTCAGCTTTGTCTCTGGTACTTCACGCGAAAAAACTCATGCATATCTGCAGCACATGGAAGAAAAACTCAATGAGACTAATAAGGAATTGGGTGGTGATTTAATTGAAATGGCTGTGACTATTAGCGGCAGTTCATTCAGCGGTGGTAGTGCACGTAAAAAAGGTGATCAATTAGGTGCTGTATTCCTACAATTAGCCCCTCCTGATCAGCGCAGTGTTAGAAATCCGGTATTTATTCAGCATTGGAAAGATAAATTAGAATACCCTGCAGGTATAGAAAATGTCACCATTGTATCGCGAAAAACAGGGCCTCAGGGAAGCGATCTGTCCATACGTTTGAGCGGTTCTGATAATGAACAATTGAAAAAGGCTGCAGTTGATCTCTCACAGGCATTAAAGGGGGTTGATGGAGTTTATGGTGTGGATGATGATATGCCCTATGGTAAGGAGCAGTTAATTTACGAACTTAAACCTGAAGGGAAAATTCTGGGTTTAACGGTAGCAGATATTGGTCAACAATTAAGAACCGCTTATGATGGTCAATTGGTGCAGATTTTTCAGGATGGTGCTGATGAAGTGGAAGTCAGAGTGCAACTTGCTGAATATGAACGTGAACAATTGAATACTCTGGAACGCATTAATATCAGAACTCCTGATGGGCAATTTGTGCCCTTAAGCAGTGTTGCACAATGGACGGTAAAACAGGGTTTTGAAGTATTACGTCATGTTGATGGTCTGTTAGCTCTAGAGGTGATGGCTGAAGTGAACTCTGAAGTGAATAATGTAAATAAAATTATAACCTCTTTGGAACAAAAGGTGTTGCCCGAGATAAAGCAAAAATACTGGATTGATTATAGTTTTGAAGGTCGGGCAGCTGATCAAAAAGAAACAATGGCTGATATGAAGTGGGGTGGTTTATTAGGCTTAAGTCTGATTTATATTGTGTTGGTCTGGGTATTTTCATCCTATGGCTGGCCTTTAGTGGTGATGGCCATAATTCCCTTTGGTCTGGTAGGTGCGTTGTGGGGACATTGGATTCAGGGTATTGATTTGACCCTGCTTTCTATCTTCGGCTTTTTTGGGCTATCCGGTATTGTGGTGAATGACTCAATTATCTTAGTGACTTTTTATAAACATCTGCGTGATAAAGGAATGCTCGTTAATGATGCGCTCGTAGAAGCTTCTGTACAGCGTTTAAGAGCTGTTTTGCTGACATCTTTAACCACCATTGCCGGCTTAACTCCGCTGTTATTTGAAACTTCCTTGCAAGCTCAGTTTCTTATTCCCATGGCAGTTTCTATTGCTTTCGGATTAGCCTTTGCCACTGTATTGGTACTTATTATTATTCCCGTGTTTTTATCCATTCATGAATCTATTCATTTCAAATTGAGGCATTTTATAGATGGCTAAACAAATATTTAAACTGGATTCCCGTTTAGCTAATGATTGTATTACAGTATCGCAATCTGAGCAGTTTTGCTTATTGTTTAAGGGATAATAGCTTGGTCAGCTGCTTTATTCTGGTACCTAAAACAAACAGATAAAACTGAGCTTTATCTATTAGATGAAGCACTGCAATCACAAATTTTTGAAAAAATTAATCTGTTATAAAAAGTTCTAATCAATGATTTTAAAGCTGATAAGCTCAATGTTGCCAGTATTGGTAATATAGTAGAACAGCTGCATATCCATGTGGTAGGGCGTTATCAATCAGACCCTTATTGGCCTGGAGTGGTATGGGGCGGATCTGAAAAGCAGGCTTATACGGTACAAGAAGTAAAAAATATCAAAATTAAATTGAAATCTATATTAGAGATATGCTATATTATCATATACTGTAATAGATATTTTGATTATAAAAATATTTATAATCAGTGAAAAGTTATCTTAATTAGTGTTATAGTGATATTTAACATACATTAATTAAAATAATAAAAACACACACATAATAAAAGAAAATTGGAGAGAAAATGAAAAAGTTAATCGCTGCATCAGTTTTTAGTGCTCTTATTCTTGGAGCTGGTAATGCTTCTGCATTTTGGGGTGGTGGTAATGATTGGGAATGTCGCGGTCCTTATGGCGATATCCCTGATTGTAATCCTTATGATGAGTGGGATCCAAGATACTGGATGGAAGAAATGGAAAGTGTTTGGGATGATGACGATGACAATTATCGTGGTGGTTATGGTAGTCCTTATGGCGGTGGTTATGGTAACCCATACGGTGGTGGTTATGGTAACTACGGTGGTGGTTATGGTAATCCATATGGCGGCGGTTATGGTAATCCATATGGCGGTGGTTATGCACCAGCTCCTTATGGTAACCCATACCAGCAAGCACCTGTTGCTCCAGCAGCACCAACGGCTCCAGCACAGTAAGTTTTATTGCTGAATTGAGTAGTCAAAGCCATACGTTGACCCGTTATCGGGTTCAACGTATGGCTTTTTTTATTGTAATAAAAAAAGTAACTATTCAGCGTAATTGAAATTAAAAAAGATGAAAAAAAACACTTGACAGGTATTTTAAGCCACATTTTTAAAAATGACAGTATTTTGTTGATTGCAGTCAGATTATAGTCTTAAACGATCAAATTGATCCATAGCGA
>JAUJGA010000250.1:0-9487 GCA_042095675.1 Gammaproteobacteria bacterium
TAAAAAATGGACAATGCCCATTCGGAATTGGAAACCAGCATTGAATCGGTTTATAATCGAGTTTGAGGAACAGATAACTCCTCATATTTAAGGGGCAGTTACACAGTTAGGATTACACCCTCATATATTGTTCAAAATACAAACCAGACTCGCTCTTTAGCCAACAAATAATTAATCTCTTAAACCCGTATTATTTAACGAAATAACCGTTTTTTTTATTTTAGTCGATGAGGTTCGGGGATGATATTGAACCTGAACAATCTTTTTCCCTTCACTTTCCAAGTATTGTTCAACACCTTGATTGTGTGGTTTTTTTCCCCAATCCTCACCAATAACAAAGATATCAGCTTTGACTTCCTTACAAACGGCTATGTAATCAAGTTCATGATAAGGGAGTACAATATCAACACACTCTAAGGCTTTGAGCATTTCCATTCGTTGCTCAAGAGGAATAACAGGTATCGTTGCTTTATAAAGGTTGACGACCTCATCTGAAGCGACACCCACCGCAACCGTATCACCTAATGTTTTGCAGTATTCCAGCAAAGCAAGGTGACCCACATGCAACAAATCAAAAGTACCTACTGTATAGACAACCATTTTTAAATTAAATCCTTTGAACTATCTTGTCTGTCTTGTTATTATACCACGATCTTAGTCTCAATAAGTTAAATGTAAGTAGTACTGACTCTTAAAACACAAATAGTTTGTTTTATCGATTAATTTAAAAATATTCCTTAATGAAATAGAATGGCAACAGAAAACACAAAACCTCAAGAACAACAACCACCTACCATTATCTCTTATGTCAAAGATCTCCCAAACCTTTGTTCACTTGCAGGTCTTGCCTGCACAGTATTGGCTATTTACTATAGTATTTTAGGTATTTACGCCGCTGCAATGATTGGCATGATATGGGCCGTTGTTTTTGACTGGGTTGATGGACTCATTGCCCGACGGATGAAAGGAAGAACTGGAGAGCAGAGTACTTTTGGGGGACAACTTGATGTCTTAATTGATATTGTAAGCTATGGTGTAACACCTGCTGTTGTTCTTTTGAGTTACGGAAAGTTTGATCCGATATTTTTACTGGGGGCATTTTTAATGGTGGCAGGTGCTGCAATACGCCTGAGTTATTTTAGTACCTTTGGCCTTGCTGGTGGAAAACATTATACGTGACTTGCTCTTGATAATAACAACATAATACTGGTTTTTATATTTTTATTTGCGGGTGTCTTTAGTGATGGAACTTTTGCTATAATTTTTTATGCAAGTTGTCTAGGACTCACTGCTTTGAATGTGTCTCAAATTAAAACCTCAAAACTATCTGGTAATCCAAGAAATATTCTCATTCTTACCGCCTATACACTAGGGATGACGGCCATTTATGGCTGGAAACTGATATATTAGAGAAATAAAATAAAAACAAGATCAGAGCAAATAGATAAAGAGCTATTGTGTAGCGGGCTAGGAGACAGACAACTATCTGGTGAAAAAGAATGTAAATATTTCACTTCATATAAAAGGGTTGAATGCAAAGTATTGATTCAGAATCGCTGTTATTTTAATACCACATTTGAAAAAGAGAAAGTAGTCTTATACAAGTAGAAAATAGTAAGCTAGATATTTTAATGTCGAATTTCTAAATCAATTAATGGGTCTTTAAATGCTATTAATTTTTACCTTGAGAGGTACTTGCAAAACTAACAATTTAAATCTAACACGAATACAAAGCTAAAATTTTTTACTAGTATATTAGATGCATATTTTTCAGCACAAACTAATGCTCGGTTAACAAAGTGTTTAGAATTGTTTATTCATGGCTTAAGCTTGCAATATGATGGACAGTTTAAACTTGATGATGAAGTTATAACAAAGTATGAAGAAAGTAATAAATTATTTTATCAGCCATTTTTAAAGCAACAGGAATATATATTGGATAATTATTTAGTTTCTCATTTATTCTATACAGGCTTTCCTTTTGAAAACCAACAAAAGCCACTTAATAATTACTTAAAATTAATTACCTCTTTCAGCAGCATACAAGTCATATTAATAAGGATGGCTTGCTTTCACAAAGGTATTGATATACTTCATGTTTTACAGTTGATACAAAGTCATGAGAAGTTTACTACCCATAATTCCCAGTATTTATCATCATTATTGAGACATTTAAAAAATAATAAGCTTAAAACATTATACGCAATAATTCCCTTGATTAAAGCATAACAAATATTTAAAAGCACTTTTAGAAGTCTTATTTCAATTGAGGTTAAAAATTGAAAGTGGTCGCTAACTGGAAATAAGGTACAGAACTGACGTGCCACCAATTGTCAGCAATAGGTCCAGAATAATTAAATATACTTAACATCAACAATTTCATACTCTTTATCACCGTTGGGTGCTTTAACCAGAGCGACATCGTCAATTTCTTTACCAATCATAGCAGCAGCAACAGGGGATGAGTAAGAAATTTTTCCTGCTTTAATATCAGCTTCATCTTCACCAACAATCTGGTAGGTTATTTTTTTGTCCTGTTCTTCATCATATAGCACGACGGTCGTACCAAAAACAACTCGACCATCATTTTTTAAAGTGGTGACATCGATGATCTGTGCATTGGATAATTTACCTTCTAGATCTTTAATACGGGCTTCAATAAAACCCTGCTCTTCACGCGCCGCATGATATTCTGCATTTTCTTTTAAATCTCCGTGCTCACGTGCTTCGGCAATAGCCTGAATTACTTTTGGACGTCTGACTGACTTTAATTCTTTTAACTCCGCATCCAGTGAATCTGCGCCCGCTTTGGTTAGAGGTACTTTGTTCATTTTTAATTCCTTTATTTAGGCTAAAAGCGCTTTATGGACATCCTGAATTCGATAAACATCCACATTACCTTCATGAATTCCCTCTATCTTCATTGCTTCACAGAGTGCATCTGCTGCTGTAATTGTTGTCGTATAAGTCACTTTATGCTGTAATGCCTGACGCCGAATCATCGAAGAATCTTCAATAGCTTTTTTGCCTTCTGTGGTATTAACAATCAGATTAATTTCTTCATTTTTAATCATATCTACAATATGCGGACGTCCTTCTTTCATCTTATTGACGAAAGTCGTCTCAATACCTTGTTCAGCTAAAAGCGTATGAGTGCCCTGAGTTGCTAATACATTAAAGCCCAGAGATTGAATCTTTTTCACCAACTCAGCCACTTTAGGCTTATCTGCTTCACGCACACTGACAAAGGCATTACCACCTGTGGGTAATATCACACCCGCAGAAAGCTGAGACTTGCCGAATGCTTCACCAAAAGTTTTTCCTAAGCCCATGGCTTCCCCGGTAGACTTCATTTCAGGCCCGAGAATGGGATCCACTCCTGGAAACTTAATAAAGGGGAATACAGACTCTTTAACTGAGTAAAAAGTCGGCTTGGCTTCAAACAGTTGCCCCTGCTCTTTTAAAGATTTTCCTGTCATACACAAGGCTGCAACTTTGGCCAGAGAAACACCTGTCGCTTTAGAAACGAAAGGTACTGTACGCGAGGCACGAGGATTCACCTCAAGGATATAAATATCATCACCCTTAATCGCAAACTGAGTATTCATCAAACCAATGACGCCCATTTTTAAGGCCATTTTAGCCGTTTGCTCACGCAGACGATCCTGTATTTCTGGTGATAGATTATAAGGAGGAATAGAACAGGCAGAGTCACCTGAGTGAACCCCAGCCTGTTCAATATGCTGCATAATACCGCCAATCAGAACATCCTCACCATCACAAATGGCGTCCACATCAACTTCAACAGCATCATCAAGGAAACGATCTAGTAAAACCGGTGCATCATTAGAGACTTTAACCGCAGCCCCCATATAAGTACGCAGTTCATCTTCATTATAAACAATCTCCATACCACGTCCGCCTAAAACATAAGAAGGACGAACCACCAAAGGATAACCTACCTCTTCAGCCAATATTACTGCTGTTTCTGTATCACTAGCAATACGATTAGGCGGCTGCAGTAAATCCAGCTCTTCAATCATATGCTGAAAACGTTCACGATCTTCTGCTAAATCAATGGAATCTGGAGAAGTTCCAATTATATTAGCTCCAGCAGCTTCTAGAGCTCGAGCAAGTTTCAATGGTGTTTGACCACCATATTGCACAATGACACCCTTGGGCTGTTCCAGATCAATAATTTCTAACACATCTTCTAATGTTAATGGCTCAAAATATAGGCGATCAGAAGTATCATAATCCGTAGAAACCGTTTCAGGATTACAATTCACCATAATAGTTTCATAACCATCATCGCGACAGGCATGAGCGGCATGGACGCAGCAATAATCAAACTCAATACCCTGGCCAATACGGTTCGGTCCGCCACCTAAGACCATAATTTTTTCTTTATCTGTAACCGCAGCTTCACACTCTTCTTCATAAGTAGAATACATATAGGCCGTATCTGAAAAAAACTCAGCCGCACAGGAATCAACCCGCTTATATACAGGACGAATATTATGTGATTGTCGATACTTTCTGACTGTTGCTTCATCTGTATTTAATAAAACAGCTAAACGACTATCAGCGAAACCTTTACGTTTTAGCTCTAATAAAAGAGTAGCACCTAAATCTAAAACATTTTGCCCACGGATACTTTCTTCTAATTCAATTAATTCTTCAATTTGTACCAAAAACCAGGGATCAATGCCGGTTAATTGATAAATATCATCAATTGACAATTCCTTACGGAAGGCATCACCGACATACCAGATACGATGAGCACCAGGTACTTTTAAGGCATGGCGCAAAGAACTCATTTGCTCCTCCTCAGTATCTCCTTCCAGATCCTGAGCCATCTCTGTAAAACCATCGGTATCAATTTCTAAAGAGCGTAATGCTTTTTGCAGAGACTCCTGAAAAGTACGCCCAATAGACATTGCCTCACCTACCGACTTCATCTGTGTGGTCAGTGTATCATCTGCCTGCGGAAATTTTTCAAAAGTAAAGCGAGGAACCTTTGTCACCACGTAATCTAAAGTAGGCTCAAAAGAAGCAGGAGTAGCACCACCGGTAATTTCATTATTCAGCTCATCCAGGGTATAACCTACAGCTAATTTTGCAGCAACTTTAGCAATTGGAAATCCAGTCGCCTTGGAAGCCAAAGCAGATGAACGTGACACGCGTGGATTCATTTCAATAATAATTAAACGACCATTCTCCGGATTCACTGCAAACTGAACATTGGAGCCACCGGTCTCAACACCAATCTCACGCAATACCGACAAGGAGGCATTACGCATGATTTGATATTCTTTATCTGTCAACGTCTGCGCAGGTGCAACCGTAATGGAATCTCCCGTATGTACCCCCATGGCATCAAAATTTTCAATAGAGCAGATAATAATACAATTATCATTGGTATCACGTACCACTTCCATTTCATACTCTTTCCAACCAATAATTGATTCTTCAATCAATAATTCATTGGTGGGTGACATATCCAGGCCACGCTCACAAATCTCAACAAATTCTTCTTTGTTATACGCAATACCACCACCACTACCGCCCATGGTAAAAGAAGGACGAATAATGATAGGAAAAGCACCTAATTCTTTTTGCACATCAGCGGCTTCTTCCATAGTGTGCGCAATAAATGCCAAGGGCATATCAAGGCCAATTTTAATCATTGCCTTGCGAAATAAATCCCGATCTTCTGCTTTGTTAATCGCATGCTTGTCGGCACCAATCATTTCAACATTATATTCTGCTAAAACACCTTCACGATCTAAATCCAGAGCACAGTTCAATGCCGTCTGACCACCCATAGTAGGCAGCAAAGCATCAGGGCGCTCTTTTTCAATAATATTGGCCACCACTTTCCAGTGAATCGGCTCAATATAAGTTGCATCAGCCAGCTCTGGATCAGTCATAATCGTAGCTGGATTAGAATTCACCAGAATCACCCGATAACCTTCATCCTTCAGCGCCTTACAAGCCTGAGCACCTGAATAATCAAATTCACAGGCCTGACCAATGACAATTGGACCCGCTCCAATAATCAGAATACTTTTTATATCATCACGTTTTGGCATTCTTTAACTCACTAATTGTGTAATTTATATTTAGTTGGTAGTTATAAACCGTGTTGTCCCAGAGCAAAGATTAAAACAAAAAAATCACCCCCCCCTCCTAACCTTCCCCCTAAAATAACAGGGGGAAAGGACTTAGAGCGTGTTCATTAATAACAATAGCATTTCTTATAGAACTCAGATTACTTAGCTCTAAATCTTTTTGTTCTTGCTCTGGGACAGCACCAATGAAACCTATATCACGGTGAGTAATGAGGCTATGTGGGTTCGTCTTTCTGGGGTTTCTGAAAACATGGATGTTTTCATTAAGCGTCACATGGATGTGCTTGAGCGTCCCAAAAAAGTCGAACTTACATAGCCTTAGTACGGATTACCCACACTAAGTACAATTAATTCTCCTACTTCTTTTGCTCTTCAATCAAATCAATAAAATGATCAAACAACGGTGCCACATCATGCGGCCCCGGACTCGCCTCAGGATGTCCCTGAAAACTAAATGCTGGTTTATCCGTTCTATGTACACCCTGCAGAGAACCATCGAATAAAGATTTATGTGTCGCTGTCAGATTTTCTGGTAAGCTACTTTCATCCACAGTAAAACCATGATTCTGACTAGTGATCATTACTTCTTTGGTTGCTAAATTGCTGACCGGATGATTACCACCATGATGTCCGAATTTCATTTTTACTGTTTTGGCACCACTGGCCAGAGATAACAATTGATGTCCCAGGCAAATACCAAAGACTGGCTTTGAAGTTTCTAATATTTCAGAAATCGCCTCAATAGCATAATCACAAGGTTCCGGATCACCAGGACCATTTGATAAAAATATACCATCTGGATTCATGGCTAAAACATCAGCAGCTTTTGTTTGTGCTGGAACAACAGTGACTTTACAACCTCTATCCACCAGCATTCTTAAAATATTTTTCTTCACACCATAATCGTAGGCAACCACATGATAGGCTAAGTCCGTTGCAACTTCAGTTGCATTAGTACTTAATGACCAGGAACCTTCCTGCCATTCATAGTTTTCTTTCGTTGTGACAACTTTTGCTAAATCCATTCCCTTTAAACCTGGAAATGCCTGAGCAGAGGCAATGGCATCAGCTTCGATAATCTGTTCTAGTTCTTCTTTTGCAACAACAGCACCCTTTTGGGCACCATTGTCACGTAAAATTCTGGTTAATTTACGCGTATCAATATCCGCAATCGCCACAATATTATGCTTAATCAAATAATCTGATAATGACATCTCCCCACGCCAGCTGGACATTAAACGCGGCAGGTCACGAATCACCAGACCTCTAGCCATAATACTATCCGATTCCTCATCACTTGAGTTGGTACCAACATTACCAATATGGGGATAAGTTAAAGTAACAATTTGTTCCTTATAGGAGGGATCCGTTAAGATTTCCTGATAACCCGTCATGGAAGTATTAAAAACCACCTCACCAACGGTTTCTCCTATGGCACCTATGGCCTTACCATAAAATACCGTACCATCTTCCAAAGCTAATATTGCAGGTACTTTAAGCATAATTATTACCATTTTCCTATTAATTTTTTTACATGTTAAGTGGTAATTCATAGAGTCCATATACGCAAAAGGAGTGCTAAGCACCCCGTCGTGAAATTTCACCCTGTGATTTTACAAAAATACAGAAATGCTGTCTATGATAAGCTGCAAATAGAGTGATTTTTATTTGAATTAAATTTTGCAGAAGTGTTTTTTCAATCTCTTAAGCCCAATACATCCTGCATATCAAACAAGCCCTTATCATGATTGTCTAACCATTTAGCAGCTCTGACAGCCCCATTAGAAAAGGTCATTCGACTGGAGGCTTTATGCGTAATTTCTACACGCTCACCAATATCAGCAAACATCACCGTATGTTCACCAACAATATCACCGGCACGAATGGTTTCGAAACCAATGGTTTTACGTTCACGCTCACCAGTCTGCCCTTCACGGCCATAAACCGCACATTCATTCATATCACGACCTAAAGCATCCGCAACAACCTCTCCCATACGCAATGCCGTACCTGATGGAGCATCAACCTTATGACGGTGATGTGCTTCAATTACTTCAATATCAACCTCATCCCCTAAAACACGAGCTGCTATATCTAATAATTTAAAAGTTAAATTAACACCGACACTCATATTAGGAGCAAAAACAATAGCAATGTCCTGCGATGCCTCTTGAATAACTTGTTTTTGCTCATCCGTAAAGCCTGTAGTTCCTATCACCATTTTTCTACCTGCTGCCCTGCAGGCTTTGATATTCTCAAGTGTTACAGCAGGAGCAGTAAAGTCAATACAAACATCAAAATCATTGATCACTGCTTGAATATCATCAACTAGAGAGATATTATTTTTTTCAAGCCCTACCAATTCACCCGCATCCACAGCAAGCATACTACTGCCTTTTCTCTCAGTAGCCGCAGTTAAAGTCGTTCCATCTGCTACATCAGTCGCACTGATTAAATTTCTACCCATACGACCAGCAGCACCGGTGACTAAGATATTCGTCATATTTTTTCCATTATTGTGTAATATTAAACCAAAATTTTACTATACCCAATTTTACCATGCCACTTTTTACCATGCGGCATAGGCATAATTTTGTTCCTGTAATTCCATCAAGTCTGCAACTCCTACATCAACCATAGTAGCAAAAGGCAATATATCATCCTTAGTCCACTGCATAGACTTTAAAGTTTTTCCACAAGCATGAAACTTGACTCCTTGACCAGCAAGACTTTTTACTTTTTCTTTAATTTCATCACTGACAGGCCGTACTGGATTTTTTGCCAGGATATGAATACCACGTCCAAAACACGCAATAACAATATCTACATTATCTTCATATTTAGCAATCATTGCACCAGCTGATCCTAAAACATGTTGATGATATTCCTGTTCAGCATGGTTAAATTGATAAACAATAAAATGCTCAGGTGGATCCCCAGGAAAACGCTCTTCTTTTTCTTCTCCAATATCAGCTGACTTATGCGCCTGCACAGCACCAGCAACCCCCATTGCAACAGCACCACTTGTAGCAATTAATTTTGTTAAAGCAGAACGGCGAGACTCATTATTGGGCTTTTGCACACCATCAGTAGCACTATATGCTCTAAAAGAAGACCAAAACGACTGGAATAATTGTTTAATTTTCATACTTCCCCCTTATTATTATTGTCTGGAAATCATAAACCATAAAAGCATAAAGATCAAAGGAGAACATTGTCCAATGTGAAATGAGTCTGAAGTAGCGTAATTTATTTAAAAATCGTTCATGATCAACCAATGAAAACGATCATGAAATTAGAAGAATTAGAAACAATTGATCATTTGGATCAATTTCTCAATGGAACTCAAGCGG
>JAUJGA010000251.1:0-7104 GCA_042095675.1 Gammaproteobacteria bacterium
ATTAATTGTAGTGCTAACGTCGATTGAAATCGCTAGCACGATAAAATATTCTCTTTTCTTTCTAATATAGTTTATGCGGTATTAAATATAAGAAAAGGGGGAAACAATTCCTTCCATACATAACGGAAGATTTTTTGCAAAGACAGGGACCTGTACAAATATGAATTGAGTGTCTATTCGTATACGTCAAATCAGTATACCAAACCTGGTTGTTTCGATGAATATCAATCCCACCCAGCAAATACGGATAGATATTGTTTGCCTTACAGGTCTTTCTGGTATTCGGTTTTGGTGCAACTGAGACTAATCCCATAATCCTCATCAGACGTTGTACTTTTTTGCGATTAATTTTATAACCCCTTGACCGCAGAGCGTTTCTAATTTGGCGACTGCCATAAAATGGATGTTTTGTGTACAGTTCATCAATTAAATTCATTATTTTCAAATCTTTACTATTTTGAGGCGCTTTAGCCTGATAGTAAAAGCTGGAACGATTCATATTAATTAAATTACATTGTTTTTTGATGCTCAACACAGGGTGCTCTTTTTCTATGCAACACCGCTTTTCATCCGTATTCAGTTGAACATCTTCAATTTTTTTGACAGCCAGTTTGCCTCCACCTGTAATTGGCCTATTTGGCTATAAAGATGCTCTTTTTCCTTTTCATGTTCAGCTTCTTTGTTTTCTAACTTTTTGGAAAAACTATCGGCTGCACCCGCTCTAATAACTACTTTTTCCAATTATTGATCTGTGTACTGTGAATTCCAAATTCTGAAGCAATTTCAGCAATACTTTTCTGACCTTTTGATGGCTTCAATGGCCACTTTTTCTTTAAATTCATTGCTGAATGATTTTCTCTTTTTACTCATTTTTAGGTTTCATATTTGGTTATTTCTTATATCTTAACCTATTGTCCAAATCTTGGGGTCCACTATATTACTCCGGTCTTTCTTTGCTCTGACTCTGGCTCTTTAACGCTTCCAATGAGGGAATATGACGTAAGAGTGATTTGGAGTAGTGTGTTCTATTTCAGGGGATTGTAAAAACATGGATGTTTTATGTACAGTTCATCAATTAAATTCATTAGTTTCAAATCTTTACTATTTTGAGGCTCTTTAGGCTGATAGTAATAGCTGGAACGATTCATATTAATTAAATCACATTGTTTTTTTGATGCTCAACAGAGGGTGCTCTTTTTCCTTTTCATGTTCAGCTTCTTTGTTTTCTAACTTTTTGGAAAAACTATCGGCTGCACACGCTAGTAACTGCTTTGTCCAATTATTGATCTGTGTACTGTGAATTCCAAATTATGAAGCAAGTTCAGCAATACTTTTCTGACCTTTGATGGCTTCAAATGGCCAATTTTGCTTTAAATTCATTGCTGAATGATTTTCTCTTTTTACTCATTTTTAGGTTTCCCATTTGGTTAGGTCTTATATCTTAATCTATTGTCCAAATCTTGGGGTCCACTATATGCTATTATCCTTGGCATTATAAGGACTGATACTGCTAATAATATTAGTCTTTATTCTAGACCATTAGATTAAAATATCAATTTCTTGGTGATGCTGAATTAAGGGATGTTAATTAGTAGTTTTTGTATCATTATCTAATTTGATTTTTAAGTCCATTAGATTGGCATTGGCGACAAAATGTAGTACTACGCCACAGCTTATAAAAAAGAACACACTGGCAAGGGCACTGGCAAAAATTGGTGATTCAGAACCATAATGATTCCACCAGTAAACACTAAACCCAGCCGTTGCTATTGCCATTAAATAACATGAAACAGCAAAGAAGAAAGATATTTTTTGACCAATTTTTCTATTTTTCATAAGTATCCATTACTTGTTTAGCAGCTTTATGCCACTTTTTTATTGATGTCACGTTCGCAAAAAATTGTTTTTACAAAGTTCATATTATCTGGGAAAGTCTGAGCGATAATCCAGACTTGAGTGAGAGCCTGACTTAATTGTGGTAATTCCTGTAGTGATTTTTCAGTTCTTTCCTCATCAAAGAAAGCAAAAGGTTCATCTAAAATCAGAAACTGATAACTATGCACTTTACGCCGGATCATTTCCTGAGAAAGTGCCAGGCGCACTGCCAGCATAATATGACGTTGTGTACCACTGGAAATTTCATCTAACTCCATAAAGTCATATTTATTGTTTGAAAATATTCTTACAGTGAGGTCATCATCAATCTGTAAGCGTTCATATCTATTCTCTGTAAAGAGAGGTAAAGTCTGACTGACATGATCTCGTAAGGTTTGGTTAAAACAGGTGGAGATATGTTGCGTTGCACCAATAAGTAGCTCAGATGAATTTTTTCTGGTCTTATTTTGAGAGGTAATATCATCAATTTCTGTCTGATATTTAATTAATTTTTTATCTAATTCATGTAATTGTTTGATGCGTTCACGTTCAATCACCAAGGCACTTGAAAGTTTTATAATCTGATCACTTTGTTCTCTTTGCTGCTGTCTTAGGAATATTAAATCAGCCTGTGTACAATTTGTGAGTTCATCCTCTGTGATGGGAGCGATGGTTAATAGATTCATTTGTTTCATACATGTTTCATCAGCATCTATTGCTCTTGAATCATCCAATGAATGCATTTTTTCAGCGAGATCGATACCGATTTCATCCAGGTGCTTGGCATTGTGATTATGGCGAATAATAGGTATCCTATAATAATAAATATAACACCATAGAAGTAATATTGATATACAGTAAAAAGGGATAATAGGTGGTTGTAAATTGAGGAAAATTAGCTTGTAAAAGACCTGTCACTTCACCATGAATAGCTTTTTCAGGCATCATGACCAAACTGATCCATAAAATTAAACTGATCACACTAATGATAAATAAAACAAAGTGTGCAAAGGAGCCATTTTTTTTTGCTTTGTGAACGCCTGAGCTTAATGGACGTATCTTTATAATCTTTAACATTTTCCTGATAGCATCCAGGGTGCTATCGGTGTGATCATTGGCTTGTGAAATGGTGGTATGTTGTAAGCTCAAAACTCAAAGCTCAAAGCATCCAGATGTTGATCATCAATATCCAGTTCATCAACCTCTGTCTCTAATGTCTGTATTTGTAGTCTAATATCATTGCATGACTGATCATCATCATTTATTTCCTGATGTATCAGCTGATTACAATGCTCCAGAGTAGAGATTACTGCCATACTTTTGAGTGTATAACTATGAGGATGAGGAGTGGTAATTTCTCTTTGTGCCAGATAGAACGACGCAATAAATTCTTCAAATTTTATTGCGGTTATTTTATACAGTGCCTCTTCAAACTCTTTAACACCTCTGGCAATAGGTTTAGATATATCATTAACATTATATAACTTGGCAGAATGATTGCCGGCAAAGTCCAGCATACGCGTAATTGCCCATTGTTCATCCTCTGGACTAGAATCACTAGCATCAGCTGAAGTGAGTTGTTTTCGGGTAAAATTGATAGTTACACTACATTCGCTAGCTCCCCAGTGAATAATTTTTTTTAATCTTTTATCATCAATAGAAAACGTACGAACAAATAAGGCAAAGCAAATTGTTTCGCCAATGGTGCTTTTATCTGATTCATTAAAACCAATAATGGCAATAATACCATCTTCAGGGAGATTATTTAGTTCTAATTGTTCAAATTTAAGAATATTTTTTGCATGAATGCTGTTAATTATCATACCTGAATTCAGCATATCCAGCCATCTTCTTTAAGGAGGTTTAATTTTTCCAGAGCCAGATCTTTTGCCTGTTCAAAGTCGGCTTCAATAAAATCTGTATCTGAATTCATCTGACGTTTTTTTCTTTATCACAAAAGTTAGTAAACTCTTCAATAGTAGACCAGCTTTTAACCATATTAACTGGCTTTGTTTTTATACTCTCTAGCATATTGAATGTCTCCTTAAAATTTTCATAAGTAACAACTTAATTTAACTTACGCTCATGACCGGCATCTTTTAGCTTTTGTAAATAATCTTTCCACATGACTTCATGGTTTTTACCATAATCATAGAATAAGTCCCAGGAAAAAATACCACTATCATGGCCATCAGTAAAGGTGATTTTAATGGCATAATTACCCACGGGCTCCATGGATTCAATATTCACATTTTCTTTACCAATTTGTAACGTTTCTTCACCAGGAGCATGACCTCGCACTTCAGCAGAAGGGGAGTGAGCACGTAAAAATTCACTGCTAAAATGAAAACGTGAGCCTTCATCAAAAGCGACTTCAAGCTCATGTGATTTTTGATGAAAGTTAATTTCTGTGGGTGTTGGTGTGGACATAATATAACCTCAAATAGATTGTAATTGCTACTAACAAATAACAGTTGAGGCTTCTGTCACTTATTTTTAGTTCTTAGAAAACTCACTGCGTTCAGACAGTTCTAAGTACTAAAAATAAGCAACCAAAAACCTTACCATGGTTTTAAGGTGAGTAGTTACAATATAATATTAACAACCTTGGTAACTACTCTCCATGAATTATACAAAGGGCTATGATTGCTTGTTTTTTTATGCTTTGAACTGTTTGAACGCAGTAAGTTTTCAAAGTCTGAAAAACGAGTAAGCATAGCCCTACAATGGTTATTGCTCATAAATCCATTGAATAATTACCATCTTTGCTTATAAAATATAACGTGATAAATCTTCATCAACGGCTAATTCACCTAATTGATCATCTACATACTGACCATCAATGGTCAGGCTTTCTCCACTTTTATCAGATGCTTCAAAAGAGGTAGACTCAAGTAGTCGTTCCATAATTGTATGCAGACGTCGGGCACCAATATTTTCGGTGGACTCATTGACAGTAAAAGCAACTTCAGCAATTCTCTCAATAGCACTTTTTTCAAAGGTTAAAGTGAGTTCTTCTGTTGCCATTAAAGCAATATATTGTTCTGTTAGAGATGCATCAGGCTCGACCAGGATACGACTAAAGTCCTTTACATCAAGGGCATTAAGTTCCACTCGAATGGGCAAGCGTCCCTGTAATTCAGGAATTAAATCTGAAGGCTTAGATAAGTGGAATGCCCCTGAACAGATAAATAAAATATGATCTGTTTTTATCATTCCATGTTTGGTTGATACGGTGCTTCCTTCTACCAGTGGAAGTAGATCACGCTGTACGCCTTCTCTGGAAACTTCAGGACCACGACCTTGACTGCGTGTAGCAATTTTGTCAATTTCATCTAGAAAAACAATACCGTGCTGTTCAACATTTGTTATTGACTGATGTTTGATATCATCTTCATTGAGTAATTTTCCTGCTTCTTCTTCTGTCAGCACCTTCATAGCATCTTTAACATTCATTTTGCGCTGTTTGGTTTTACCGCTGCCGCCTAAATTCTGAAACATGCCCTGCAACTGGTTGGTCATTTCTTCCATTCCAGGTGGTGCCATAATTTCTACACCAACGGCCGCTGCTTGTACCCCAATTTCAACCTCTTTATCATCTAACTTACCTTCACGTAGCATTTTGCGAAATTTTTGCCTTGTGGTATTTTCAGCAGGTGAAGAATCCTGTTCCCAATCGTCAGAAGAATCAGGATTACCTCTGGCAGGTGGTAATAAGATATCCAGAATACGTTCTTCTGCTGCATCTAATGCGCGGTTCTGAACCTTTTCTATTGCCTGTTCACGAGTCATTTTGATGGAAACATCCAGAAGATCACGGATAATAGACTCAACGTCACGACCAACATAACCTACTTCAGTAAACTTTGTAGCTTCAATCTTAATGAAGGGTGCATTAGCTAAACGTGCTAAGCGCCTGGCAATTTCCGTTTTACCTACACCAGTAGGACCAATCATAAGAATATTTTTGGGAGTGATTTCACTACTTAAAGGTTCTTCTACATTGCTCCTACGCCAGCGATTTCTTAAAGCAATAGCCACTGCTCTTTTTGCATCAGCCTGACCAATAATGTGCTTATCCAGTTCCTGAACAATTTCTCTGGGTGTCATATGGGACATTGGATATTTAAACTCCTGTTTATACGTTATGCAAAATGTGTTTTATTATCAAGGACGATATTTTATTCAGAATCTTCTTGTGCTTCATCTAAATCCAACACTTCAATAGTATGGTTATAATTGGTATAAATACAGATATCACCAGCAATGGTTAAACCTTTTTTAACAATTTCCTGAGCACTTAAATCAGTATTATCCAATAAAGCTCTTGCTGCAGATTGGGCATAGGGGCCACCAGAACCAATCGCTATCAGTCCTTCTTCCGGTTCAATCACATCGCCATTGCCGGTAATAATTAAAGAGGCGGTTTCATCAGCTACTGCTAATAGAGCTTCTAGCTTTCTTAATGATTGTTCAGTGCGCCAGTCTTTGGCTAATTCCACAGCTGAACGGACTAATTGTCCGCGATGTTTTTCCAGCTTTGTTTCAAAACGTTCAAAGAGGGTGAATGCATCGGCTGTACCACCAGCAAAACCAGCAATGACTTTGCCGTGAAATAAACGTCGCACTTTACGTGCATTGCCTTTCATTATAGTATTACCCAGAGAAACCTGACCATCACCACCAATAACAACCTGATTGCCACGGCGTACTGAAAGGATTGTCGTACCTCTATATTGTTCCAATGTCATTCATCCTAATTATTCTATGATTACTGAGAAATAAGGCTTATTTTTATAAAATCAAGCTTTAGAGGTACTTGCAAAACTAACAGATTTTAGGCTTTTAGCTTCCCCCCTTCTAAAGAAAGGGGGAAGTTAAGAGTAGTTTAAAGTGGACCCTATCGTCAAGACAAGTCAGTTAAAAAATAAGATATAAAATATCCATCGTTAATAGGCTCGCTTTTATGCAGCCAATTTTAGTTCTGAAAAAACTTATTTCATCACTAGACATTTCTTCAGCAAAAAATTTATATTCTGGCGATTGTTTTTTTAACTCGTTTGTAAAAAATGTTGTATAGCAAGATCCGCTTCCGTTATAAAACTACCATCCTCTTTCACATTAACTTTACAGTTTTTAAAACGCGGCAATAATTCTTGCCTGGCGGCTTTTAATATAAGTTGTGATAATTTTATAAGTTCAGAATCAATCATATCCGTAAAATTTATT
>JAUJGA010000252.1:0-5283 GCA_042095675.1 Gammaproteobacteria bacterium
AACAATTTTTAAGTGAGTTACGTCTGCATGATACTAGCGATAAACGAATTCATCTAATTTTAGATGGTGCTGCGTACCATAGAGCAAATGCAGTAAAAGATAAGGCAAAAGAACTTAATATTGAGCTACATTACTTACCACCTTACAGTCCAAATTTAAATCCGATAGAGCGGCTTTGGAAAGTAATGAATGAACATGTGAGCAATAATAAATATTTTTCTACAGCACAAGAATTTCGACAGACAATTGATGATTTTTTTGACAAAAAACTCCCTCAGATTGGTGATAGTTTAGGAAGTAGAATTAATGATAATTTTCAGGTGCTAATTTCTGCATCTTGAAGTGTAATAGGTATATTTACTTGTAGTTTTGAAGGTTTTTTTACTAGTATTATTAAATTCAGTCTTTTTTACAAGCAGACTAAAGCTAAAAAAACGTTGCAGATTATATTTGTGAAGATAGGAACAATGATAATGAGTATGAGTATTTATCTCACACTCAGTTAATATAATTTAGTCTAAAACTGATTTACTTATTTTTTATTATATTAGATATTTCCTGACTTAATTTTGCCAGCAAACGACTTTGCGCTGCAACATAGTCTTTATAGTCTACTCCACTAGTATTTTCCTGAAGTACTGATTTTTTAACTATGACACTTTTATTTTTACCCTTGCGTGCTACTGCCCAGTCAACATTCAATGTCACACTGCCGCCTAGTTGGCCATAAAATTCACGAATATTAATAATAACCTGAAAGTCTTCAGGCAGTAACATGGCTTCCTGTCCCAAAGCTATATGACTTTTCGGTAAAAGGATAGAAAGGTTTTCTCCTAAAATTCGTTGTATATCATACCGATAATCACCACTCCAGCGATGATAGTCAGCCGCAAATAATGAATTTGAATCAATACGAGAAATGATTGGGTCCTGATCCAATGTATCAGGAATAGACACAGGCCCTACTTTAATGACCACATTTTGAGCATCAATTATTGGTGCAGTATCACGCTCAATGGAGCTTAAGATATAGATTTTGGTCTTTGGAGAAGTTCCACAACCAAGCAATAATAAACTTGAAATTAATAAAGCAGATAAAATTGTCCTATTCATATTATTAGCCTTTTTTGCCTTTAAGTAATGACTCTGGATGTTTCTCTAGATAATCAGTAAGAGATTTCATAGAACGAGCCGCCTTTGAAAATTCACGTAATGTTGTTTGCAAATCCAGCTGTAATGCTGAATCATTTTTTAAGATATCAGTCATAGCCTGTAGTGCCACTTCAGCTTTGACTAATGTCTTTGCCAATTCAGGCTCAAGATTATGATTTAAACTACTACTGAGATTTTTAATTTCTAACATCATAGCATTTAATTGTGTTAAAGCCTCTGACACTTGAGGTTCCAGATTATGGTTAAGCTTATAACTGAGCTCATTAATCTGAGTCATCATTACATCAGCTTTTCTCAAAATATTACTCAAATTATTTTTAATTGCTCCCATGGCACCATGTACTGATGAGATTTCAGGGTATTCAGCATTCCAGTCAACAATATATGGTTCTGTTTCAGGAAAGAAATCCAGTAATACAAATAATTGTCCCGTAAGCAGATTGCCTGTTTCCAGTTGTGCTCTCAAGCCTTCCTTGACTAAAAGAACTGTACGTTCTTTACGACTGGGGATATTAGTTTTGAATTCAATATCTCCTTTAAAATTGATTTTGGAACTATCAATAACAACAGTAACAGGTATATCCATTTTTTTCCGATTCACATCAAAATTTAGACGAATATCGATTACTTCCCCAATTTGTATCCCTCTAAACTCAACCGGAGCACCAATGGTTAAACCTCGCACTGATTCAGAAAAATGAATCACAAATTTCTTCCCCTCTGAATAATCAATTTTTAAAAAATCTGCACGGCTATCATATAATTTAAAGCTGGTATTATTTTCTGACTGAATGACATCATCACCGAAAGCAGATGAATCAAATGAAATGCCACCAATCATAATTGAAATTATTGAATCAGTGTCAATAACAACACCTGAAGAATCCAGGGAAATATCAACACCACTGGAATTCCAAAATTTAGTACTAGCATTAACCCATTGATCGAAAGGTTCTCTAACAAAAATATCTACTGTCACTGACTGACCATCATCATCCATTTTAACTTTTTCCACCCGACCTACATTAAATTTTTTATAGTATATAGGTACATCCCTTCCTATAGAGCCAAGGTTTTTAGTATGCAGGGTAAAACGCTTACCTTTCATATCACGAGTGATAACAGGGGGAATTTCAAGTCCGATATATTCACGAATTTGTTTTCCTTCTGAACTGGGATCAATATTAATAAACGCACCGGACAATAAGGTTCCTAAACCTGAGACGCCACTGGAATCAATACGTGCAGTCACCACCCAAAAGCTGGTTTTATCCGTTAAAATTGGCTTTGCATCATTAATCATCTCAGCAATAATAGTGATGTCTTTGCTATCATGATTCATATGAATTTCTTTCACTTCACCAATTTCAACATTTTTGTACTTTATTTTGGTTTTACCAGCCTCCAGACCTTCAGCAGTTTTAAAATTAATACTAATCTCAGGCCCTTTTTCAGACCATGCTTTAAATGCAAGCCATGAGCCAATCAGAATAGCGATAATGGGCACTAGCCAGACTATAGAAAATTTAGATCGAGGCTTGATTTTACTCTCCGGTAGATTATCAAGTTCTATAGCATTTAACGACTTACTCATTTTTTTTCTCCATGTTATCCCAAATTAATCGGGGATCAAACGACATCGACGCTAAGATTGTTAATACCACAACAGCACCAAAGGCAATGGCACCACCACCTACCTCTATCACCGCTAAACCCTGAATTTGAATTAATGCCGCCATGGATGCGGTGACAAAGATATCCACCATTGACCAGCGCCCGATTAACTCTGTCATACGATACAAGCGTGTACGATCTTTCATATTCCACTGTGATTTAAAGTACGTAGTAATTAACAGCAGTGTTAAAATGGTCAGCTTAATACTCGGCACCACCATACTGGCCACAAAAACAATAATAGCCAGGGGCATATCACCGGTTGTGCCCAGGTAAATAATACCATCCATAATAGTCTCACCTTCAGAGTGTCCCAAACTCGAGACCACCATTACCGGCAAGAGATTAGCAGGAATATACAAAACGACAGCTGCAATAAGATAGGCCGTACAACGAGCCATGCTATCAGGTTTTCTTTTATGTAATGGAGAGTCACAACGAGGACAACGTCCCCCATGATACTCTGGAAGCTTACACAGTAAATGGCAATTATGACAATTAGTGATATTTTCCGGACGTTCACATTTTTTGAGTTGATGGTCCTGTTTTATAGTACTGATTTTACTCCAGATTATCTCCGAATTTATATTGTTTAGAATAGCGGCTATAAAAAAAATTAAAGCCAGAAAAGCAAATAAAGCAACACTGGGAATCAGAGTACCCATAGCTGATAACTTAACCAGTGAAACAATCAGCCCCAGCATAAGAACTTCCAGCATACTCCATTCAGTAATCAAGCGCACAACACGGTAGACTTGCGCAGCAAAAGGTGGGATGACATTAGAATTGAGCGGTAATAAGATATAGAGTAAACCTGTTAGTTGAATTAAAGGTGCACCAAGAGCCGTTAAGAAGACTAAGCCCCCTAAAAAATAATCACTACGGGTTAATAGATAATGTATGATGCCATATAAGCTGGTTTCCACCTCATGACCTGCCACCTGCAGATCAATAACCGGAAAACTATTGGCAATAATAAATATAACCAATGCAGTAATAACCAATGCCAGTAAATGTTCAATATTATCAGCATGTTTGATTCGTTCAATTTTTCGTAGTGTTGCATCACAACGACTACAGGTTACAGTACCATCTTCAGGTAAGTGACTTATTTTTTGTAATAGGCCACAATCATGACAAGTTGTAATAGCAGGGTTTTGACTCATAAAATATTTAAAATATCACTCAATTAATCTTGTTGGACCCAATATAAGCTTTATAAGTCAGCTTAGAGTTTCTCCATAATAAGAAAATTACTACACAAATGCGATGATAGCACATAATACAATAGTGCTACCATATAAGAATCCCCTTAAACGGGGGGTAGATACTATAGATTATATTAATATTTATTAACCCACTTATAAGGATAATCAGGTGCTTTATAACCACCACTATCATGACGGGAAGGCATTTTTACTTTCTTAGCCTTAATGGACTTATAAGGTATTGTTGAAAGAATATGTGAAATACAATTTAAACGTGCACGTTTTTTATTGTTACCATCAATCACATGCCAGGGAGAGGATTCAGTATCAGTCTCTGCAAACATACGATCTTTAGTTTTTGAGTAATCATACCAGCGACGGTGCTACTCCAGATCCATAGGACTCAGTTTCCAGTGTTTACGAGGATCAGTAATGCGATCTTCAAAACGCTTGGTTTGAACATCCATGCTCACATCAAACCAGAATTTAATCAGAATAATACCATCCTTAATAATATAGTCCTCAAACACTGGAATATTTTTTAAGAAATTTTCATATTGATCATTAGTACAAAAGCCCATAACCTGCTCAACATTCGCACGATTGTACCAGCTGCGATCAAATAGGATAATTTCACCCGCAGCTGGAAATTGAGGGATATAACGCTGCAGATAGAGTTGTGATGTTTGACGATCACTGGGAGAAGGTGTCGCAATACCTCTAAATACCCGAGGACTGGTGCGTTCTAAAATACGTTTGATAGAACCCCCTTTTCCTGCCGCATCACGACCTTTAAAGACAACAATAACTCGTAAACCTTCCTGAACAACCCATTCCTGTAATTTACAAAGTTTAGTCTGAAGTTTATATAATTCTTTTTCATAGAATTTATTAGACATCTTATCCGAGTAATTCTTAGATTTTTTTTTACTCATTGTCTTTTACTGTATTGTAAAAAAGCTTGATATTCATTCACTGCTACTCACTCTAGGAATAGAAGAGAATTTAAAAGGTAAGCCAAAAAAAGCATATATGTCTGTAGTCTAATTTGCGAATATACATCTAAATTAGTTAAAAATCTACTCTGCATTGTCCAATGTGAAATGAGTCTGAAGTAGCGTAATTTATTTAAAAATCGTTCATGATCAACCAATGAAAACGATCATGAAATTAGAAGAATTAGAAACAATTGATCATTTGGATCAATTTCTCAATGGAACTCAAGCGG
>JAUJGA010000253.1:0-5176 GCA_042095675.1 Gammaproteobacteria bacterium
TAAAAGTTTGCCATAATATACGTATTCCCAAACATAAAGTTTTCGAAGGAATTGCAGCTAGGGGCAATTCATCAATGGGTTGGCTTTATGGATTTAAATTACATCTTATTATCAATCATAAGGGTGAAATTTTAGCAACAAAATTGACAGCTGGAAATGTGGATGATCGTAAACCAGTCATGCAAATGATTAAAGGATTAAGTGGGAAACGCTATGGAGATAAGGGTTACTTATCTAAGGCATTAGGAGAAGAAGCATTTGATGAAGATGTTGAATTAATCACCAATGTTCGTAAAAACATGACGGCAACAGTCATGTCAATTTGGGATAAAATTATGCTCAGAAAACGGTTTATTATTGAGATAGTTAATGATCAATTAAAATCCATTTCTCAAATTGAACACTCAAGACATCGCAGTGAACATGGTTTTATGCTCAATTTAATGGGTTCACTGATTGCTTATTGTCATAAAGAGGCTAAGCCTGCAATAACTGTTAGCGTTAATGGTATGAAAACATTGACTATTTGATTGTACATTAGTATTTTCTTATCCAGATCTGGGGTTAAATAGTATAAAGTTACTCCATTAACAGGCTCTTCACATTATTGCGTACTTTTCATATGACATAAAAACAACCAAAGGGGACGTTCGGGAATATGAGTTTTTAATACGGCGGGAGTGTGTGCAGAGAAGTGGTTAGCATCATTGGGGATTATGAAAACATGGATGTTTTTACATAGCGTGCCATGGATGGCATTGAACGTCCCCAATGATGCCAACCACTTCTCTGTGCAATCGTTTTACACAGTACTTATCCGAACGCATACCCCCATCTTTTGATCTTTGTCTGTTAAGGAAGACCATAAGTAAGCAATAATGTGAATAACCTATTATTGAGAACTTAGTTAACACCTAATCAATATACTCAAAATCAACTCGCTGTGTCAGCTGACATAGTAATTCATAGGCAATGGTATCAGAATTTTTTGCAATTTTTTCAATGGGTAGATTTTTTCCCCATAAGATAACTTTATCGCCAATATTGATAGGCTGAAGCACTTCAGCTTTATTATTTTTCTGAAAAAAATAGCTTAAATCAATAGTAATCATATCCATTGAAACCCGCCCTATCAATGGTACTTCAATTCCATGTAATAGAATCGGTGTCCCGGCTTGAGCATGACGAGGATAACCATCACCATAACCGATTGCCACCACGCCCATAGTCATATCTTCAGGGCAGCACCATGTGGATCCATAACCAATCCAATCTCCCTGTTTCAAATTTTTAATAGCAATAATTTCAGATGAAAGTGTCATAACGGGTTTTAACTTTTTATTCAATCTAGTTTTACTCTCTTTCCCCATTTCAAAGGGAGAAGCACCATAGAGCATAATACCGGGTCTAACCCAATCAAAATGAGATGATGGCAGTGATAAAATTGCTGCTGAATTGGCTAGGCTTTTATTAATAGTCGCTACGTTTTCAAACTCAGTATAGAAGGTTTTAAATTCTAACAACTGCTGTTGATTGAAGGCGTTATCAACTTCATCAGCACAAGCAAAATGAGACATTATGCCTAGAGGATAGTTCTGTAAGTCTAGTTTTTGAATTTCTTTAATTACAAATTTCCAGTCATCATTTAACAAACCTAAACGATGCATACCTGTATCAACTTTTAACCAGTAATTTAACTGTGACTGATTATATTGTTTAAAAAAATTCAGCAGTACATCAAATTGTTGAAGACAATATATATTGGTAATAAAATTATTTTTTGCACAGATGAGCAGTTCGTCTATAGAAGAAACTCCTTCTAAAACAAGCACAGCTTTATCTATACTTTCCTTATTTAAAAATTCACGTAATTTCAGAGCTTCTTCAAATCGAGCCACTGCATAGATATCACTTGCAACTAATGCTTTAGCAATAGAAAACATTCCATGTCCATATGCATTAGCCTTAATCACACTCATCACTTTAGCTTCGCCAACCAGTTTCTTAACTTGTGACAGATTATATCTTAAATGTGCAAGACTGATTTCAGCAACTACTTTACTTTTTCTAATATAGCTCACGATATTATTAGGTTTGTTCAAATCATTAATTGTCATATGCTATGGATACATGATTTTCAAATTTAGTATACTGTCCCAAAAAGGTAAGCCTTGCTACACCTAATGGACCATTTCTATGCTTGGCAATAATAATTTCAGCAGTTCCCTTATCAGGACTGTCTTCATCATAAACCTCATCACGATAAATAAAGACAATTAAATCTGCATCTTGCTCAATGGCTCCGGATTCACGTAAGTCAGACATCACAGGTCTCTTGTTAGGACGTTGTTCCAGACCACGATTTAATTGTGATAATGCAACCACCGGCACATTCATTTCTTTGGCCAGAGCTTTTAAACCACGGGATATTTCTGAAATCTCATTAACACGGTTTTCCGAACTCCCTTTGACCTGCATCAGCTGTAAATAATCCACCACAATTAAACCAATATTATGTTTGCGTTTTAAACGTCTGACCCGGGCACGCATTTCTGTAGGAGACAATGCCGGGGTATCATCGATAAAGATATTGGCTTCATTTAAAATAGACACCGCTGAGGTTAAACGCGGCCAGTCGTCTTCATCAAGCTGCCCGGAACGTACTTTCGTCTGATTAATTCTCCCCAAAGAGGAGAGCATACGCAAGGTTAATGATTCCGCTGGCATTTCCATACTAAATACCGCAACTCCAACCCCGGCATCAATAGCTGCATTCTCGGCAAGATTCATAGCGAAAGTGGTATTGTGAACACAAATATCATTTGCTATAAAATTATGTGTTTCAGGTATTGTTAGATCATAAACCTGTTTTAAACCAACAGCTTCTATACTAATAATTTCATCCCAATAAATATCACTATTAGCTAGTTGATTCATCCATGTATCATCTAAAGCCTGAGCAAACTGCTCAAACCTGGATCGCTTCAATGAGCGTTTATAGACATGAATATTAGAAGTATTTTTAATACCAGAACGTCGTGCCAGACTTGCCCATGACTCCTCACCTTTTATACGCTTAATATCATCCCAGAATTCTACAGGAATTGTGTCATAATTAGTTTTATAAGCATTTGCTTCAATAGATTTAAGTACTTTTTCAACAGCTTCTTCTTTGGCAAATATTGCAATCTCTTTAGCAAAGGTTTTAATTGACAGGTTATCAGTAATGTCGAGTTGCCAGGCAGGAAAGCGCTTATCTTTAAGCCTTACATTTCTATGACGAACTTTTGCAATAATTCCGAATCTAAGTAATAGATGTTGTAATTGACGAATGAGAGTTTCACTGACACTGGTATAACCCAATTGTGATTGACCACTCGCTAATAATGTTGCACAGCCATCCGTACTAAATAAACGATTAATAAATAAAGACAGCTGCTCCTTTGTCAGAGTAAAAACTGAATCTGGTATAATTTTTTTATGTGCATTCTTTTCCCAGATACCTTGGTCATCCAGCCAAAGAATTAAGGGATTAGGACTGTTTTTTGCTGTCTTCCCCATGCCATTGTGTAACAATTTTTCTTTTGAGACCTTAAAATATTGACTAATTTTATCTAGTAAAGAACTTTTTGGGATTGACTTTTCTTGTGTCCAATAATGAACACTGGATTTTGCTACACCCATTTCTAATGCAAATTCCTGATGATTTAAACCTGCAGTTTGAATTAATTGACATAGGAACTGAGCAAAGTAAGTTCGGTTAGTCTGAATTGCCTGCGAATCTGCAGATACATCCACACCAGCAGCACGTTGAGGATATAGTTTAAGCTTAGCTTTGATGCCTCCAAACTGTTTTACAGCTTGCATATAATCAGACAATATCAACGGATTGACATTGGTAAAACGTGGTGAGCATTGTGTTAATGAGCCATCACCAATTAAATAAGCTAAAATTTTTACTTCACAATCACGCATACTTTTTTGCCCAAAGACAGGCATTACTCTTGGTACTGCAATACGTGTTTGCGGCTTGATTTCTGCTATTGGTTTCCAGCCAGAGGGAGTAAGAAATGGGTGATTAGCTGTAGTTTCTATCACTTTTCCCAAGCGTGTTGTTATCTTAAATACTGGCTTTAAACCATCATCAACAAAATTAGATGCTTGTGATGGATGTATTTTCCAGTCATTTTTTAAAGTTAATAGTTCAGCTGATTTTTTATGGTATATATTCTCAATGCTGTCAACACGGCCATCTTGAAGAGTTATCTTAGAATTTGCAGACAAGCATTTTCCCATTGACGGTCTCCCAGCTACAATGACTAAATCCGCTGGCTGTAGTCCTGAGGTCAGGCCGTCAAAATCTGTAAAGCCTGATGGTATCCCGGTAAAAGTACTACCATTCTGATAAAGCTCATCAATTCTATCGACTGTTTTTTTCAATAAGTCCGTAATGCCTTTAAAGTCATTACCGGCATTGGCACCCTTATCTGATATTTCAAAAACAGTTTTTTCAGCCGCCTCTAAAATATCATCACTTTTACGCCCTTCAGTATTAAAGGCGCTATCAGCAATTTCATTACCAATATGGATTAATTTCCTTAATACGGAACGTTCACGGACAATTTCTGAATAAGCGCGAATATTTGAGGCGCTGGGTGTATTGTTAACCAGACTCCCTAGATAGACTAAACCACCGACTTCATCCAGAGTATTCAGAGATTCTAATCTTTCTGATAAGGTCACCACATCACAGGGTTTACCTTTTTCAATCTGGCTACGAATTTCGGTAAAAATCATGCGATGATCACGACGATAAAAATCCTCCTCATTAATAATACTGGAAATATTATCCCAGGATTCATTATTAATCAGTAAGCCGCCTAATATTGACTGCTCAGCATCAATAGAATGAGGAGGAAGTTTAAGTGATTCAGTTGTTTGATCCATGCTTTACCCGACTATAAAAGTAAATTTTAAATTGTACTCCAAAGTGAGGCATTATTCATCACTCTTTCACTGTACTTTTTAATCTAAAAAGGTAACTATTCAGCGTAATTGAAATTAAAAAAGATGAAAAAAAACACTTGACAGGTATTTTAAGCCACATTTTTAAAAATGACAGTATTTTAATTGCAGTCATATTATAGTCTTAAACGATCAAATTGATCCATAGCGA
>JAUJGA010000254.1:0-6527 GCA_042095675.1 Gammaproteobacteria bacterium
ATTACGATATTGATATCGTTGAGCTTGAAATGCCAGAAGATCATATTCATATGGTTATCAGGAGTATAACCAGGCAATCACCTAGTGGTGTAATGCAAATAATAAAAAGTATTACCGCTCGTGACTTTTTCAGGATTTATCATGAAATTAAGAAAAAATACTTCTGGGGCGGTAAGTTGTGGACACAAAGTTACTTTGTTGAAACGATTGGAAATGCAAATGAAGAAACAATTAGAAAGTATGTTCAAGAACAGCTAGTTGAGTTAGATCAAAAAGAAAGACATTCAGACCAGCTGGACTTGTTTTAAAACTCGGTCGCTTGCGGACGAGATATTTATAGGGCTTACCTATGCGAGTCTAATGGATGATTTTGTAAGTATGATGAAAAAATACGTTTAAAACTGTACAAGTATCATAAAAAATTCGGTCACTCCGTGACAGGAGTATTTTTAACATTTAGCCTCTGGAGTTTTGCAAGAGGCTCTTTAATTTAAATGGGTCTTCTGAATAATGAGTGGGTAAATTTATAGCTCAATAGGGGCTCTGCCCCTAAGCCGCTGGCTTACCCCGCCCTCGCCGGTAGCAGGGGTTCAGTTTCTGAACCCCTGCCAATAGGGTAATACGTCAATTTTAAACATCAAGGACTACTCGGCGCAAGCGCCTGCGTTCCTCCTTGACCCCTAAAATGAACTTAAAACAAGTGGGTACCATAAATAACTTCTTGTTTATTAAATAAAATATCTTAAAAGACAAATGCTTAAGAGCATGGTTAGTAAAAAGCACCCACTCATTATTTGGAAGAGGCATTTAAATTAATAGTAGGTGCCTGAGAATCCTAAATAGGAAGAAAAAAATCACCCTCATGTCACAATTGATCTAAAGCTCTATATTTGTCATTTCTTGTATAGTTTGACCAAGTGAAAAGCAGAAATTTAAGACGTGGAGTTTTTAGATTTAATTAGTAGGAATAAGTTGTCAACATCTTTTACATCATGTAACAAACGTCCATACATGACATTGGAAGATATTATCAAGAATATAAATTGGTGTAGAAAGCTTTTGCTTCATTATAAGTGTTAAACCTCTTGAGTTTTGCGAGAAGCTCTATAGCTATTAATTAGTAGATTATGTTAAAATTCCCTCCCAATTATTCTTGAACTCTTATATATTGTTAAGCAGCTATTGGTAGTGTGTTGATGAATACTGATGATTACAATTCAGAGTTACATAATACACAATTTAATGATGCTCAGCTAAAACAGCAATTGACCTCTTTACGGGCTTCTGCAATGAATATTTTAACGGCTCGTGAATATAGTATTGTTGAATTACGAGTGAAGCTTAAACGAAAATATGAGCGCTCTTCCAATAATGAAGTATATAGAGATTATATTGAACAATGGATTGAAATTGTTCTGCAGCAATTAATTGCAGATAATTTATTAAATGATGCTAGATTTACGGAAAGCTTTGTTCGTTTTCGAATAAATAAAGGCTCAGGTCCGGTCAAAATCCGTCATGAATTAAATGAACGGGGAATACCTTCTGAATTAATTAATGATGCTTTGGAAAGCTCTTATAATTTCTGGCAAGAACATATTGAAAAAGTTTATCGTAAGCGTTTTGGAGATAACATAGCAAAAGATTATAAAGAACAAATAAAACCTTCTCGATTTTTATATCAACGAGGCTTTAGCAGCGAATTAATACGTCGCTTTTTTAATCAACACTAAATTAGGAACCTGTTTTAAATGACACACCGCTCTATCAAAACCAGTGCAAAATTACGTACTGCTTTTCTTGAATTTTTCGAAGCACATGATCATAAACGTGTTGCTAGCAGTTCTTTAATTCCAGGAAACGATCCCACTTTATTATTCACTAATGCCGGAATGGTACAGTTTAAGAATGTCTTTCTAGGACATGATAAACGCAGCTATCATCGTGCTACCAGTAGTCAGCGTTGTGTACGCGCCGGTGGTAAGCATAATGATCTGGAAAATGTAGGTTATACCGCCAGACATCATACATTCTTTGAAATGTTGGGTAATTTTAGTTTTGGCGATTATTTTAAACGTAAAGCCATCCAATATGCCTGGGATTTTTTAACCAAAGAAATTGGTTTGTCAGAAGATCGTTTATGGGTCACAGTATTTGAAGAAGATGATGAAGCTACTGATATCTGGTTGAATGAATTAAAAATATCACCCCAGCGTTTTTCTAAAATTGGTGCCAAGGATAATTTCTGGTCTATGGGCGATACGGGTCCTTGCGGTCCCTGTACTGAAATTTTTTATGATCATGGTGAAGATGTGCCTGGTGGTCCTCCAGGCACAGCAGATGAAGATGGTGATCGTTATATCGAAATCTGGAACCTAGTCTTTATGCAATATAACCGGGATAAGTCCGGAAAAATGACCGAACTGCCTCATCCTTCAGTGGATACGGGTATGGGGATGGAACGCCTGGCTGCTATTTTACAGGGCGTACATAATAATTATGAAATTGATCTATTTCAGCATATTATTAAAACAATTGCTGATATGGCAGATTGTAAAGATTTGGAGAATAAATCATTACGTGTGATTGCTGATCATATCCGTGCCTGTTCCTTTCTGATTGTAGACGGTATTATTCCTTCTAATGAAGGACGGGGTTATGTATTAAGACGTATCATTCGCCGTGCTATTCGTCATGGACATAAACTGGGTTTAAGAGAACCATTTTTCTATAAAATAGTCGATGTACTTTGTCAGGAAATGGGTGAAGCTTACCCTGAATTAGTGAATGCTAAGGATCAGGTTAAAAAAGTACTCAAACAGGAAGAAGAACGTTTTGCAGAAACATTAGATCAGGGTATGCACATCCTCGAACAGGTGATTGCTCAATTAAAAGATAAAATTATTCCCGGTGAGACAGTTTTTAAACTCTATGATACTTATGGTTTTCCTGTGGATCTGACGGCAGATGTTGCACGAGAACATCAATTGGAAATTGATCGCGTAAGCTATGAACTGGCAATGGAAAAGCAGCGTGAGAGGGCTCGTGCCTCCAGCTCATTTGATATTGATTACAATAGTGATATAGAGCTTGAAGGTCAGACTGAATTTTTAGGTTATGAACAACTGAAAAATAATCATGGAAAAGTGATTAATCTGATTGTGGATGGTGAATTATGTGATTCAGTTTCAGCATCCAATGACAATGTCATGATTATATTAGATAGTACCCCATTTTATGCTGAGTCAGGTGGTCAGATTGGTGATACCGGTACGATTAAAACTGCTGATGCAGAATTTAATGTTATTGATACCCAGAAAAATTGTGATGTGTTTGTACATATCGGCCATTTAATCAAAGGTACTTTAAATCTAGGAGATAGTGTTGAAACACAGGTGGCAGCTTTAAAACGCACTAATATTGCCTGTAACCACTCAGCCACTCACTTATTGCATGCGGCTTTACGCCAGGTTCTCGGTGAACATGTAGGGCAAAAAGGCTCATTGGTGGATAGTGAAAAGCTGCGTTTTGATTTTTCTCATTTTGAAGCCATTGATACTGCCCAATTAAATGCTGTAGAGACATTGGTGAATCAGCAAATTAGAAATAATCATATTGTTGAAACTCAATTGATGAATATTGATGAGGTAAAAGAGAGTGGTGCTATGGCTCTTTTTGGTGAGAAATATTCTGAGCAGGTGCGCGTACTGAGCATGAGTGATTTCTCTGTAGAGCTATGTGGTGGTATCCATGTACAACGTACCGGTGATATTGGTTTATTAAAAATAACTTCAGAAGCAGGTGTGGCAGCTGGTGTTCGTCGTATTGAAGCGGTAACAGGGCAGGGTGCACTGAGCTATATTGAGCAGATAGAACAACAAGTTGATCAAAGTGCTGTTTTATTGAAGGCCAATCGGGAAACTTTGACCAATAAGATCTCAGCCTTATTAGAACGTTCCAGAAAGCTGGAAAAAGAACTGGATCAGATGAAAAGTCAGGTCGCTAGTGCTCAGGGTAATGAGTTAACCGATAATGCTGTTGAAATTAATGGTATTAAAGTATTAGCTGCCAAGTTAGAGGGTGTAGATGCCAAAGGTCTTCGTGACACAATGGATCAGTTGAAAACTAAACTTGGTAGTTGTGCCATTGTCTTAGCTGTTGTCTCAGGTGATAAAGTCAGTTTGGCTGCTGGAGTCAGTAAGGATAGTACTAAATTAATCAAAGCAGGTGATTTAGTGAATTGTGTTGCCAGTCAGGTGGGTGGCAAAGGTGGAGGGCGACCTGATATGGCTATGGCTGGTGGTAATCAGCCAGAAAATCTTGAAAAAGCTTTAGCATCAGTTACATCATGGGTGGAAGATCAACTAAAATAATTAATTGCCTCTCCCTTCAGAGGGAAGGTTAGTATAAGGGTTCTTTAAATGGCTTTAATTGTACAAAAATTTGGTGGTACCTCGGTGGGTACTACCGAACGTATAGAAAATGTAGCAGATCGAATCGGCCTGTTTCGTGACCGAGGTGATGATATTGTGGTCGTTGTTTCTGCGATGAGTGGAGAAACAAATCATTTGGTGTCATTAGCTCAAAGTATTTCGCAAAAACCTAATGAAAGAGAATTTGATGTATTACTTTCAACCGGTGAGCAGGTTACTATTGCTTTATTAAGTATGGCTCTTAGTAAACGTGGTTATGAAGCACGTTCTTATACAGGTTCACAGGTACATATTCTCACTGATAGTGCACATAATAAAGCACGAATTCTGGATATTGAAGAAAAGAATCTACGTACAGATTTAGACAAGGGACGAGTCATTGTAGTTGCAGGTTTTCAGGGCGTTGATGAAGACGGTAATATCACAACTTTGGGGCGTGGAGGCTCAGATACTACTGCTGTGGCATTAGCCGCTGCTCTGAAAGCGAATGAGTGTCAGATTTATACGGATGTAGATGGTGTTTATACTACAGATCCAAGAGTTGTGCCTGAAGCAACACGCCTGGAAAAGATTACCTTTGAAGAAATGCTGGAAATGGCCAGTCTTGGTTCTAAAGTATTACAAATCAGAGCTGTTGAATTTGCCGGGAAATATACTGTCCCACTAAGAGTATTATCGAGTTTCGATGAGCCTAATTTTGATGATGAGGGTGCAAATGGTACTCTGATTACCTTTGAACAATATGGAGAGGAAAGTGAAATGGAACAGGCATTAATTTCTGGTATTGCCTTTAATCGCGATGAAGCCAAGTTAACTATCTTAGGTGTACCTGATGAGCCGGGTGTTGCTTATAAAATATTAGGTCCTATTGGTGATAGTAATATTGAAATCGATATGATTATCCAGAATATTGGTGCTGATGGCACAACAGACTTTACTTTTACCGTACATCGTAATGATTTAGAAGCGGCTCAGGAAATTTTAACCAATACTGCTCAAGAGTTGGGTGCAAGAGAAGTCATTTGCGATAATAAGATTGTCAAAATTTCTATTGTCGGGGTAGGGATGCGTTCACATGCAGGTATTGCTAGTACCATGTTTAAAGCTCTGGCGGAAGAAGGTATCAATATCAATATGATCTCAACCTCTGAAATCAAAATTTCAGTCGTTGTGGATGAAAAATACTTGGAGTTGGGTGTAAGAACATTACATGCTGCTTTTGATCTGGCAGAATAAAAGGTTGAACACTAATAGTATAAAGGAGAACTATTGTGCTTATTTTAACTCGTCGTGTTGGTGAAACATTAGTCATTGGGGATGACGTCAGTATTACGGTGTTAGGGGTAAAAGGAAACCAGGTGCGTGTAGGAATTAATGCTCCTAAAGATGTTTCGGTACATAGAGAAGAGATCTATGAGCGTATTCACAATGAAAAAATTCCTGAAGATGAGAGTAATATGGAAAAAAGTTAAAAAAAGACTTTACCTGAACGCTAACTAAGGGTATCCTAGCGTTCAAATTTTGGAGAGGTGGCCGAGCGGCTGAAGGCGCTCCCCTGCTAAGGGAGTATACGGTTTATCCCGTATCGGGGGTTCGAATCCCCCCCTCTTCGCCATAATTTGACTGAATTAGATATAAGTTGCTAAATTCTGGTTGACAAAACCGGCTTAAAACTTCATAATTCATCCTCTTTTTAAGACACTGCCTAGTGTAAAAAAGATTTGCGCTCGTAGCTCAACTGGATAGAGTACTCGGCTACGAACCGAGCGGTTACAGGTTCGACTCCTGTCGAGCGCACCATTAATTTAATAAAATCAAGGGTTTGCAGCTTAACTGCAAACTTTTTTCTTTTGCTAAAAATAAAACGTGACAAAAACGTGACATGAATTTCATGCTAATTTCATCTACCCCAAATACTTCTGAAAAACTGAAAATTGGTCTAAAAAGTAGGTGACCTTACAGAGAAGAATCAGCAGGCAAAAGAGTTGGATGATTACCGCCACCACCTTGAAGAATTGGTTGAACAACGTACCAGTCAGTTGTGACGTGGTCAAACTTTTCCGGGCACCCCAGTTAAGCTGCTTTCTTTAATTC
>JAUJGA010000255.1:0-3452 GCA_042095675.1 Gammaproteobacteria bacterium
ACACGCTTATCACGACTGGCATCATGAAGTGCATCTAAATCAACTTTTTGTTCTGGTGTTAACCTTATTTCTTTCATAAGGTATATAATGATCCTTATATTTTTATAAATCAAGCACCTTCATTGATCAGCGGTATATAAAGATGGTGGACACTCTAACGGAATACTTATTTAGTACGATACTTTCACTAAAGCACTTTACTGAGAAGATTCAAGATGAATAAAATAAATTCAAAATCAGACTCAAACTCAAACTTATATACTCATGATGATTCTCTGCTTGATGGTAATAATATAATCTATCTGGAATCACTCTACGAAAGCTATCTAAGAGAACCTGAATCAATCCCCTCAAGCTGGCAATCATACTTTTCAAATCTAGGTCATGTTGACTCTAAAACAGAAGCCATTCATTCTGATATTCGGGCTCACTTTAAAAGACTGGCTTTGGAAAACAGGCAATTGCCCTATCGTCAGCAAGAAAATAAAGTCGAGCAGTGTTGGATAGAAATAAAAAATATAAAACAAGTCAAAGTATTGCAACTCATCAATAGCTACCGTTTTTCTGGACATAAAAAAGCCATGACAAATCCTCTGAATGAAGTCAGCATTAAAAGTCCAGAGAGAGCTGAAATTCCTGAATTAACGCTTCAGTATCACGATCTCGATGAAAGCGATTTATCTACAAAATTTATTACCGGTTCATTATTTGCCAAGGATGAAAGGCCGCTGAATAAGATTATTCAACAGCTCGAACATAGTTATTGTGAGGTTATTGGTGCACAGTATATGTATCTATCCAGTGTAGAAGAAAAACGTTGATTACAGAAACGACTTGAAAAACGTCGACAACAGATTAAAGTTTCATCCGATGATCAAATAAATATCCTGAAAAAACTCATTGCAGCAGAAGGTCTTGAACGCTATCTGCATACTAAATATGTTGGTCAAAAACGTTTCTCTCTTGAAGGGTGTGATAGTCTTATTCCCTTACTGGATGCATTGATTCAACATGCTGGTATCCAGGGCGTCAATGAAATAGTGCTCGGTATGGCACATCGGGGACGCTTAAATGTTTTAATTAATATCATGGGTAAATCACCTGCACTTTTATTCCAGGAGTTTGCCGGTAATTTTAATAATAATGGCCGTACCGGGGATGTAAAATATCATCTTGGATTTGCCTCTGATATGTCAACACCCGGTGGGCCTGTGCATCTTGCATTATCCTTTAATCCTTCACATCTTGAAATTGTTGGTCCCGTAGTAGAAGGTGCGGCGAAAGCCAGGCAGGATCGACGACATTTAGATCCTGGAGGACAAGTTATTCCAGTCGTTATACATGGAGATGCAGCTCTGGCAGGACAGGGTGTGAATATGGAAACCCTGAATATGTCACAAACACGTGGCTATAGAACTCATGGAACCATACACATAGTCATTAATAACCAAATTGGTTTCACTACCAGTACCGTCAGTGATACCCGTTCCTCAGAGTATTGTACCGATTTAGCAAAAATGGTGGACGCACCAGTATTTCATGTCAATGGTGATCGCCCGGAAGTGGTGATCGATATCACTAAAATTGCTATGGATTATCGTAATACTTTTAATAAAGATGTGTTTATTGATCTTGTTTGTTATCGCCGTCATGGACATAATGAAGCAGATGAACCATCAGCGACACAGCCGCAAATGTACAATAAAATAAGAGCTATGGAAACAACGAAGACTCGTTATGCACAACAACTCATCGAAGCTGGAGTTATTCAGCCGGGTGAAGTACAGGATTTAATTCAGGCATATCGTGAATCATTAGATAATGGCGTACTAACTGTACCTCATTTACTGGAGAAATCCACACTTAAACAGGAGTTTCCGGTTAACTGGAGCAGATTTAAAGATGCCAATTGGGACAGCCCTGCTAATACTATCATAAGCAAAGAACGATTTACTGCACTTGGCAAGCAGCTGACTTCTACTCCTGATGGTTTTAAAATGAATGCACGGGTTGCCGGTATTGTTGACAAACGGATAAAAATGTCTACAGGAGAAATAGCCACTGATTGGGGCTTTGGTGAAAATCTTGCTTACTCCGCATTATTGCAGGAGGGTTTTCCTATACGACTTTCTGGTGAAGATTGTGGTCGTGGTACATTCTTTCATCGCCATGCTGTTTTTCACCATCAGGAAACGGGTGAGAGTTATATTCCACTGCAACATATCACTGAAGATCAGTCATCATTTACGGTCATTGATTCATTATTATCAGAAGAAGCCGTACTGGCTTTTGAATATGGTTATGCAACAACAGAAGCCGATATACTGGTTATATGGGAAGCACAGTTTGGTGATTTTGCCAATGGCGCTCAGGTAGTGATTGATCAATTCATCAGTTCGGCAGAACAAAAATGGGGCCTATTAAGTGGCCTTGTGATGCTTTTACCTCATGGTTATGAAGGCATGGGGCCAGAGCATTCTTCTGCTCGTCTTGAGCGTTACCTGCAATTATGTGCTCAGAATAATATGCAGGTTTGTATTCCTACAACACCTGCTCAGGTTTTTCATATGCTGAGAAGACAGATGATACGCAGTTTTCGCAAACCCTTAATTGTTATGACACCAAAAAGTCTGTTACGTCATCCTCTTGCCATCAGTAGCATTGAGGAATATACCGATAGAGTATTTCAGACAGTCATCGATGAAACAGATAAAACATTAATCCCTGAAAACATCAAAAGAATCGTACTTTGCAGTGGCAAAATCTATTATGAGTTACTGGAAAAACGTTTTAAAGAGGGTTTGAAAAATGTCGCACTTATCCGTATCGAACAATTATACCCATTACCTGAGGAAAATCTGGGAGAAATATTAAAGCACTATAACGCGGCTAAAACATGTATCTGGTGTCAGGAAGAACCCTTAAATCAGGGGGCATGGTTGAATATTCAACCCCGACTGTCAAGCTTACTGATTAGCAACAAAATAACCTTACCACTTGCGGTCGCATCTAGGCCTGAAATGGCCGCTCCTGCCGAGGGCAGTCACAAAATGCACGTTAATGCCCAAACAAAATTAATCAGCTCTGCACTTGGGCTGTAACTATAACACCTAATCACTCTTGGCCTAAGATATTTTAGGCAGTTCTCAGCCCCGTTGAATTTAATTTTTCAACCATGCTTTTTTTATCCCTTGTTTCCAGAATATTAAAGAGTATCCAGTTTAAGCGTGGAAAGTGTGTATTTACGTATTTTTCCTGACAATTCTTTATTATCAATTAACGACTCTCCATATGAAGGAATCATTTGTTGTAACTATTCAGCTCAGCGTAATTTTTTATTCATATAAAACTAACTGATAAAATCAGGCAGTTTTCCCTTAAAGAGTAAATCCATAGCATAGCCAGATGTGACTCCCTGTTTTTTACAAGTCGATAAATAACCTCGAATACGA
>JAUJGA010000256.1:0-1903 GCA_042095675.1 Gammaproteobacteria bacterium
CCTGATTACTTACAAAGCTCAGCCATATTCAGAAAATATAATATTTGTAAAAACAATATGTTATAGATGAAAATTTTGAATAATAAGAAATTATATACAATCTTAGAGAAAAAATGACCTGTTTGTATTAGTGCAATAAACCAGCTTTACCGTAGTTATTGGCTTCGGTAGATATATTACCTCCAAGAGGTAGCTGAGCTTTGTGGGTAATCAGGTAGATAATTAAAACGAACCAACTCATGTTGTATCCACCCGTATCGTTCTTTTTTAACAGCAACAGTCTCAAATATTACCGCTTGAGTTCCATTGAGAAATTGATCCAAATGATCAATTGTTTCTAATTCTTCTAATTTCATGATCGTTTTCATTGGTTGATCATGAACGATTTTTAAATAAATTACGCTACTTAGACTCATTCATGTTGGAATGAAACCTTTTGTTCAGACTCATTTCACATTGGACAATGCTTATAGTTTCAATCTAATATAAATAAGTGTATCATTATAAACATCATTTTACTAAAAAAAAAGAGATAGATAATCTAATGGGACAAAAAACAGATTTTAATCCTGAAGAATGGGATACGCTTGAAGACTTATCTAATGAAGATAAAGTAAATGAAGACGGAGCATTAGAACTAGATGAGTTTGATTCTTCTATTTACGTTAAAGTAGAAGAGGAGTATGACAGCCTTGAATTTTCCCGTGATCCTTCGGAAATTTTTGAAGAGCATGCTGAACTGCTTAATGATTTAGTCCCTGAAAACAATCAGTCTAAAGAACAGTCCAAAAAAAAATTACAGACAAGAAAAATAGTTATTAGTCGTAAAGGCTCAGGTAAGCCTATTTCTGCCCAGGAAGAGGATGCATTCAGGAAACAAATTCAGGATCTCTTTGACCTATTAGAGTTGGAAAAAGAAGATCTAAAAGAAGGTGTTCGTGTCTATCAAACGGATTCTTCCCCATCAATGCCTTGGCGTTTTCATTAATATCTTCTTTTTCTTGCAATCTAAAATAACTAGAGGTACTTGAAAAATTGCTCTTAACTTCCCCCTTTTTTAGAAGGGGGACTGAAGGGGTTGATTTTTAATGTTTTAACTTATTGATAATACTAAACTTATTAAACACCCTCAATTTATTATGGGTGCAGATCTTTTGAAACGACGAAATTATAGAATAAATTCAACAATTAAGGCTTGAAAATAGAAAAGAGAGAGATCAAACTAGAGGTTTATAAGTATCTGACATTCATAAACCTGAAAAGAACCCTCTCATGAACATAGCATACATTGATTCAAATGATTTTTCATTCTTTTCTGGTGCACAGAAAGAATTTGATTTGTTAATAAAACAGCTCAAGTCTGACCACAGTGCAGAGAGTGAACATGGTAAAATAGAAAGTTTCATCAATAAGAAAGGCCATGAAATCATGAGACAGGTATTGCAAGGTTGGCTGGATTTAAAAGCTGACAAAGAGAAAAAGAAAGACAGTGTCATCACAGGATCAGGTGAACTTTTAAACCATGTTCAAGTCACCACAAGTCGAGCACTTGAAAGTTTATTTGGTAAAGTCAATGTGACTCGAATTGGCTATAGCCAGATTAATAACACCAGTTTGTTTCCAGTTGATGCTGAACTCAATTTGGCCACTGACCACTATAGTGATAGCCTCTATCACAGGGTATCTAATGAGGCCATCAGGGGTTCATTTGATAACGTTGTTGAAACAGTTTCAACAACGACTGGCGCTAATATCCCTAAGAAGCAGAGCCTTAATATAGTAAAAAATGTCGCTCGGGATTTTGAAGCTTTTTACCAAAAGAAACGTTTTATTAAACCTGAAAAAACGAGTGATTTGCTGGTACTCACCTTTGATTGAAAAGGAATAGTAATGCGTCCCGACA
>JAUJGA010000257.1:0-3617 GCA_042095675.1 Gammaproteobacteria bacterium
AGTCGTAAGTCGTAAGTCGTAAGTCGTAAGTCAAAAAATAATAATTAGTCAAAAGGTATTAAAACAATGATTATTCCTGTTATTTTGTCTGGGGGAAATGGTTCACGTTTGTGGCCTATGTCTCGAGAATTAAATCCTAAACAGTTTTTATCACTTTATGGTGACCAAACAATGTTGCAGGAGACTATGACACGTTTAGAAGGTGTCACGGATTTAGCTGAACCTATTGTGGTTTGCAATGAAGACCATCGTTTCATGGTGGCTCAGCAAATGAGTGACATAGGTGTCAAATTTGATAAAATTATTTTAGAACCTGTGGGACGTAATACTGCCCCCGCAATTGCTGCTGCTGCAGAATATATCAATGAAAAAGAAGATTCTAAAGATGCTGTGATGTTAATTCTTGCAGCCGATCATATCATTCAAGACACCAAAGAATTTCATCGTGTCATTGAAGCTGGCTGTCGTGTTGCAGAACAGGGACAGTTAATTACTTTTGGTATCGTACCGGATAAAACAGAAACAGGTTATGGTTATATTAAACGTGCTGAATCATTCTCTAAAGAAGATAATGCCTATAATGTTGAACGCTTTGTTGAAAAGCCGGATTTAGCAACCGCACAAAAATATTTTGATAGTGGTGAATATTATTGGAATAGCGGCATGTTTATGTTTAAAGCATCTACTATTCTTGATGAATTAAAATCCTTATCTCCTGAAATATATCAGGCTGTTAAAAAAGCGGTTTCAGATGGTGTTAAAGATCTGGACTATTGTCGCCTAGATAATGAATCATTTACAGCATCCCCCTCTGATTCCATTGACTATGCCGTGATGGAAAAAACGGATAAAGCAGTGGTACTTCCTTTGGATGCTGAATGGAATGATGTAGGTGCATGGTCTGCCCTTTGGGAAGTTAAAGAAAGAGATGAGAATGGCAATGTTTTCCATGGTGATATCCTGCATCATGATGTCACAAATAGTTATATCCATGCTGATGAGCGAATGGTAGCTGTCGTTGGTGTTGATAATTGTGTCGTAGTAGAAACAGCCGATGCCGTATTAGTCGTTGACAAGGATCGTTCTCAAGATGTAAAAGCCATCGTTAATCAACTCAAAGCCACTAAGAGGGAAGAAAGTTTACTTCACCAGCGTGTTTATCGTCCCTGGGGTAGTTATGAAACACTAGAAGAAACAGAACGTTTTAAAGTCAAACGTATTATTGTTAATCCAAGCGCTAAACTCTCTTTACAGATGCACCATCATCGTTCAGAACATTGGATTATGGTAAAAGGTACTGCAAAAATCGTCTGTGGTGATAAAGAATTTATGCTCACTGAAGATCAATCCAATTATATCCCTCTAGGTACTCAGCATAGACTGGAGAATCCTGGGGTAATTCCATTGGAAATTATTGAAGTTCAAACCGGAGCTTATTTGGGTGAAGATGATATCGTTCGGTTTGATGATAACTATGGTCGAGTGGAGTAAATACATTCATACTATTGGCGTAGGGTATTAGTATTCAGGGGACGCTCTAGCAGATCCATGTGACGCTTTAATGAAAACATTCATGTTTTCAATACTAATACTCTACGCCAACAGCACTACCAGAGTTCTTTGTGGGTGGTGTGAGTAGATCAAGAGCAAAAACTAAGAATGCAGGTAGTGTCCAGGGATATGATTCTTCTTTATGGGGTTTCTGTAGCCATGGATAGCGTAAGTAAGCGAGTCATGGATGACTTAAAAACGTCCCCATAAAGGAGAATCATATCTTTGGGCACAGGAGATACCTCCATACATTCCATATAAATTAAAATACAGAACATATTATGAAAACAACAATTAAAGATTTAATGCATAGTAGTCAGGTTACATTTGGGACCAGTGGTGCCCGTGGTTTAGTTAAGGATATGAATGATCAGGTATGTTATGCTTATACGTTGGGCTTTATTCAATATCTTCAGCAAACTCAACAGCTAAGTTCAAATTCTAAAATTGTTTTAGCGGGTGATTTACGAAAAAGTACACCTGCTATTCTTAATGCCTGTGCCAAGGCTATTTTAGATAGTGGCTTTGAAGTTATATATGCCGGACTTATCCCAACACCTGCTGTGGCACTTTATGGTTTGGATCATCATTGTGCTACGATTATGGTAACCGGAAGTCATATTCCTGATGATAGAAATGGTATTAAGTTTTATAAGTTAGCAGGTGAAATATTAAAAGATGATGAGCTGATTATAAAACAACAAAGTATTAAACTTTCTGATTCACTATTTGATACTGAGTGTCAGTTCTTTCAAAAAGATAATTATTTACCTGCTATTGATAAAACTGCTGAAGATAATTATAAAAAACGCTTTATTGATCTTTTCCCTGAAGCTGCTTTTGCCGGAAAAAAAGTAGGGGTTTATCAGCATAGTGGTGTTGCCCGTGACATAATACCTGAAATATTAACGAGTCTTGGTGCTGAGGTAATTAAGCTAGGTTTTTCAGATCAGTTTATTCCTGTTGATACAGAAGCTGTACGATCAGAAGATATTGCTCTAGCCAGACAATGGGTAGCTGAGCATAAACTAGATACTATTGTATCAACTGATGGTGATGCCGATCGTCCTTTAATTTCTGATGAAAAAGGGGAATGGTTCAGAGGAGATATTGTTGGCGTTCTCTGTGCACACTATTTACAGATTGATCATATGGTCACCCCGGTTAGTTCTAATACCTGTGTAGAAAAATCCAATTTCTTTGCTGATGTAAAACGCACCCGCATTGGTTCTCCCTATGTTATCGAAGCTATGAATCATTATGTTGAAGATAATTATTTAGCAGTGGCTGGTTATGAGGCCAATGGAGGATTTCTTCTTGCGACACCGATACGCCAGAATAATGTATTACTCTCTCCATTACCCACACGGGATGCCATTATTGTTTTATTGAGCATCATACATAGTGCAGTACAAATGAATTGTCCCCTATCAAAGTTATCAGAGAAACTACCTCAGAGATATACTTATAGTGATCGCATCAAAAACTTTGCCACTGAAAAGAGTCAACAATTAATGGCAAAATATACTGCAGGGAATGATGAAGAAAACAAACAGGTTCTGCAAGCTGATTTCCCAGAGTTAGTAGAAAAACTAGGACAGATAATTCAGATTAATACCATTGATGGCCTGAGAATTACTTTTGCAAATGAAGCAATCATTCACTTCCGACCTTCTGGTAATGCACCTGAATTTCGCTGCTATAGTGAATCTGATACAGAAGAACACGCAAAAGAAATCAACCATATTGCAATGCAGACTATTTTAAAATAAACAAATATTTATTCGTCTTCTATACAACATTAACGGACAAAGATCAAAAGAAGGGGTATGCGTTCGGATAAGTACTGTGGAAACGATTGCACAGAAAAGTGGTTGACATCATTGGGGACGCTCAAGGGCATCCATTGTGGGTGGTGTTCAAAACCAGCCTAATTCTGGCGATTTCTGCATTTCATAACCATCGACTCTGGCGAACATCGCCATCTTTTTCCTCCCCTATATGATTATTATTTTACCAGTGCAACCCCTTTTCATCTTGCCCTTCATCGTCGCCTCACAAAGCCA
>JAUJGA010000258.1:0-10727 GCA_042095675.1 Gammaproteobacteria bacterium
CGATCATCCACATTTCCAACTGTCAATTTTGTTGCTAAAATTTCACCCTTATGATTGATAATAAAAACCAATCCATTGATGACTTGCTCATAGCTACAATTCCTTCGAAAACTTTATGTTTGGGAATACGTATATTATGGCAAACTTTTATCTTAGTCGCATCCACAAATGCAATACCAGTATGCTTTCCTTTGCATGTACCGAAATAGGCACAGAGTGGCATTAACACTCTTGGCATCATTTCAAGAAAACGTGTATGGCTGAGTAATCTTGGGAATTCTTTACGTAGATATTGATCTACATATCGCAAATAATAATTTTTAAAATCTTTGTAATTTGATTGGTGAAAATGAATAACAATTGTCATTATTTCACTGGGTGTCATAACACCTTTCTTTCTACGCCTCTTTTTTCCAGACTCTAATTGTTGTCTTTCCCATTCAGGATAAAATTGTTGGTTAAAATCATCGACATCACAGTACAAAGCATCTATAGTTTCCATTGTCAGTCCTTGGTTTGACCTTTTGGATTAGTATTTAAACTATTTGATCATGGACTGACTCTTTTTTCAATTATTTTTTGTTTTCTTATTCAGTATTCAGGTTAATTATTATTTAACAATAGCAATTTCTTATTCTTAGCGGCAATAAATTTTCGATATTGTTTGGTGACTTGATTTTCTTTATTCTCATTCAATGCGAGAACTTTATTGATTTCATGCTCCATCTGCATAATTTCTCGTAGCAAGTCATCAGATGTTTGATCAATCTCACTCATATTTAATTTTTTCTGATTACCCACAAAGCTCAGCTACCTCTTGGAGGTAATATATCTACCGAAGCCAATAACTACGGTAAAGCTGATTTATTGCACTAATACAAACAGGTTATTTTTTCTCTAAGATTGTATATAATTTCTTATTATTCAAAAATTTCATCTATAACATATTGTTTTTACAAATTGTTTTTACAAATATTATATTTTCTGAATATGGCTGAGCTTTGTAAGTAATCAGGTAATCTTTTATAAGCCATTTTTTAGACATCTATCAGTATAAACCTTTTTGAATCAAAAAAATGTAGGAAAATTCCTATAAATTCTAATTTTTAAGAAAAGCTTTTATCAGGAATGAATAAATTCTTTAAGCAATGCTTCAAGTCAGTTATAATAATAAGCTTTTAAATTCATATAGTGTGGTTAATATAATGCCTGTAGTAACTTTACCTGATGGTTCTTCTAGACAATTTGATGTGGCTGTTTCAATTTATGATGTTGCTGCTGATATTGGTCCTGGCCTGGCCAAAGCAGCTTTAGCCGGGAAAATTGATTGTCAAGTGCTGGATACTTCTTATATCATTGAAAATGATGTACAGCTGGCAATTATTACCGATCGTGATGCAGAAGGTCTTGAAGTTATACGCCATTCTACGGCTCACTTACTGGCTCAGGCAGTTAAATCCTTATTTCCAAAGGCTCAGGTAACAATAGGACCGGTGATTGATGATGGTTTCTTTTATGATTTTTCCTATGAAGAAAGTTTTACTCCGGATGATTTAGTTGCTATTGAAAAGAAAATGGCTGAATTGGTTAAAGCCAATATTCCTATTAGTCGTTCAGTAAAATCCCGTGATGAGGCCATACAATTTTTTCGTGATATTGGTGAAGACTATAAAACAGAAATTATTGAAAGCATTCCCTCTGATGAAGATTTATCATTATACCAACAAGATGATTTTATTGACCTTTGTCGTGGTCCACATGCACCGTCTACCGGTAAACTAAAATCATTTAAATTGATGAAACTGGCCGGTGCTTATTGGCGTGGTGATTCTAACAATGAAATGTTACAACGTATTTATGGTACTGCATGGGCCAATAAAAAAGATTTAAAAGGCTATTTACATCGCCTGGAAGAAGCTGAAAAACGAGATCACCGTAAATTAGGTAAGCAATTAGACTTTTTCCATATGCAGAAAGAAGCACCCGGCATGGTATTCTGGCATGATAGGGGCTGGATTATTTATCAGCAAATAGAACAATATGTACGTAAAGTGCTGGTAGATAATGACTATCAGGAAGTACGCACACCACAAGTAGTAGATCGCAGCTTATGGGAAAAATCAGGTCATTGGGATAAATTCAGTGACATGATGTTTACCACGCATTCAGAAAGTCGTGATTATGCGATAAAACCAATGAACTGCCCCTGTCATATTCAGATTTTTAATACGGGTTTAAAATCTTATCGTGATTTACCTTTGCGTATGGCTGAATTTGGCTCCTGTCATCGTAATGAACCCTCAGGCACCTTGCATGGATTAATGCGAGTCAGAAACTTTGTACAGGATGATGCACATATTTTTTGTACTGAAGCTCAAATACAAAGTGAAATTTCTTCTTTTATTGACTTATTATTTGCTGTTTATAAGGACTTTGGCTTTACTGATGTGCTGGTTAAATTATCTACCAGACCTGAGCAAAGAGTAGGCTCAGATGAAGTATGGGATAAAGCAGAGGCCGCATTAGAAGCTTCGTTGAATAGTAAAGAGCTGGATTGGGCATTACAGCCTGGTGAAGGGGCTTTTTATGGACCCAAGATTGAGTTTTCTCTAAAGGATTGTATTGGTCGAGTCTGGCAATGTGGTACAGCACAGGTAGATTTTTCCATGCCGGGTCGTTTAGATGCTTCTTTTGTTGATGAACATGGTGAAAAACAAGTGCCTGTAATGATACACCGTGCCATTTTAGGATCACTGGAACGTTTTATCGGAATTTTAATAGAAGAACATGCAGGTAAAATGCCCCTATGGTTATCGCCAGTACAAGTTGTTGCAATGTGTATTACGGATAAACATGCAGATTATGTTGAAAATATCGTTAAGACTCTGAAACAGTCTGGATTACGTGCTATTTCTGACTTAAGAAATGAAAAAATAGGTTTTAAAATCCGTGAACATACACTGGGACGAATTCCTTATATTCTCGTGGTAGGTGATAAAGAAATTGAAGCGAATAGTATCGCGGTAAGAACACGAAGCGGGGTAGATTTAGGGACTATGAGCCTTGAAGAATTAACAAATCTTCTTTTATCAGAGCAGGAATCTAAAAAAATAGAAGATGTAGCGTAATTAAAACTTACAATAAATATGAAAACATTGTGGTAATTTATGACAAAGTCTACTAAAATATCGCGTTTATATTTAATGTATCAATAAATTTGGCCTTGATTAATAGCTGATTGATAAAAGCATAGCTTAAAACTAGCTTATAAAATGTTTATTAAGGTCAGTAATAGGAGAATAAATCATCGCAGTTCCAAGAAAGCAGTTTAGTAAGCCAAAAGCAGATTCCACGCGAATTAATGAAGATATTTTCGCAACTGAAGTAAGAGTGATAGGTGCTGATGGAGAACAGGCTGGTATTATGAGTCTGACTGAGGCTCAGCAACTTGCAGATGATGTCGATATGGATTTGGTGGAAATTGCACCAACAGCAAAGCCACCGGTTTGCCGTGTAATGGATCATGGTAAATTTATTTTTGAGCAGAAGAAAAAGAAAGCTCAGGAAAAGAAAAAGCAGAAACAAACCCAGGTTAAAGAAATTAAACTGAGACCAGGGACTGAAGAAGGAGATTATCAGGTCAAACTACGCAACCTGACTCGTTTCCTTGAAAATGGTGATAAAACTAAAGTAACAATTCGCTTCCGTGGCCGTGAAATGGCACATCGTGAATTAGGTATGGATGTTCTTGAACGCATTGCCGGTGATCTTGATGATATTGCTAATGTGGAACAAAGAGCCAAACTCGAAGGTCGTCAAATGACCATGGTTTTAGCACCAAAAAGCAAAAAGTAATAACCACTCATGGGAGAGCTGACCTCAGCCCATCCTTTCATAATATAAGAATTTTTGAGTCAAAGTGTTATTGTTTTACTTAAGTACAGTCATCAGCCTGACTCCTTTAACTGCCCCCTTCTTCAGAAGTGGGATTAAGGAGTTGACTATTGTCTGTATAACCAATGTGTAGATTAGTTAAAGAGGTGTATTATGCCAAAAATGAAATCAAAGCGTGGCGCGTCAAAGCGTTTTCGCGTAACAGCTTCAGGTCGTATCAAACGCGGTAATTCAAACCGTAGCCACATCCTGACCAAAATGACTACCAAGCGTAAGCGTCATTTACGTAGCCCTGACTCAGTTGATAAGTCAGATGCTCCAGCAATCAAACGTATGTTACGTTTAGTCTAAATCAGGAGATTATATAATGGCAAGAGTTAAACGTGGTGTACAGGCACATGCCAGGCACAAGAAAATTATTAAGCAAGCGAAAGGTTATTCAGGTCGTAGAAAAAATGTCTACCGTGCTGCGGTTCAGGCGGTTACTAAAGCGGGTCAATATGCTTATCGTGATCGTCGTCAACGCAAGCGTCAATTCCGTCAACTATGGATTGCACGTATTAATGCCGGAGCACGTGAAAACGGTATGAGCTATAGTCGTATGATTGATGGTATGAAAAAAGCCAACATTGAGATAGATCGTAAAGTTCTTTCTGATATGGCAATTGCTGATAAGGCTGCTTTTTCAGTTGTTGCTGAACAAGCAAAAGCAGCACTAGCTGCATAGTCTTTATCCAGTAAGAATCCGTAGATTATTAGCTATCGGTATATGAGGGGAAAGACGCAAGTCTTTCCCCCTTTTTTTTGAATCGTGTTTAAAAATAGTATGATGAGGTTATATGGTGGAAAACCTGGACAAGCTGGTAGATGAAGCACAGCAGGCAATAAATACAGTAGAAAAAATTGAAGTCCTGGATCAGATTCGGGTGCAATATTTAGGCAAGAAAGGCTCAATCACTTCTTTAATGAAAGAATTGGGCAAACTCTCTGCTGAAGAAAGACCCAAAGCCGGTCAGGTGATTAACCAGGCCAAACAGTCTGTACAGCAAGCTATATTGGATAAGAAAACGGCTCTGCAAACCTCTTTACTGGAACAGCAATTGCGTTCAGAAACCATTGATGTAACTTTACCCGGCCGCGGTGAGCATATCGGTGGTTTACACCCAGTCAGTCGTACTTTACGTCGTATTGAATCTTTATTCTCAGAAATGGGTTTTGAAGTAAAAACCGGACCCGAAATTGAAGATGATTATCACAATTTTGAAGCTTTAAATATTCCAGAATCTCATCCTGCGCGTGCCATGCATGATACTTTTTATTTTGATCCGCATACAGTTTTAAGAACGCATACTTCACCAGTACAAATTCGGACCATGGAAGCACAAAAGCCCCCTTTGCGTGTGATTGCTCCTGGACGCGTTTATCGCTGTGACTCTGATGTCACTCATACGCCGATGTTTCATCAGGTAGAAGGGCTGATGGTGGATGAAGAGGTTAGTTTTACTGATTTAAAAGGTATTTTAGATGATTTCTTAAAAAATTTTTTTGAGAAAGATTTAAAAGTTCGTTTTAGACCATCATATTTTCCTTTTACCGAACCTTCAGCAGAAGCGGATATTGAATGTGTGATGTGTGGTGGAGCTGGTTGTCGTATCTGTAGTCATACTGGTTGGTTAGAAGTTTTAGGCTGTGGTATGGTACATCCTGAAGTATTTCGTCATGCTAATATTGATAGTGAAAAATATACCGGTTTTGCCTTTGGTATGGGGGTTGAACGTTTGACTATGCTGCGTTATGGGGTCAATGATTTACGCTTGTTTTTCGAAAATGATCTGCGTTTTTTACGTCAATTTGTCTAATCAGGCTGAAAACTTATAGTTGTAAACTTATTTACTGGTAAAAAAGATGAAATTTAGTGAACAATGGCTCAGAGAATGGGTCAACCCGGATTTAAATACAGAAGAATTAGGCCATCAATTAACCATGGCTGGCTTAGAAGTGGATGCTATTGAGCCTGTAGTCCCTGAATTTAGCGGTGTGGTAGTTGGAAAAATTCTCAGTGCTGAAAAGCATCCGGATGCTGATAAATTACAAGTTTGTCAGGTGGATGTAGGTACTTTATCCGCTGAGCCCTTACAGATTGTTTGTGGTGCAAAAAATGCGCGTGCTGGCTTAATTGTAGCTTGTGCAATGATCAAGGCTGTACTGCCGGGTGATTTTAAAATTAAGAAATCTAAATTGCGTGGTGTGCAATCCTTTGGAATATTGTGCTCGGAAAAAGAAATAGGTCTGGCAGAGAATGCCGACGGTATTATGGAATTGCCATTGGATGCACCTATAGGTGTGTCGATTATTGACTATTTATTATTAGATGATGTCAGTATTGAACTCGGCGTAACACCAAATCGTGGTGATTGTTTTTCCATTGCCGGTGTTGCTCGTGAAACAGGTGTTTTTACCCGACAGAATGTACAAGCTGTTGAAATTAAACAGCATGCTACAAATATTGAAGATGTCATTGCCGTGAATATTACAGCAAAAGAAGATTGCCCACGCTATGTAGCGCGTATTATAAAAAATGTGAACACTCAGGCTGAAACACCATTGTGGATGCAGGAAAAATTACGTCGTTGCGGTAATCGTTCTATTAGTCCTCTGGTCGATATTACCAATTTTGTCATGATTGAATTAGGGCAGCCTATGCACGCCTTTGATTTGAACAAAATTCAGGGTGCTATTAATGTTCGTATGGGCATAGAAGGTGAAAAACTTACCTTATTAGATGGACAGGAAATTTCCTTACGCGATGACAATCTGGTTATTGCTGATGATCAACAGGCATTAGCTCTGGCTGGTATTATGGGGGGTGAAAGTTCTTCTGTTACTGATAACACTCAAGATATTCTTTTAGAAAGTGCTTTTTTTACGCCAGATAGAATTATTGGTAAAGCACGTTATCATGGTTTGCATACAGATTCATCACACCGTTTTGAGCGTGGTGTTTCTCCTGAACTACAAGTACAGGCCATTGAGAGAGCCACTGAACTCATTCTGGAAATAACTGGTGGTGAGATAGGGCAGATTGTTGAGCAAGTGTATGATGCATATATTCCTAAAGCTAAAACAATTATACTGAAAAAAGATAAAATAACCCGTGTTCTGGGTATTGAAATAGAAGATGAAGTGATTGAGGATGTATTGACCCGCCTTGAGATGATAGTGCTTGATACTGATGGAGGCTGGCAGGTTACAGCGCCGGCTTTCCGCTTTGATGTGGAATACGATGTGGATTTGGTAGAAGAAATTGGTCGTATCTATGGTTATGACAACTTACCGATGACCTTGCCACATGGTTCTATTGAAATGGTAGCCAGTTCTGAAGAAATTATTAACGAATCTAAAATTAAAGATTTAATGGTGAATTTGGGTTATCAGGAAGCGATTACTTATAGTTTTGTGGAACCTAAGGTACAGAAGTTAATTACGCCTGATCAGCCGGGTATTAAATTAACCAATCCTATCTCTGAAGAACTTTCAGAAATGCGTACCAGTCTATGGCCGGGTTTAATTGGGGCTCTGGTTTATAACCAAAATCGCCAGCAAAATCGTATTCGATTATTTGAAATGGGTTCACGTTTTGTGCCTGATACGACATCATCCAAAGAAATATCTACAGATGATTTATTACAGCAAGTGATGATCGCTGGAATTATTAATGGTACAACAGTCCCGGAACAATGGGGCGCTAGTGCTCAGAATGTAGATTTTTATGATCTCAAAGCTGATGTGGAAGCACTCTTAAGTCTCGGAAATGACTTGCATAGTTATCAGTTTGCAGCGGAACAACATCCTGCATTACATCCGGGACAAACAGCCAGAATCTATAAAGATAATAAAGCAGTAGGCTGGATTGGTACACTACATCACAATGTTGCAAAAAGTATGGATGTAAAAAGTACCAGTATTCTTTTTGAACTGGAAGTTGAGGCAATTTCAGCAGCAAAAGTGCCTGATTTTAAAGCATTATCAAAATTTCCTGCAATTCGTCGGGATATTGCAATAATAATTGGTGACGAAATGAATTCTTCTGTTATAATCAATAGCATCCGCCAGACAGTTAAAAAATCTCTTATGTTAAGAGATGGTGAAAAAAGTGGGCTTTCTGAGCAAAGTTCTATTGCAGTTGAGCTGTTTGATGTGTATATTGGTGAGACTATCGGTGAAGGTAAAAAGAGTTTGGCTATTAGCTTAACATTGCAGAAACAAAACCGTACATTAAAATATTATGAAATAGAAACCATAATTCAAGCAGTATTGAATGATCTGAATGAACAACATGGTGCTAAACTAAGAGATTAATTATGTCCTTAACAAAAGCCTATATGGCAGAAAGATTATATGATGAACTTGGGCTCAATAAACGTGAAGCCAAAGAGTTTGTAGAGTCATTTTATGAAGAGTTACGTATCGCTCTTGAAACCGAGGGACAGATAAAGTTATCTGGCTTTGGTAATTTTGATATTAGAGATAAAAGCGAACGTCCGGGAAGAAATCCTAAAACCGGTGAAGAAATCCCTATTTCTGCACGTCGCGTAGTAACTTTTAAACCCGGACAAAAATTAAAAACTCGAGTAGAAGCATATGCTGGAAGCGTCTAACAATAATGAACTCCCTGTTATTCCAGGGAAACGATATTTTACCATTGGTGAAGTCAGCGATTTATGTGATGTAAAACCTCATGTTCTTCGCTATTGGGAACAGGAATTTCCTAAGTTAAAGCCTGTTAAACGTCGTGGTAACCGTCGTTACTACCAACGTCAGGATGTAATTATGATCCGTCAAATTCGTAGTTTACTCTATGAACATGGCTATACTATTGGAGGAGCCCGTCAAAAGCTAGATGGTGAAGAATCAAAAGAAGATGTCACACGAAGTCACCAGATCGTTACTCAATTAAGAACAGAATTAGAAGAAGTTTTGGATATTCTGAAAACTTAATATGCTTTTCTTCGTCTAGTGTATAAGTAATTTGATTAGTAAAGAAGATATCAGCCAGCTTTTGAAAAAATGCAAAAAGCTGGTTGGAATATGGAACAGAAGCTAGCCTGGGGATATTTTTTCAAACATTCTCATATCGAACCCCTGCAAAAACTCGCTCATGAACTTGAGCAACAATCATATGAAATTATTGATATTAATCTGTCATATACCGATGAGATGTACTGGCTGCAATTGGAAAAAATTGAGCAGCATAGTATATAATCTCTCAATCAAAGAAATCAACAGTTTTATGAATTAGCGAAGAAGAGACAGTTCCAAAAATATGATGGTATGGATGTCTCACCCGTTAATGTTCTCCACCACCACAGCATCCAACACTATGATCATGCTGATTTTCAGCAGCTAAAGCGCTTGCAAGTTCTTCTTCATTGGGATCACGAATATCTTCAATGGTGACTGAAAAACTAATATCCTGCCCTGCCAATGGATGATTATGATCCATAATAACTGAATCATCATTAATTTCTTTAACAATGACCATCACTTGCTCGCCATGCTCACCCTGTCCTTGTAAAGCCAGACCTTCATGTAGCTCTATATGCTCAAGATGCTCTTTGGGTACTGTTTGAATAGCTTCAGGATTATGTTCACCGTATGCTTCTTCTGCAGGGATCTCCAGTTCAGAAGAATCACCAATATTCATATCCTCAATGCGTCTTTCCAGTCCATGCATCATCTGATCACGGCCAAACATAAAGAAAAGTGGTGCATCATTGTCTATGTTATTGTCAACCACTTCACTATTAACAGTTGCGGTATATTTAATGGCTACAATTTGATCTTGTTCTACACTCATTGATTTTTCACTATATTAAAAAATGGAGACTATTTATAAACCTTTTTTAAAAAAGTCGCAAATTTGTAATGCAGATATTAGTGCTTGATATCACTTTAAACAGTAGTTTATAATACACCCAATTAAAAAATTACTTAAGTTTTTTTAATTACTTACCAATCGGGGCATAGCGCAGCATGGTAGCGCACCAGCATGGGGTGCTGGGGGTCGAAAGTTCAAATCTTTCTGTCCCGACCAATTAAAACAATGACTTACATGGTTTTATTGGCGGTTTTAAAGTTTAAAATTTCTCTCAGGATAAAAACTGGGGTAAAAAAGTTTTTAAAATATTCTATTCTCATTCTCTACACCAAAGTTAGAAACACCTACATCAATCCAATTTATATCCAAATATAATTATCTCAAATCACAAAAGAGAGGATCCTGAATTCAAGTAATAATTGTATGACCGGTTAACTCTTCCTGGCTAATGCCGGTTAGCTCTTCAAAAACTTCATAAGGAGTTTTGTATCCCAGACACTTTCGTGACCGACTATTGAGCTTGTGAACAGCATCATAAACTTCTTTTTTAGTAACATCAATCAGCTCCATTTGCTTAGGTAAATACTGCTCTAATAAACCATTAGCATTTTTATTTTGTCCTCGTTCCCATGAGTGGTAATACTTTGCAAAATACGTTTTACAGTTCAATGTAGTGGCTATTTCTTTGTGGTACGCAAACTCTTTACCATTATTAAGTGTTACTGTTTTTATAAATTTTTTAATGGGAGAAAATAAACTTTTTATTGCATCAGTGACTAAACGAGCAGATTTTGTTCCAGTTGGCATAGCCAGGCGTAATTTGGATTTTCTTTCATCCAGTGTTACTATCGCCCCATGATGATTTTTACCTATAATGGTATCTGCTTTCCAATCACCAACATGCTCTCTGCTATTGACAACATCTGGCCTTTCATCAATATCAACCCTATCAGGC
>JAUJGA010000259.1:0-2114 GCA_042095675.1 Gammaproteobacteria bacterium
TTAGGGTGCCTGCGGCGCAATAATAATAAATAAAAAGATTGATATTTTTTTTAACATCAAAAGAAAAGGAGCAAAAAACAAAAGCAAAATAAAGAATAAGAAATTAACTAAAACTGGTCTTTACAAAAGGGTACACTTTAACCAATGCAATATAATCTTTAAACAGCGTTATACGTAAATCTGTTAAGACTAGGAAGCTATTTCCAAGTGACGATGCAGCACTCAAAGTGGTTTATTTGGCTATAAAAGCAGCTTCTAAAAAATGGACAATGCACATTCGGAATTGGAAACCAGCATTGAATCGGTTTATAATCGAGTTTGAGGAACAGATAACTCCTCATATTTAAGGGGCAGTTACACAGTTAGGATTACACCCTCTATTGAAATCAGATAAAGTATTCTTAACCTTATCACTGGAACAAAATTCACGTCCCTTTCTTTCAGAATGACATCTTATATTTAAGACGATTATTTTTTTCTTATCATCTCTATCATCAGCTTGTAGAGATAAAGTCATAGAAATATCATTAGACTTTTCAGGTGAATCAGAAACTATAAAAGTGTTTGTTTGATAAACAATATCCGTATTTGAAAATTCTATTACAAATTTATTTGCCTGTTTCCAGACGTCAAGACATTGATTTTTATCATTGCAAGTAATTAGAGCAATATGTAGCTTTTCTTTCTCTTGTTTTGTTTTTGCTTTATTGATTAGTTGTCTTGCTTTTAAAAAGACAAAACGTTCTATATCAACTCGATACGCTTTTTTGATATTGAATTGCTTATTTTCTTCTATTTTAATTTGCAATTTAATATTTTTTATATTTGTACGAAGGGCATTCAATTCTGAAATAAGATTAACAGTAACCTTTTTCCCTGAACGTTCCATATTTGCTGCTTTTTTTACTAAATTATCAAATTTTTGTTTTTTTACGGGAATTGACTCTTTAAATATATCAATGCGTGATGCAGTTAAATCAAGTTTATTATTCATTGAAGCTAAAATATCATCAACAGTTAAGTAGGTTTTTAACAAAATATCATCACGCATTTTTTTACGACGTTTTGTTTCATCCTCTATTTCTTGTAGTGCTTTTGCTTTTTTTTCTGCTTCTTGTGCAGCGATAAGCTCTTCTCTAGTTTTAGTTCTTTGTTTAATATCGCGAGTGATTCCCCTACTATCGATAGAACGAATTCTTTGATTATAATATTCTCGAGGAACACGATTTCCACACTCTGTAACACCTTCAGAATTTTTCCAGCATTTCATATAAGTATTGCCGGCAAAGCTTTGTAATGTGAAAAGTATCGCATATAAGCTAAGGATAATTAATAAGGTAAGTTTATTACTCTTATTGTAATAACGTTTTATTTTCAGCATATTCTAGTATCGTCTATCGTCTATCGTCTATCGTCTATCGTCTATCGTCTATTGTCTATTGTCTATTGTCTATTGTCTATTGTCTATGTAAGATTATAATGAGCTAATGTACATCATTTTAGAATATTTTAGCAAAATAATTAACAACAAATGTGGTTATATGAATAAGTGAGCAATTTCTATTATTTGTAATTTCCTTTATTGCCAATACTTTTTCAGCTTTTGCTGGTGGCGGTTCAAGCCAATCCCATCAGGAGATTCATAGAACCCATTCATGCTTTGTTATCGGTGGTTTTATACTCTGTTTAATCGGTTTTCTTAATGGTTCTTTAACTTCAGGAACGGGCTTATTTGTGACTCTATGGCTGGTCTCATGGGTTGGATTACAAATCAGCAGTTGCCTATACTCTGGTTCTAGTGGGTATTTTTTGGAATGCTAGCGTAGCTATTACTTTAGATATCATTAGTACTATACAATGGGAGTGGCTGCCAGTGCTATTAGTAGGCTCTCTATTAGGTGGTTGGACGAAGCCACTTTGCGACAGAAAAGCATGACTTCACCCAAGCAGGTATAATTTCCAAACTCAATTTCGGGTAATATTTTAAGGAAATTATACCATGATCAATCCAGAAAACATCAATTGCTACGAGCTTTATCAGCGCCATGTAAAATTACTGGCACTTCAGGGTAAGGCAAAGAGCACCATAGATTCGTACTCACGCGCCATTCGAC
>JAUJGA010000260.1:0-26055 GCA_042095675.1 Gammaproteobacteria bacterium
TTTTATAAGACAGGCTCAACATCTGGCATTCAAGCTAACCATGCTAAGCGATTGAGGCTAATTCTTTCAAACCTTGATCAAGCAGAAAGTCCAGATAATATGGATTTACCCGGTTTACGGTTACATAAACTAAAGGGCAATCGAAAAAGTATATTGTCAGTCACTGTCAGTGGTAATTGGAGGGTTACATTCCTATTTGTAGGCATTAACTCAGAAGTTGTTAACTACGATGATTATCACTAATGAGTATGCACAGTCCGGCTCATCCAGGATAAAATTCTCAAAGAATTAGTAATAGAGCCATTGTGTGTCACTATTAGTGATGTCTCTGAGCACCTGAATATTAGCCGAAAAACATTATCAAAAGTCTTGAATTGTAGAGTTTCTATTACTACTGAAATGGCTTTTCGTTTATAACTAGCATTTAAAAAGCCATCAGCAGATCATTGGCTTCGTCTTCAAAATGCTCATGACCTTTGGCTGTCCCTTCAAAACTTGTCAGCATTGCATGTCCAACCATATAAAATTGCATCATAACCTACAGCACTCTTGACTAAGGCCCAAAGTTTTTATCATTGTAGTATTAGATACATTTTTTAGAGTTATGTTTTGGAAAATAATTTATCTAATGCCTATGTTTTTTAGCCATTTCTGCTAAAATCAAGATTAATTGAATGTTGGAGTGATTTAATGCCTGCTGTACCCAAGCTTGATGTCGATGTAGTCAGGAAATTTCATCCCTTCGACTCTCAAAGCATCAAAAAAGTTAAAGAAATTATTCATAAATCTACCGTGCAGAAATTACCTGCTGATCGAATTCTTTTTCAGTATGGTGATAACGATGAATGGACAATATATTTACTTTCCGGCAAGATTAAACTCAAACTTCCTGATGGAAAGACACTAGTTATTGAAGCTGATACTGAAAGTGCCATGAACTCTATTTCTAATCAAATCCCCCGCGTTGCAACTGCAACATCCCAAACAGATATTAGTATTCTCATTATAGATAGAAGTCTCTTACAAGTAATACTCAACCATAATGATGGCGGCATTGAAGTTGGTAATATCGATGATGATGACAATGACTGGATGACACATTTTTTACAATCTAATGCTTTTTTACAGTTACCTGCAGCCAATATTCAAGCCTTAATGATGCGTTTACATGCAGAACATTTAAGTGCTGGCTCTGTAGTCATAAAAGAGAATTCCCCCAGTGATGATAAATTTTACATTATTCAGGAAGGTACATGCCTGGTTACCAAAACAAATCAATTCAGCGGTAAAAAAATTACCCTTGCACAATTAGGTTATGGTACGGGAGTAGGAGAAGAAGCATTAATTACCGGTGGTGTTCGCTGTGCCAGTGTCATTATGGAAACAGATGGCATCATCATGACACTGGAAAAGAAAGACTTTCTCGACTTATTAGTAGAGCCTATCATCCATCGTATTAAAAAGAGTGATTTACAGGAATATATTTCCACTAGTGACTCTCTACTGGTTGACATTAGAAGTGAAAATGAATTTAAGAATAATCAATTAGATAATACAGCCTATAATATTCCCATTCAGCTTATTCGTTCTCAATTAGAACAGCTTGATCATGAAAAGCATTATATCGTTTATTCAAATAACGAAAGTCGTAGTAGTGCTGCTGCATTTTTATTTATTCAACAAGGATTTTATTGCTCAATACTGGAAGGTGGTATTGGTGATAAAGCTGAGTCTGTAAAAATTTCAGCAAAGGATCAGACAGCAGTAGAAGAATTACCATTAATAGCTGAAGTTTCTTCTGATATCATACAAGGGACTGAGATTTCAGACTTTGATAAAATCCCTGTACTTGAAAAAACTTCTGATACTGACAAATCTCTCTCTGAACAATTATCAGATACTAAAGACAAATATAAAAAATTAGAAACACTGGCTGCTGCTTTAAAAGCCAAAGCACAGGAAGCAATAAAATTTGCCCAACTAAAGAACAGGCAACTCGAATTAGTAAACCAAAAACTAAAAGCTGAAATTCAGCGTGCTGATAATACCGAAGCCCTATTAAAGCAGTCACTAGCAGAAATTGAACAGCTTAAACAATAGATCAATTAAAATCCACTCACGAAAATGAACAAATCTAGTTTTGCAAAATACCTTGAGAAAATTAATAATAATCAACCGATCAATATTGATTTATTTCTAAAATCTGCGGAGCCTTATTCTCTCACAGAAACTCAATTACTAAAGATATTAAACTGGAAAAAAATTAAAGCAAAAATTTATTCAGTTTCAGTATTGAATGACAAAGCATTTAATGAATTAATGAAGCAATACCCGTTCAGTCCCATTGCTAATCGAATAGATGCCAGTATTGCAGGAAATAGTCATTCTAAAGCAGTGAGTGGTTCAATGTTATCTCTATTGGCTCATAAAAATTCTTTCCCGCAATTGGTTATTTTTTCAAGTAATGGCAATTATCAAACACCTACCTCTCTACATAATAATTTACTCATTATTGAAAACCTGGAAAATTTTTTAAGCCTCATCCAACAGCCTGATAAGCTTAACATCTGGTTGGGAGAAGAATGGTCCTGCGATATTGTTTATGCTCAGGGTAATGTTATCAGCAATCAAATACATCAGAAGTTTTTTTCTCAATACGATAAGATACGTTGCTTATTGGATATTGACTTAGGTGGCCTGGACATTTTTAAGAATATTAATAAATTAGCTTCTTCCAGTCATTTTGAGTTTGTTTTTAGTCATTATTATTTTAAGAAATATATTCAATACTGCAATCCCTTAACTCAACAGCAAAAACTCAAGATACAGCAAACAAATTATCCCCATGCATTAGACCGGGTAATAAAAATCATCTTAAAATATAACCAATTTGCAGAGCAGGAAATTCTTTTATGTCATTAAACAGTTCTAAGTCAACGACTCAAAATAATCTTGAGTTAAATAAGGATATCTACCAGATTAATAAGTTAATTTGTGTTAATAGTATGAAGAATATCTGTTATCTTGAACTTGATGTAACCAAAAACACGGTATTATATGGTGATAACAATCTTGGAAAAACCAGTATACTTAGTACCTTAAAACTACATTTATTACCTGAAATTAATTTTCGAGATAGTAAGAATAAATTTGCCTTTGTGGGATCTTCGGGTAAGGCCTATAGCAATCAGGAATCGCGTGATTACTATTTCCCTTCTATAAATTCTTATTTAATCCTGGAAGGTGAAAATCCTTTTGGCCCCTATGTGTATATTTTATTTCGCGCCAGTGAAGAACAGTTTGGTTATTCCCGTTTAGTTTTACCCATTAATTATGCACAAATCGAACACATATTCTGGAATAAAAATTCTCCTGACAATCATCAATTGGGTGAGCCTGCACAACCCAGCTTAAAGCTCATTAAATCCCTGGCAAAACAATACAGTGGCCGACTATTACGTTCAACTCAAGATATCCGCGAAACAATTTATACCTTTAATCAACTCAATGAAGAAAAAGGCCGCTTCTGTGTTATCCCAATGAAATAAGGGGGAATAGAAAGGGAAGTGGAAGCTTTTCGACGTTTATTACAATTTACCTTTGAGATCAATCAGGGTAGTCCCGCTTCTTTAACCAATGCACTAGCTACTATTATTGAAGGTCAGAAAAGAAATAAAAAAGATGAATTAGATCAAAATCTAAAGGCTATTATTGATGAGTATAATGAGTTAAAGATTGAACAGGAAAAAATTACCTGCCTGCAAAATACCCAGGCCTATTATCAACGTATTAAGCAATCACATAATAATGCCGTACAAGGACTACAGCAGGCAGGTGATTACTATTGGAAGATGAAAAGCAGTTTAGTCTATACCCAAAAAAATATTGCACTGCAGGAAATAAAGATTATTCCTGAATATGAAATACTCAATACTGACTTATTACCCGATCAGGAAAAGAAGCATCGTGAATTAAAAGCACAGCAAAGAGAATATAAAAGTCAATATGATGGTATTAACGGCCATTTAAAATATGAATCTAAACAAGTCAAACGAATCCAGTCTATATTAGAAGAATATACTGGCATTGATGATATCAATGAAATTGAGGAGATGTTGAGAGAATGTATTAATGATCTCAATGAAGAAATAAAAAGTCTCTATGATAAGGAAAGTTTTGCCCAGAGCCTACAAAATAAAATTATACAAAAAAACCACTTATTAACAGAGATAGAACAACTTAAACAGCAATTAGCCAATAAAGAAAACTCTCTGCTATATCAGGTATCAGCACATACTGCTACGGTATTAAGTAATATTAAGTCAAGTTTTGACCAACTGAGTATTGAACGCTCTGGTGAACTTTCAAAGGATGAGCTGGATTTAATTAATAATTTTAGTGAGCTCTTCTCTTTAAAGAAAGAAACCTTGCAGAATGAAATTTCCAACAATGAGTATTTATTTTTTAAGCAGCAGAAATTTATCCATCCTATACAACACTTTGATCCTCAGCAGCAGCATGATAAATGGCTGCAGAAAAAAATACATAAAGAAGAAGAGTATCAAAAACTCAACAGACAGATTGATGAGGATAGTAAGGAAATTAGTCAATTAAGCAGTGCCACTCTTGCTGAGAAAAAACTTATAGTAGAGCAGGAGCAGGTAAAAGCCAAGGATGATCTCGCCTTAATCATCAACAAAGAGAAAATCAATCAGGACTTTCAGAATAATAGTCAGTCTTTACAGGAAAAAAATGATCAATTAATTGCTATTCAACGTGAACTGGAAACCTCATCAGAGCAACTGGAAATTTTTAAAGGTCAAAAATATCAGTTAAAACAGAAATTAGAGGCTTTAAAAACTCAGAAACAACTCATCAGCAGACTCACTCAGCAAATAAAAAAACATACTGAATATGAATCTCAGTTTTTAAGCGATAACAAATCTAACGATGCTGAACAATCCCTGCAAGTTAATGATGAATCTATGGCTGAATTAGATCAGCACATGGAGCTTTTACAGCATGCCATCACGCAAACTGAGCAAACCATTCATGATTTAGTGTTAAAAGAAAAATTAGACTTTTTAGATAATGATAGTGTTTATCGTCTAGGTAAACCTCTGGATGCTATCACTCCTCTTGTAGAGCAATTATCTTCTGAATATGAAAATATTGATGCATATGAAGAACGTTTACAGACTCAGGTTAGAAAGCACAATAAAATTGTTGGTGCCAAAGTCTCTGAACTGGAACAAAATAACCAGTTAATTAATGACTTTCGACGCAAACTTGATAATGCCTTTAGTGGTATTAGCATTAGTGATTTAAAAGAAATTCATGTCAAACTTAAACTGGATCCACGTTTTGATGAATTACTCATAGATATTCAATCAGAGAGTGTTGATTTTTACCATGATAGTTTAATCTCAGCTGATTTTTATGACAAATTAAATACTTTCTGCGATCAATTTTTTACCTCCAAAAATGGTAAAGCTGAAAGTCTGACGCTGCAAGGACTAATTAAAGAAGTCTTATATGAATATCGTGTTCAGGGACAGGAGAAGCATACCACTTCATCACAATCCAATAGCACTAACGCCATCATTAACAGTACATTTTTAACCATACTATTAAAAGAGCTGATTCAGCCAAATATCATTTTATCCCTGCCAATTGTCTTTGATGAAATTGCTAATCTGGATTATCACAATATGCTCAGTGTGGTGAACGTTGCACAAGACAATCATTTTTCATTATTTTCAGCAACTCCGACAGAAAATTTACAATTAAATAATGCCTTAGGACATTTTATTCATCTGGATTTATTCAAGGCAATAGAAAAATCTTATGATGAGAACCGCTCTATCGTCTATTATGGTGGTGCTGAATCATTGGAAATATTAAGTTAATGTTTGCTGCCACAGACATTAGCCTAATCAGCCTGATTGAAAATAAACAGGTCATGTATAGCGTAGTTGATTATATGAATCAACATAATACAGAGCTGGTCAATGAAGCTGTTTATATTAAATCCGTACGAGACTTAATTCAAACAAAAACCAGAAAGACTGAACAACAGCGTTTAGCTAAAATATTTGATCTGGAAAACTTAATCAGTGCCGGCATGATTATTGAAGTAGATAAGGCCACTCGCAATATTTTATTTCATTCTGCAGTAATTGAAGTATTTCGTCTCTTTGACAGCAAACGTTTACGTGAATTAAACAATGCGGATTTAGAAGAGCTTTCTGCTCGCTTGGACAATGCAAGAGAAGGCTTATTAAAACATATCAGTGGCGATGCTAAAGATTTAGAAGAACACATTGAAGTAGTCTTCTTGTTACTCAGTGAAATCTCCTCCCGATTACAAACCAATACCCGCTCTTTACAATCCAAGGCACATAATTTAGCTGATACTATTGATACTGCAAACAATAATAGCAGTAGTTTAAACTTATTAGAAGACATACAACAAAAACATCAGACATTAGCTGAAATACAAAAAATATATCAGCGTAATATTTTACCTATGCTGGAGTTTTTAAATGAGTATGAACAAATAAAAGGACTTTCTCCACTTAAAAAGATCACCGCTATTCATAATATATTTAATGATTTTTCTTATACTGATGAAGCCTATAGAGTACAGCAATATAAAATTTCTATTACCACACATTATAAAGTCATAGAGTCTATCAGTCAGTTATTAGAACGTTATTCACACCAGGAAAAACTCTATAGACAGCAATATAATTGCATTGAAACAGCCTATCAATTACTCATGAATAGTGCGGTACAATTATCCGATGGCAAGTTAAATACTCAGTATTTTAATGATAATGAGTCAGTCTTTTTTCACAGTGAATCTTTTTATGGTTTAAAACATTATCGTGCTGCTCAGAAAAGCCTGATTAACTGGGCCGATATCAATCATCGTGCCTATCTGGATGAGTATCTACTCAATGCTCAGCAAAAAGAACTTGATGAGACTGCTATAGCAAAAACACAGACCTTGTTAAAACAGGATCAACAACTGGAAAGATGGCAGGCACAGCAGCATAAACAAGCATTGGAAAATTTTATTAGCAAGATTAATATTAAAGCACCTATTGATGATATTTATATTGAAATACTCTCACAGCTTAAAAAAAGTATTTCATCTGCGGATTTATCGGATGTTCTTTTCATAGCACGACAATTACAACTCAAAAAACACTGGGAACTTGAAATTCATTTTGAACAATCACAATCACTACTGACACACTCACAAAAAAAATTATCTTATTGGCGTAGGGAATTAAAGTCATGATCCAATCAGAAAAAAGCCAGCGTATTTATGCAGATTTAATCAATGGACGAATTATTAATAAGTTCAGTTTAGAACATGAGACTAACCAGCTCATTCCTAATAAAGATTATAGTGAGCTATTTACTAATCTGGAAAGTTATAGTGAGCTCTATCGTCATATTGGATTTGAACTGGTTTTTCGTGATTCATTTTTCTTTATTCGTGACCTGAACTTAGGTGATACCTACAAAGAAATGGCCATCAAAATTCAGGTCAGTTTATTAATTATTGCTCGTAAAATTACTGAAGCTGGTTATAGCTACGAATTACTTGAAAATGAAAATGCAGGCATATCTATACAGCAATTAGAAGAAATTTCAGATGATTATGAAGTTAAACAGCTAATTCTTGCTGCTAAATTAGGTAAAAAAACTTTATATGAAGTAGTTAAAGACGTATTATTAGAACGACGTATTATGGAAAAAAATTCTCAACAACGCTATATACTTAGTGATGCAGGAAAGTATTTTTTTCAGCAATTATTTGAACAGGATATATCATCCCAGGAAGCATTGTGAACTCAGAAACAGCCATACAGTCATCTAATAATCTGAGCAATAATAGTCTGGATAATTTTTTTAAACGTTCACTTAACATTATTGAGACTCAAACCGGTTCATTACCGATTATAGAATTTAGTGATGACTGGATATCACACTGTCATGAAGGCAAAGCTTTTCTTTCCGAAGATATGCAGCATATCATCCATTGGCAGCCTAAAAAACGTGATGTCAACAATGATTTATCAGGACTTGAAGAAGCCTTAGAAACCAAATTGCACCCGGATATTAAAGTATTTTATACTCGCTATTGGTCAGAACAAATGGAAGCAACTTTCCTCTCGCTTGATAATCCTGAAGAAAAGGGAAATTTAACACTCATGTTCGTCTGTAATGATGATGATATGAAACGCTTAATAAAAAATCAAATTGGTCATAGTCTCAATAAAATTCGCAACAAAGAAAGTCTAACCATTTTTATTGCCTGCACTGATTCAGACTATATTATTAGTATAGAAAATGATTCTGGACATATTGTATTGGAACGCCCCGGTTATCCCATTGAAAAAATTCTGGCCGATAACTTAAAAGAATTTTTAGATCAATTAGATATCATCTGCCCTGCTGCGGATTATTCAAAATGACTCCAACTACTGCTCATCAAACACAGTCTATTGCAATCAGTGATGTAGGTCAGAAACGCAAATTAAATGAAGACAGTGTTCTAATAGATAAAATATTAGACTTCTATATTATTGCAGATGGAATGGGCGGACATAAAGATGGTGAAGTTGCTAGTAAGTTGGCAGTTAGGATTATGCACCAACAAATAAAAAACATGAAAAATCCGAGACTCTAAGCGATAAGAATATAAGAAAAATTATACAGGATGCTATTGAAGCCACTAATCATCAGATTAATGGTCAGAATCTTTTGCAGGGTATCAGTGAAGGCCAGAGTATGGGTACAACTATCACCGGTTTCTGGAGCCCACCATGCAAACAAAACACCCCACAAGTTTATGCTTTTAATCTTGGCGATAGTCGCTGTTATAGCTTTTACCAGGGACATTTTCATCAAATCAGTATCGTTCATAGTCATTATCAATTATGGTTAGAAACTGGAAAACCTGATCAAGAGCCAAAAAAAATATTATTTATAAAGCCATGGGTCCCTGGGAAAAAGTTGTCGCTTATCAATATACTCATAAATTGAGAGATAATGAATGCTGAATTACTACTATTATGTTCAGATGAATTAAGCGATATGCTGGCAGATAATGAGATTTGTGCTATTCTTAATAAGAGCCAGAATAAGAATATTAAGGAAACTGCTCAAATCCTTGTCGCAATGGCTAATAGAAAATGCGGCAATGATAATATCAGTATTATTTTGTATAAAACATCATAGATAAAAATAAATTAGGAAGTTTAATGGAAAAAATCGATACACCACAAAAAGCACCCAAGTCCATTATTATTATTTTTGGTGCAGGTGGTGACTTAACCAAACGTAAATTAATCCCGGCTCTTTATCACTTAATGCAGCAGGGCTTATTATCCAAACATACCAGCGTTGTTGGTGTCGATCGTGCAGATGCGAACAATGAAAGCTATAGAAAAAGTTTAAGCAGTGAGATAGAAGACTTTATTAATAAGAAATATTTCTCCCAGGAATTATGGGATCAGCAGGTTTCTAAAGCCCATTTTATGCAGGGTGACTTCAGAGATCCGGAAACCTATAAAAACCTGAAAGATTTTCTGGCTAATATAGATAGCACGACCGAAACACCTGATAATTATTTGTTTTATTGTGCCACACCACCTAAGTTTTTTGGTGAAATAGCCACACAATTAGGCAATGCAGGTTTAGCTGCTGAGTCCGAACATTTCTGGCGACGTATTATTATTGAAAAACCCTTTGGTCGTGATTTAGAGACCGCCAGACAACTCAACAAAACTCTGCATAGAAGCTTTAATGAGCATCAGATTTATCGTATTGATCATTACCTTGGAAAAGAAACCGTACAAAATATTATGGCCTATCGTTTTGGTAATGGCACTATTGAACCCATCTGGAATCACCGTTATATCGATCATATTCAGATTACAGTATCCGAATCATTAGGCGTTGAAGATCGTGCTAACTACTATGAAGAAGCGGGTGCAGTTCGCGATATGATTGCTAATCACCTGCTGGCCCTATTATCCGTAATCGCCATGGAACCGCCTAATTCATTTGATGATGCTGACGCCATACGTGATGAACAAACCAAGGTATTAAAAGCCATCCAAACCTTTACCCCTGAACAAGTATTAACCTGCGCCGTCAGAGGACAATATGGTAGTGGAAATCGTGATTCTGGTGAAAACATACTGGGCTACCGTGAAGAGCCCAAAGTAGCCCCTGAATCAGGTACTGAAACATTTGTTGCCTTGAAACTCATGATTGATTCCTGGCGTTGGTCTGGAGTCCCATTTTTCATCCGTACCGGAAAACGTATGCCGGGAAGATATACGGAAGTAGTCATCCAATATAAATATGCTCCCAGTATGATGTTTCAAAAATCCATGGACAAAATAAATCACCTTGAACCAAATCGATTGATTCTGAGAATTCAGCCTGATGAGGGTATTTCCATGCAGTTTAATGCCAAGAAGCCCGGCACCATACAAGAGCTTTCTACTGTTGATATGGACTTCAGCTATAGCAAACATTTCGGCAATGCACCCAGCACAGGTTATGAAACACTGATTTATGATTGTCTATGCGGTGATGCCACCCTCTTCAAGCGAGCTGATAATATAGAAACCAGCTGGGCCATAGTACAACCAATCTTAGACGTTTGGCAGGCACTACCAGCACGAACCTTTCCTAATTACAATGCCAATAGCTGGGGACCTGCTGAAGCAGATGCTCTCCTTAAACGTAATGGCGAGAATGACAGACAATGGCATCAGATCGAGAAGTAAATGTGTAAGCTGTCAGGAACAATCTACCTCAGCGGCAGCCTGAATTAATAATTCAGCACCAAAGCCTTCTTTATGGGAGTTTTCACTAATCAAACGTCTAAAACCTTTAGAGCCGTGGCAAGAGTGCATGAGTCCTAAGACATGACGAGTGAGTTGCATTAAGGGTACCCCCTTACTCATTTGCAACTCTATATAATCAGCATAGGCATTGATAATTTCTTTTCTAGTAGGAATTTCCTGATCTGATTGATAAAATAATTTATCCACCTGTGACATCAGATAGGTATTATGATAAGCCTCTCTACCAATCATAACACCATCAACATGATTTAAATGTTCACTCATAGCTGATAAAGATTTTATACCACCATTGATACTGATATGTAGCTCAGGAAAATCTTTCTTTAATTGATAGACGAAATCATAGCGTAAGGGAGGAATATCTCTGTTTTCTTTTGGACTCAAGCCTTCTAACCAGGCCTTACGGGCATGAATTGTAAAATATTGACAGCCTGTTGCACTCACCTTTTGAACTAATGCTTGTAATTGCTCATAATGATCTTCACGATCAATACCAATACGAGTTTTAATGGAAATTGGAATATCAACACTCTCAATCATAGCAGCAATACATTCCGCGACTAATTCAGGTGTCGCCATCAAACAGGCTCCAAAACGACCTGATTGCACTCTATCACTGGGACAGCCCACATTGAGATTAACTTCGTTATAGCCATAATTCTCTGCCAGCTGACAGCATTGAGCTAGTTCATCAGGCACACTCCCACCTAGCTGTAAAGTCAAAGGATGTTCCTCTTCACTAAAAGCAAGTAATCGCTCAAGGTTATTACCATGCAGAATTGCCCCGGTGGTCACCATTTCAGAATACAGCCAGATATTTTTTGATACCATACGTAGCAAATAACGAAAATGCCTATCTGTCCAGTCTAGCATGGGAGCCAGACTGACTTTACGTGGATTTGACAAGAGCTCTGTCATAAAAATACCTTTAAAAAAATGAATATTATATTATAATAGCATAGTCTCCTCAGCATAAAACTGGTAAAAAATTGTACTATTCTATATCAATTCGTCTTCTGACTTTTTTCTGTGTGACTTTCTTGGCTTTCTCACCACTTGGTGCTCAAGAGCCTGAAGTAAAACTTGATTTAAGCGATAAATATAATATACAACGCAGATTATTTGTTAAAGCAGAATATGCCTTAGATCAGAAAAAATACAAAACCTATCAAAAATATTACTCCAGACTCGATAACTATCCTCTGCAAATCTATCTACAATATAGAGAGTATCGAAAAAAACTGCACTATAAAACAGAAAAAGACATATTATCTTTTTTAGCAGAGCTTAAAAACACCCCTTATGAAAGTAGACTTCGCACTGCCTGGCTCAACCATAAAGCAAAACATAAACAATGGCAGCAATATCTTAATGCCTATACACAGCAAACAGATACCGGACGTCAATGTCATTATTTAAATGCTCTATTAAAAACAGGACAACAAGAAAAAGCCTTTAAGAAAGTAGCTGAACTTTGGTTAGTGGGTAAATCACAACCTAAAAGCTGTGATCCTGTGTTTAGTGCATTCAAGAAAGCAGGTAAAATGACACCACAATTATTGTGGGACAGAATTGCCTTAACCTTGCAAAAAGGACGCACCAGCTTAGCCAAGTATCTAGCTCGCTCACTTAGTGCAAGCGATCAACTCTGGTTCAAAGAGTGGATTGTCATATATAAAAAACCTGATTTAGCTCTAAAAAGTAAATTACTGAAAAAACAACATGCAATGAAATCTACCATCTTAGTTCATGCCATTGAGCGTAGAGTACGTAGCAATCCTACTGCAGCTATTAATTTATTTGAAAATCTGGATAAAAAGAATACTTTTTCAGAACATGAATACGCCCAAATATACCGCTCCATTGGTATGAAATTTGCCTACCGTCATAATCCTGATGCATGGCTCTGGCTGGATAAAATATCTGACAAAGAAAGCGATCTAAAAGTACAGCAATGGCGTGTACGCAGTGCTATCAGACAAGAAAACTGGGGGGCTATCAGCAGTGCTATTAATCGCTTACCAGAAGAAGAAAAAAATAAGTCTGACTGGCAATACTGGCAGGCTGCAAAGCTGGAACTTCAGGGAAAAAAGGCTGATGCACAACAAAAATTTTCTAAAATAAGTGGTGAACGTGGTTATTATAACTTTTTAGCAGCAGATAAAATGGAAATGCCGTATGAATTTAATAATATTCCTCTAACACCAGATCAAGAAACCTTAGAAAGAGTTGCAAACACTCCTGGTATTCAACGTGCTCGGGAATTTTATCTATTAGACAAAAAAACTGAAGCAAGACGTGAGTGGCATTATGTTACCCGTAAAATAATGAATGATGGAGACCGTGCTGTTGCTGCAAAGATAGCTCAATTATGGGGCTGGAATAATCGTGCTATTATCACTATGGGTAAAACTAAAACACGTGATGATATTGTATTACGCTTTCCCTTTGTAGAAAAAGATCGTATTATTAAATACTCTAAGCAGCAAGACTTAAAACCTGCTTATACCATGGCGGTGATTCTCCGTGAAAGTGCCTTTGCCGTAGATGCTCGTTCCAGAGTCGGAGCCTTGGGCCTAATGCAGATCATGCCTGATAGCGGTAGAGAAATTGCCAAAAAACTCAATGTAAAACATACTAATAAATCACAATTACTCAATGCCGAAACCAATGTTAATTTCGGCACTAAATATTTAAATATGATGCTGGATGAATTTTATTTACAACCAGCAATGGCCAGTGCCGCCTATAATGCTGGAGGTCACAGAGTCAAAGCATGGCAACCTCGTGGCACTGATATGAAAGCTGAACAATGGATCGAAACCATTCCCTTCACAGAAACACGACGCTATGTACGCAGTATCCTGGCTTATACGGCTATTTATGAATATCGACTGGATCTACCACCATCACGTCTTACTGAGAGCATGCCAGATGTTCCAAAAAAAGGCACACAAAATAACAAAAAAAAGACTAAGAAATAAGCTATGAAACAATACCTTGAACTCTGTAAAAGAATAGTTAATGAAGGTGTCTGGCTTGACAATAAAAGAACAGGCAAAAGATGTTTAACCGTCATCAATGCAGACTTAACTTATAATGTCGCTGCTAATGAGTTCCCTCTGGTAACTACCAGAAAAAGCTTTTATAATTCTGCAATTGCTGAAATGCTTGGTTATATTCGCGGTTATGATAATGCAGCAGACTTCCGTAAAATTGGTACTAAAACCTGGGATGCTAATGCCAATGAAAATCAAGCATGGCTGGAAAACCCCTATCGAAAAGGTCTGGATGACTGTGGTTTTATCTATGGAAAAGTAGCAAGAAACTTTCCTAAGCCAGATGGTGGTAACATCGATATTCTCCGTCAAATCGTAGATAACTTATCTCAGGGAATCGATAATCGGGGTGAGATTTTTACTTTTTACCATCCCGGTGCTTTTCATATGGGCTGCTTACGTCCTTGCATGTATAGCCATCACTTCTCTTTACTGGGTGACACGCTTTATCTCAATAGTACTCAAAGATCATGTGATGTCCCATTGGGACTCAATTTCAATATGGTTCAGGTTTATGTCTTACTGGCTCTTATGGCTCAAATAACTGGACATAAAGCAGGACAAGCCTATCACAAGATAGTGAATGCTCACATTTATGAAGATCAGTTAGAACTTGTGCGTGATGTTCAATTATTCCGAGAACCACTGGCTCCGCCTCAACTTAAAATCAATCCTGATATTAAATCACTGGAAGACTTAGAAACCTGGGTTAGTCTTGATGATTTTGATGTGCAAGGCTATCAGCATCATGAAGCCATTAAATACCCATTTTCTGTATAGAAGTCCCTGCTAGACGATCATAAAACCTTGAACGGTAGATGAAACGTTTTTGTGACTCATTATCCTCAAAGGCACTGCGATCATGCAGAATATTGTTACTGATAAGCCCCATACCGGATTCCAGTTTACCCTTAAAAATGTAGGCTGAATCATGCAATACAGATTCTAAATATTTTAGTGCCTCAGTAGTTAGCTCGTCATTTTTCCACAGCACATTTTTTTTACGTATGGTATAGCGCATATGTAGATCACCTGTTTCTTCAACAATTGAAAATACCGTTCCGGTTTCTTCTTTTCTGGCAATAGTGCCATCCTTACCCATACGTGGTGGAATCATCATTACATCATCAGCCATCAGTGCTTTAATATAATCTGGATTTTTATCTCTAAGCAACATATATGCGATTTCATGATCCATTAATTGATTTTCACCACCTTTAGGAGCAGGAGTGACACAATGCAGATTAAGTGCATTGATCTTCTTATCCGGCGTATTATAATAACCATCTGTATGCCAGTTAATGGCTTTATTACTATAAGGAATAAAATGCTTCCTGGCTCCTTCATCTGAAGCTGTTAATGAGGTTAAACCACTTTCATCAGCCAGCCAGTTATGATCCAGCTCATATAAATCAAATGCCCGTCCCATCGATAAAGGAATTTCCGGATCAGCATCATTTCCAATATTTGAAACATAAATAACCATATTGGTTTGTTGAGCCAGGCTTAGAATTTTTTGATGCTCAGAATCTGATAACTTTCTAGGATCATTAATTTCAACGACCAGCTCAGAGAGTGTTTGTGGATAATTTTTTAATTTATTATCCCGCCATTGCTGATATTGACTACTATTTTCGAGTTGGAATGGTGTTTGAGTATTAGTTTGTTTGATTGTAGCTGTCATCATTAATGGCCTTATAAAAGATTAATAGCAATGAATAATATATCATTATAAAATTTGTGATTGGTTTGATAAAAATCAAGTTAAAAAATTAAATTCTCCAAAACACAGCTGGTTTTTGCTACTATGAACGATCAATGATAGACTAAAGCAGTTTTTTATAATAATCTTATATACAAATACACCATGGGAGATAACAGATGGCTGTAAATTCTTGTACCAAACTAACAATTATCGCAACAAAGGGCACTTTAGACTGGGGTTATCCTCCATTTATTCTGGCCAGTACAGCTGCGGCTTTAGGTAAAGATGTTTCCATGTTTTTTACCTTTTATGGCCTGAGACTTTTATTAAAAGATACCAATGCCCTAAAAGTTACTCCTATTGGTAATCCTGATATGCCAATGAAAATGCCTATGGGACCAGATTGGTTTAGAGAGATTGACTGGGCGCCTATCGTCCCTAATATAGTTTGGCAGATCCCTGGTATCGAAACATTTGCGACAAGTATGATGAAGAAGACTATCGCCAATAATGGTGTGGCACCTTTATCTGAGTTACGTGAACTTTGTCAGGAAGCAGAAGTTAAATTCCTGGCTTGTCAAATGACTGTAGAGCTATTCGGCTTTAATACTAATGAATTTATTGATGGTATTGATTTTGTCGGTGCGGCCAGTTATTTTGAAGAATCCAGTGATTCTGAGACAACACAGTCTCTCTATATGTAAATAAATATAATGAGTCTGAGTTAAACATTCATGCTCATAGTATTTTGTTCAAGATTTTTTCCAGCATTTCTTTTTTCAATGGTTTATGTACAAAACCATTCACATCTGAGCCGTACTGCATAATAATTTAACTTCATCGCCTTCACTACCTGTGAGTGCATAAATATGCGCATAAGAAAGTTTCTCTTCGCGTATTTTCATGGCAACAGCAAGCCCCCACAGCTTTGGCATTTCTAAATCTAAAAAGATTAATTGAAAGATATCATTTTTACAGCACTCTATTGCCTCAAGACCATTTTCTGCCGTAGTGACCGTCAAACCAAACTGCGACAACATTTTCGCCTCATTAAAATATTCACCTTACTGTCATGAACAAAAAGTATATTTCCTATATATTTTTTTCAATAGGCGTCATTATATGTAAAGCGAAATATCAGAATCACCGGCAAATTCAAAAAAGGCTGATGCTCCAGCGTAGCTTACTTTATCAATAAAAGTATTAATATCCATTTCAAATAAATCCACCGTCATTTGACAGGCTATAAATTTAACGTCTGCTTCCACACATAAGTCACGTAATTCCTCAAGCGGTACTACGCCTTTATCTTCTAGTTTCTTTTTCATCATACTGGTCATAAAACTCTGCATGCCAGGCAGAGCCTGTATTAACACAGGCATAGGAATAGGCATAGGCATGCCCGGATTTCCCAGAGAGGAAACTTTAAGATCGAGATGTTTTTCTAGTAACTTCAAACCATAAAAAGTAAAAAATATTTCGACATCATAGCCCAATGCGGCTGCAGTTGAACTTAAAATAAAAGGAGGATATGCCCAGTCTAAAGTTCCCTTGGTGGCAATAATGGCCATTTTTCTACTCATCGTATCGCATCCTGACTATTCTTTTGTGTTGCTGACCAAAAAAGATAAATACCTAAAATCAGCATAGGAAATGATAAGACCATACCCATTGTTAACCAGTCCATTGCAATAAAGCCCTTATCTCCCATATGAGCATCAGGCTGACGAACAATTTCTACCAGACTGCGAAAAATACTATAGAGGATAAGAAATAAGCCAGAAACAGCTTTCATCGGACGATGCTTGGAAGAATATATCCACAAAATAATAAACAGTAAGATCCCTTCCAGTAAAAATTCATATAACATGGATGGGTGGCGTGCCAATCCCAGAGGATCGGTTGGAAAAATCATTGCCCAGGGCAGATCCGTTGGACGACCCCATAGTTCTGCATTAATGAAATTACCAATACGTCCTGCAGCCAAACCAAAAGGAACCATCACTGCAATAAAATCGGTCACCAGAAAAAAGAGCATTTTATTCTTTCTGGCAAACAACCACATAGCAAATAGAACACCTAATAAGCCGCCATGAAATGACATTCCACCTTTTTGAATCTGAAATAAAATCAGTGGATCCTGTAAGAAATAGTCCAGGTTATAAAACAAGGTATAACCCATACGGCCGCCAATAACGACGCCCATAGCTCCATAAAAAAGTAGGTCATCAATCTGTTCATAAGTCCAGCTAACATGTTTTTGTTTGGACTTAAGACGAGCAAAAAACCAGAAGCCGGCAAAAGCAGCCAGATAGGTAATACCATACCAGTGAATTTTTAAAGGACCAATAGCTAAAGCAACGTGATCAATATCAGGATAGACGATCATTAGTTTGGTAATACTCGAGTCATAAAGGACTTAATATAAGCAGTTTCGGGCATGGCGGGATGCACCGGATGATCAGGACTTTGGTGTCCCTGCTCTAACATCTGCACAAAACGGTCCAGATGACGTGCAGAGCCTTGAACCTGTTGTAACAAGCTATCAGCAGCCATATGATAAGAACAGGAAGCCGAAACTAAAATGGCATCTCGATTACACAATTGCATTGCCATTTGGTTGACCCGTCGATAGGCATTTATGCCCTCTTTAAAATCTTTTTTACGTTTAATAAAGGCTGGTGGATCGACAATCACAATATCAAACTTTTCTCTTTCTTCTCGTAAATGCTTAAGTACATCAAATACATTGCCCTGAATACTGTTAATATTACTAAAACCATTTTTCTCAGCACTCTTATCCAACCAGTCCAGTGCCTGTTCAGAAGCATCTACACAATAAACTTCCGATGCACCAGCTGTTGCTGCCTCTAGTCCCCAGGCACCAACATAGGAAAATAAATCTAAAACACGCATACCCTTAGAATATTGCTGAACTCGAGCCCGATTCATACGATGATCATAAAACCAGCCAGTTTTTTGTCCTTTAAGCACATCAACTTGAAATTGTGTCTGGTTTTCTTCTATAGTCACCAAGTCAGATAAAGAGCCTTTCACAACTTCGCTATAAAGCTCTAATTCTTCCATTTCGCGCATTTTTACGTCATTACGCAATACAATAACTGAGGGTTTCAGAACTTTATCCAAAGCCTCAATTAAAGCTTCACGCTGTTTTTCTACACCCGCTGTAGTAATTTGAACCACTAAAATATCATTAAAACGATCCACAACCACACCAGGCAATAAATCACTCTCACCAAATATTAAACGATAATAATGCTTATCAAACACCCTTTCACGCAATGATAATGCAATTTTTATGCGATGCACAAATAGAGATTTATCTAATAATACAGATGTATTACGGCTAAAAATTCGTGCGGCAATAAGTGAGTGAGGGTTAATATAAGCCAGTCCAAGGTGCTTACCCTGCGATGAAGTAACAATAACCTGTTCACCAGCCTGAAAATCTTTTATAGGGCTTTTCTGTGTATCAATTTCATTACTATATATCCACAGATGCCCCTGATTCAGACGTCGTTCCTCTCCCTTTTTTAAATAAACCAGGCATAAATCACTAGTCATGTTGTGTACTAATCCTATTATTATTAAAAATACTCTAGTTACTATTTAAGGTAACTACTAACTGTGAACCATAGACCTACAAAGGTTATTACTAACGATTACTCAGAATAATTACTATTTAACTTGAAAAATATTAAAAAGTCAGTCCAAATTCAGTTTTAAAACGGGCTTTAAATTCATCTAAAGTAAAAGAATGATTTTGTGTTCCATGGTGTGCAATTTTTATAGAGCCTAAAAGACTGGCAATACGTCCTGTTACTTCCCAATCCAGTTCATTCATCAAGCCATAAAGTAAGCCACTGCGAAATGCATCACCACAGCCCGTTGGATCTTCCAGCTTTTCTGCAGCAACAACGGGTATCATAATACTGCCATCATCAGTAATGATCTCAGCCCCATCACCACCACGGGTAATAATTAAAGCCTCTACCTGATCAGAAATTTCTGCAGGCGTCATTTCTGTTTTATCCAGTAACATCTGCATTTCATAATCATTTACTGTCAACCAGGTTGCCTGTTGTATAAATGTTTTTAATTCTTCTGCACCAAACATGGGCATTCCCTGGCCAGGATCAAAAATAAAGGGGATTCCAGCCTGCTCAAATTGACGTGCATGTTCAATCATACCATCGCGTCCATCAGGAGAAACAATACCAATGGTCACACCCTCTGCATCCGCCACCTTATTTAAGTGCGAATCACTCATGGCACCCGGATGAAATGCAGTAATTTGATTATCATCCTGATCGGTAGTGATAAAAGCCTGCCCGGTATAACTGCTATCAATAACTTTAATATGCTGTTGAGAAATACCACATTTTTCCATCCATTGTGCATAAGGAGCAAAATCACTACCAATAGTTGCCATTGGCATCACATCACTTTCCAACAAACTCAAAGTATAGGCAATATTACCTGCACAACCACCAAACTCACGACGCATATCAGGTACTAAAAATGACACATTCAGAATATGAATCTTGTCAGGTAAAATATGATTTTTAAACTGATCATGAAAAACCATAATATTATCAAAAGCGTATGAACCGCAAATAAGAGCTGTCATAAAAGTCCTTAATATTTAAAAATGTAAAATTAATTTAGTTGAAAAAAATTAGAATCCAACAAATAGTAACATTACAGAGTGCTAAAAAAATAGCCTCAGAGCCCATATCTTTTGCACGTCCGGATAATTCATACATCTCACTGCCAAATCGGTCAACAACAGCCTCAATAGCAGAATTCACAATTTCAGCAATCAGCACAATAAAAAGACTGGCAATTAAAACGGCAATTTCAACACCATTTTCACCCACAAAAAATGCCCAAGGTATCAGTAAAATTGCTAAAAGAAGTTCCTGCTTAAAAGCTGCTTCATGTTGATAAGCCGCTTTCAATCACAGCCATAAATATCCCGTAGCATCAATTATTCTTGCCAATCCTGTTTTGCCCTTCTTCATATTATACGCCCTTTTACCGCCTTATAAAAAAACTAATTGTACCAGAAGTCGGACTTATCATATATCAATTACTCATTATAATATTTAGAGTATGCTTAATTTTATGATTATGTCTCGATTAAAAGAATATGAATAGTATTGCTATAAACAATATGGGTTTAAATGATAGCACTTTAAATAGTGATCCGCTCAATGGCGCAGAATTACATAAGAAAAAATATGGTGTCGGCAACTTTGCTATCTGGTTGCTTATTTATCTTGAACTGACAGAATTTGCCTTCTTTTTCATTGTATTTCTAATTGGCAAGTCGCACTATCCTGAAATTTTCTATGAAGGTCCTACACGCATTAATACTATGGCAGGTATGGTCAATACTTTGATCTTAATAACAGGTAGTTTTTTTGTCGCCCGTGCCGTTGCTGCCATTAAAAAAGATGAAATAAAGAAAACACTCACCTTTCTATGGCTAACATTTTTTATGGGGGCAGCTTATTGTGTAATTAAAATCTGGGAGTACCAGTGGAATATTGCCTCAGGATTTGATTCATCCAGCAATTATTTTTTTGGTGTTTACTACTATCTGACCTTTAATCACTTTGTCCATGTTTTAATGGGTATGACCGTCATCTTGTGGATAATTATCGGAACCTATATGGGGCATTATGATTCAAAGCACCACTCCACTTTAGAAAGTGGCGGCTTATATTGGCATATGATTGATATGGTCTGGATTGTTATTTTCCCTCTATTATACGTACTTAGGTAATTGAAAATGAATAAAAACAAAATTTTCGATGAACGACGTATTAATATTTTTTGGGGAATATTAATTGCACTAACACTTTTTACCGCCTTTATTGCAGAAGAGGCAACCCCAAGTAACTTTATTGTTATAGTAATTTTCCTGACCATTTCCATCAAAGGACGCTTTGTTATTGATGAATTTATGGGACTACGTGAAGCCTTACCACTTATTCGCTATACCATTCACTCCTATTTTATCCTACTGCCCATATTTATAGCTCTTACCGTCATATTTCCAGAATCGTTAGCTGGCTTAACGACCATTCAATAATTTTGCATAAATACAATCATTGCTGTCACTGCGGTAAGTGAAGTTAAAATTATTACATTTGAAAAAATGTCTTTAGAGTATAGCTTAAGTGCTGTACCTGATGATTTATTGAGCATGGGAATAAAACCAAACTTAAAATAAAAGGCATTTAGTTCATCTAAAATCAAATGGATAATACAACCGAAAAAAACTGATAAAGCAGCCATAGTGGTCATATTCTGACCTGATGGATAAAACAGGAGATAAGCTATTTCAGCACATAAAAAAGCAAATGGAATACTATGCATTATCCCTCTGTGTTTTGTCATTTTCTTAATAAGTTCACAAAAAATATAATTAATGACAAAGTAGCAGAATGCAAAATAGCTGATTAAAAGTTCAGGTGTAAAAGAAGTTTCAGAGGAAATCTGACTCAATAATAAGGCTGGGAAAAGCACCGATAACATGCCTGAAATCAGCGCAAGAGGTTTGCCTGAATCACTATCTAGGTCTGGCAAAATACCACCCAATAAGCCCATGGTAAAAACGGCAAATGACTGGATAATATTCATCTCAAACGAGACAAAGCTGATTGCTGAAAATGTTGCTCCAACAACAATGCCGCCAGTTAAATGAGTTTTAAAATCAGCCATAATATTTAAAAGTTTCTATAATAACCCCAGATCTGGATAAGAAAATACTAATGTACAATCAAATAGTCAATATTTTCATATCATTAACGCTAACAGTTATTGTAGGCTTAGCCTCTTTATGACAATAAACAATCAGTGAATCCATTAAATCCATAAAACAAACCCATTGATAACTTGCCCCTAGCTGCAATTCCTTCGAAAACTTTATGTTTGGGAATACGTATATTATGGCAAACTTTTATCTTAGTCGCATCCACAAACGCAATACCAGTAGTCTTTCCTTTGCATGTACCGAAATATGCACATAGTGGAATTAATACTCTTGGCATCACTTCAAGAAAACGTGTATAGCTGAGTAATCTTGGGAATTCTTTGCGTAGATATTGATGTACATGTCGCAAATAATAATTTTTAAAATCTTTGTAATTTGATTGGTGAAAATGAATAACAATTGTCATTATTTCACTGGGTGTCATAACACCTTTTTTTCTACGCCTCTTTTTTCCAGACTCTAACTGTTGTCTTTCCCCTTCAGGATAAAATTGTTGCTTTAAATCATCGACATCACAGTACAAAGCATCTATAGTTTCCATTGTCAGTCTCTAGTTTGATCTTTTGGATTAGTATTTAAACTATTTGATCATGTACTGACTCTTTTTTCAATTATTTTTTGTTTTCTTATCCAGTATTCAGGTTAATTAGATAGATTCACACGGATTAGCTCATAAATCACATAAAAAATATTACTCACTGCTGAATTTAGATGGAATATGCTATGATTCAGTTTTTGGAAATCCAATGAGATATTTGTGAACGATAAAAACAAGCAATCCAGCCTACAAGTTTACCTGCGCTTATTACAATATGTAAAGCCACACTGGAAAATATTTGTATTAAGTGTGATTGGCTATTTGATGTACTCCAGTTCACAGCCGCTACTGGCCACAATGGCAGGCTGGTTAGCGGATGCCGTTTATACTCGTGAAAGTGATTCTGTTTATCTAATTCCTCTCTCATTACTGGGTATTTATTTTCTACGTGGTTTTGGTAGTTTTATAGGAAATTATTTTCTCGCCAAAGTTTCCTTATCCATTGTCCGTACAATTAGAAATGATGTGTTTGATAAGCTGATCTTATTACCCAATAGCTTCTATGAACAAAATAAATCCGGGCATTTAATTTCTCTCATTACTTATAATGTCGGCCAGGTAACAGGCGCTGCAACAGATGCTATAAAAGTTATTATTCGTGAATGTATTGCTGTTACTGCCTTACTAGGATATTTAATTTATCTCAATTGGCAATTGTCTATTGCTTTTTTAGCCGTGGCCCCGTTAATTGCCTTTGTTGTTGCCTATGCAAGCAAGCGATTCAAAAAACTGAGTAAAAAAATTCAGGTTACTATGGGAGATTTAACTCATGTTTCCTCTGAAGCCATCAATGGTTATAAAGAAGTCAAAAGTTTTTCCGGCCAGGACTATGAACAGCAGCGTTTTCATAAAGCCAGTAAAAATAACTATTCACAAAATATGAAAATGGTGATGACTTCTTCTATTAATACCCCTGTACTACAAATGATTGTTGCCTTAGCACTCGCTTCATTGGTTTTTGTTGCCCTATCTTTAATGGGTGAAATGGAACCTGCTGCTTTTATTACTTATATTACGGCATCTAGCTTATTACCCAAGCCCATTCGCCAATTAAGTGAAGTCAATTCCACTATTCAAAAAGGTATTGCTGCTGCTGAAAGTATTTTTAATTTATTAGAAACCACTCAGGAGCAAGACTCCGGATTAAAAACCATTGAACAGGCTAAAGGGAAATTAGAATTTAAGAATTTAAGCTTTAAATATCCTGGCTTTGATAAAGAAGTGATCAAGAATTTTAATTTAACCATAAAACCAGGTCAAAGCGTGGCATTAGTGGGACATTCAGGTAGTGGAAAATCCACATTAGCCAATTTAATTCCACGTTTTTACGATGTGCTGCAAGGAGAAATTCTTCTAGACGGTCAATCTTTAAGTGATTACTCTCTTAAAAGTTTACGTGATCAAATTTCACTGGTTACACAACAGGTGATATTGTTTAACGATAGTATTGAAAAGAATATCGCTTATGGATCTCTTAGTCATCACTCACGAGATGAGGTCATTAAAGCTGCTGAACTCGCTTATGCCATGGAATTCATTGCAGAACAGGATGATCAACTTGACACTATTATTGGAGAAGATGGCGTTCTTTTATCTGGGGGGCAAAGACAACGCTTAGCTATTGCAAGAGCCTTATTAAAAAATGCCCCTATCTTAATTCTGGATGAAGCCACTTCTGCACTGGACACCGAGTCTGAGATGAAAATACAGGCAGCTTTAGATAATGTTATACAAGGTCGAACCACACTCATTATTGCACATCGTCTTTCAACTATTGAACATGCCGACTTAATTGTGGTGATGTATCATGGTGAAATTGTTGAGCAGGGCAGTCATGAAGAGTTATTAGCCAAGAAAGGCTATTATAGTAAGCTGTATAGTAATGAATTCAATTAATAAGATCAATATTTTAAAGCCAACCTCCTCAATCCCCCTTCTACCAAAAGTAGGCGCTCTTAGGCGAAGAAGGGGGGAGGTTAAGAGTAATTTTCTTTATACCATTGATAAGTGCTTGATAATCCATCTTCCAGAGAGATAGTTGCTTTCCAACCCATGGAATTTATTTTTGAAACATCCATTAATTTTTTTGGGCTTCCATCAGGTTTTGTTGTATCAAATTTAAGTTCACCTTTAAAGCCAACAACTTTTTTCATGATTTCTGCCATTTCTTTGATGGTACAGTCTTCCCCAATGCCGACATTGATATGTGATAGCATAGGTTGAGTATTTTCATCATAGGTGGCTTTATCTAACATCATAATATAAACACAGGCTGAGGCCATATCATCAACATGCATGAATTCACGCATTGGCTTACCACTGCCCCAGACCACTACTTTGTTATCATTGTTCATTTTAGCTTCATGGAAGCGTCGCATTAGTGCAGGTATAACATGTGAATTTTCAGGGTGAAAGTTATCTCCAATACCATACAAGTTGGTAGGCATGACTGAACGATAATCTGTGCCGTATTGTCGGTTATAGGATTCACAAATTTTTATCCCGGCAATTTTAGCAACAGCATAAGGTTCATTAGTAGGCTCAAGAAGATCGGTCAGCAGGGCATCTTCAGGCATCGGTTGTTTGACTGCCCGTGGATAAATACAGGAGCTGCCTAAAAACATGACTCGTTTAACATCATTACGATAAGAGGCATCTATCATATTGGCTTCAACCATTAGATTGTCATAGATAAACTCTGCAGGATAGGTATTATTGGCATGAATTCCTCCCACTTTAGCTGCTGCTAAAAAAACATATTCCGGTTTTTTCTGTGCAAAAAACTCCTGAACCTGAAGCTGATTAGACAGATCAAGTTCCTTATGTGTACGAAATACAAAATTAGAATATCCCTTAATTTTTAATTGACGCACAATAGCTGAGCCCACTAAGCCTCGATGACCTGCAATATAAATTTTACTTTCTTTATTCAAAATTCAATCCACCCCAACATTACTACTACTTTTATATTTTAATTCAAAATTCAA
>JAUJGA010000261.1:0-8616 GCA_042095675.1 Gammaproteobacteria bacterium
TTAATAGCACCTAAAAAATAAAACCTGAATATTCATTAAACTTAAAACAATTTAACTGATTGAAAAACAAGACGTTTATCTCTTGTTTCATAAAAGGCAAGTTTTTTATTCGATATTTTTAATCTTTTTTAAAATTACTGCAAAAAGTTTTTTTATCGGTTGCTTGTTAAACAACTCTACCGCTCAATTGTTCGTCTTAGCGAGAATTGCTGATTGGTGTATCTATATAATACTTTAAAACTCAGGTTTCAATTGACCATCTATACATTACAGTTTAAAGTCTATAACATTTGTTTATTTTCACCCACAAGGCTATTTGATCGACTATGAGTATTAGTATAAAGACCACTGAAGAAATCCAAAAAATGCGTATTGCCGGTAAACTGGCAGCTCAAGTTCTGGAAATGATAGAGCCTTTTGTTAAAGCTGGGGTAACAACGGATGAACTGGATAAAATATGTCATGACTTTATTATTAATGAACAAAATTCTATTCCTGCACCACTAAATTATCATGGTTTTCCTAAATCTATCTGCACATCTGTTAATAACCAAATTTGTCATGGCATTCCGGGAATAAAAAAACTCAAAAGTGGTGACATCATTAATATAGATATCACAGTTATAAAAGACGGTTATCATGGTGATACCAGTAAAATGTTTCTAATAGGCAAGCCCTCTGTTTTAGCAAAACGCTTATGTGACACCAGTAGAGAATGTTTATTTACCGGCATTGAATTAGTGAAACCCGGCATTCATCTGGGTGATATAGGCCATGCCATTGCTCAGCATGCAAAAAAACAGAACCTTTCAGTAGTAAGAGAATATTGTGGTCATGGCATCGGAGTTAATTTTCATGAGGATCCTCAGGTGCTGCATTATGGCAATGCAGGTACCAAAGAAATACTACAGGAAGGTATGACATTTACCATTGAACCAATGATTAATTCCGGTAAACGTCATATTAAAGTGCTACCTGATAAGTGGACAGTGGTGACCAAGGATCGCAGTTTATCTGCACAATGGGAACATACTATCTTAGTCACTGCTGATGGTCATGAAATTCTGACTTTAAGGGAAGAGGAAAAAATTTAAATGAATATTGGTCAATCCTTAAACAATACTCCTGCAATCAATTCATCTATTGACAAACTATTTGATATAAGGGCTTTAGAATCAGCGTTACAACAATGTTCAGACAAAAAACAATCTCCCTTAGTTCCCCTTAAAAAAGCCATTAAATCAATTTTCGAGATACAGATTACACAATTTCAGGCACAGCACAATGTTGTCCATCTCATTCATGAACGCTCCCAGGCTATTGACTTAATCTTAAGCATGGCCTGGTCTTTTTATGAACTCGATCAGCAAGCAGCCTTACTTGCTGTAGGCGGCTATGGGCGGGGAGAATTACATCCTTATAGTGATATAGACTTACTCTTACTTATCCGTAATGCAGAGGATTTAGAACAAGAATCTGCTTTTACCGATGGCTTACATTTTTTCATTGCTCTACTATGGGATATTGGTCTGGAAGTCAGTCATAGTGTCAGAACCATAGATGAATGCATTAAAGAAGCTGAAAATGACATTACTATTATTAGTAATTTAATGGAATCCCGTTTAATTACTGGTGATCAATCACTTTATGAAACACTCTCCTGCCAACTTAGCCCTGAGCACCTCTGGCCAACCAAAGATTTTACTGAAGCTAAAATTGAGGAAAAAAACAAACGCTACCTCAAATTTAATGAAACTGCCTATAACCTGGAACCTAATATTAAAGAAGGACCCGGTGGGCTGCGGGATATACAAATTATTGGCTGGGTAGCCAAGCGGCATTTTAATGTAGACAGCCTGAAAGAACTGTTGGGACATAATTTTCTGACCCATCAAGAGTATGAACAATTAGAGCATGGACAGAATTTTCTCTGGAAAATACGTTTTGCCCTACATATTTTATGTAAGCGTCATGAAGAACGTCTGCTGTTTGATTATCAAAGAGAATTAGCTGAACAATTTGGCTATAGCGATGCTGAAGGTCAATTGGCTGTTGAACAGTTTATGGGGGAGTATTATCAGACAGTCATGGAACTGGAACGCCTCAATGAAATGCTGCTGCAATATTTTCAGGAAGTATTAATCTACGATGACACCGCTTCTAGACCAGAAAAAATTAATCGCCGCTTTATCAGTTATAAAGGTTATATCGCTGCAGCCAACAATAATATCTTCAAACATTATCCCTTTGCCTTATTAGAAATTTTCCTATTACTTTGTCAAAACCCACAACTTAAGGGCGTTCGAGCCAGTACTATCCGCCTTATTCGAGCACATAGTTATTTAATTGATATGAGTTTCCGCGAAGATTTTCGTTGCCGTGCTCTGTTCATGGAAATTATGCGTCAGCCCTTTGGCATTACCCATGAAATGCGCCGCATGAACCGTTATGGTATTTTGGCAGCCTATATTCCAGCCTTTAAACAAGTGGTTGGACAAATGCAGCATGACCTTTATCATGCCTATACCGTTGATGAACACACACTGAAAGTTTTACGTAATAGCCGTCGTTTGTTTATCGATAAACATAAAGATGAACTACCCCTAGCCAGTCATATTGCCAAAACCTTAGCCAAGCCTGAGCTACTATATCTTGCTGTACTTTTCCATGATATCGCCAAGGGGCGAGGTGGACAGCATGAAGTCTTTGGTGCCATAGATGCTGAACAGTTTTGTCTATTACATAACTTAAGCCATAATGATACACGATTGGTGACCTGGCTGGTGAGAAACCATTTGATTATGTCGATGACCGCTCAACGTAAGGATATTAATGATCCTGCTATCATCCATGAATTTGCCCTATTAGTTGGTGATATCGATCATCTTGATTATCTATATTTATTAACCACTTCTGATATCAGAGCCACAAGTCCAAAAGTCTGGAATAGCTGGAAAGCATCTTTACTAAGCCAACTCTATGATTATACCAAACATGCCCTGCACCAAGGATTGGAAAGTCCGCAACAGCAAGAAGAATTGATCAATCATAATAAACAAATCGCATTGAAGGATTTAGCTAATCATCATTGTTCAGAGAAAAATGTTCTGGCGCTTTGGAAGACCTTGCCTGATGAATATTTTATTAAACTTCAGGCAGAAGAAATTACCTGGCAAACACAGGCTATTTTGGAAACTGATATTAATGATAAGAATAAGCCCATAGTCAAAATTAAAATTGATGAACAGCGTGGTGCAACGGAAATTTTCATTCATACCATGCCCAAAAATTGCGTTTTTGCCATAGTCACTTCGACCTTATCGCAGCTAGTACTTGATGTCATCGAAGCACAAACGATTACCTCCGATAAGGGTTATGCCTTTCATACTTATTTTATTCTTGAAGAAGATGGCAGTATTGTCAGTGATGCCGATCGCATTCATAGTATCCAGCTTGCTTTGGAAGAAAAACTATCTTCTGAGAGTTTTTCTCTGCCTACTGGATCACAACGTTTAAGCCGTACTCAAAAGCAATTTTCATTGCAAACCAATGTTCAGTTTGATGAGGAGTTAGCTAATAATCAAACCATTATGACCATAGAGGCCGCCAACCGTCCAGCCATGTTATCTCATATTGGACAGGCATTAATTGAATGCAGTGTATTACTTGAATCTGCTAAAATTTCAACCTTTGGGGAAAAAGTCGAAGATGTATTTATTATAAGAGATGAGCATCATCAGATTATTACCGATATTAAAAAACAGGAAGAAATTCGCAGAACCATTATTCAATTGGTCGATAGCATAGATTAAACCTGAATAAATTCCAGACCATTTCCATCAGGATCACGGCAAAATAATGCCTGACGTCCGAAAGAGCTCATTGTAAATGGAATTTGATGTACTTTTAAAGTATTTTTAAGCCACTTAATGTCACTAATATGTAGAGCGGTATGTCTATCACGACCCACATGTTCCGGTTGATGTACACATTGTTCTGTTTTATTCAGGTTTAACAAATGAATCTGTTGTGATCCCACATTTAGCCAAGCTCCATTATAAGCCATCTCAGGACGATACGGATTTTTTTGTAAACCGAGGATATCACAATAAAATTGCAGAGCATTATCCAAATCCTCAACAATCAAACTACTATGATGAATTCCAGAAAACAGTGATTTATTTTCCATCCTAGTATTGTATTCACACTATTAAAAATAGTAAAGATCATTTGATGCATGAACAAAGTTTCCTATATAATACCCAGTTCCCATATTCTATGAGTTAAATTTAGAAGATAAGAATGAATCCATTATTAGACTTTTTAAAGCCCTATCCATTTGAACGACTGGCTGAATTAAAAAAATCAGTTCACCCCAATGTCCAGCTAAAGCATATTCCTTTATCCATTGGTGAACCAAAAAATAAACCGGCTGATTTTGTATTTGAAGCTCTGCAAAAACATGCTGCTGGTATCGCACAATATCCTAATTTCCGAGGTCTGCCGAAATTGCGTCAGACTCTCTCTAACTGGATTGAAAAGCGTTATAAGCTCAATGATGGTCAAATTGATCAAGAGACCCAGATATTACCAGTCAATGGTACTCGTGAAGCCTTATTTTCCTTTGCTCAGGCTGCCATTAGTAACAATGAAAAAGATCCTCTGGTGATCATGCCTAATCCTTTCTATCAAATTTATGAAGGTGCTGCTATTTTAGCTGGAGCAACACCCTATTTTGTAAATGCCTGTGAAAGAACTTACTATGTTCCAGAATTTAATAATATTCCAAATAGTATCTGGAAGCGCTGTCAATTACTTTATATTTGCTCTCCAGGAAATCCATCAGGTGAAATAATTGATAAACAATTAATGCAGCATCTGATTAAGCTTTCCTATGAACATAATTTTATTCTGGCTTCTGATGAATGCTATTCAGAAATCTATCAGGATGAAGAGCGTCGTCCCCCTGGTTTACTTGAGGCGGCCAATGACATGGGTCATAGCAGTTTTGAAAAACTCATTGTATTTAATAGCCTTTCTAAACGTTCCAATGTCCCGGGCTTACGTTCTGGGTTTGTGGCTGGTGATGCCAAGCTGATTGAAAAATTCTTTTTATACCGCACTTATCATGGTTCAGCCATGCCAATACCCACACAGCATGCCAGTATTGCATGCTGGAGAGATGAGCAACACGTGAAAGATAATCGTGACTCATATCGTGAAAAATTTAAAGCTTTTGTTGAAATTTTAAATCCGGTACTTGAAATAAAGGCACCTCCGGCCTCATTCTATATCTGGCTGAATATTCCCCATGGTGATGATGAAAAATTTACAGCCGATCTTTATCAGGCACAAAATATTAGCGTACTACCCGGCAGTTATTTATCTCGAACCACTGGCAATGCTAATCCAGGCTTAGGCTATGTGAGAATTGCTCTGGTTGCTCCCCTAGAAGACTGTATTGAAGCCGCCCAGCGGATTCGTACTTTTTTAAAACATTATAAAGAATAATAATGAAAAAAACCTTACCTTTTACAGCACAACAAATCACTGAAATTAAAGCACAGCACCCGACACCTTTTCACATTTATGATGAAAAAGGCTTACGGAAACATGCTCGAAAATTTAAACAGGCATTTAGTATTTTCCCTGGCTTTAAAGAATATTTTGCCGTGAAGGCCACACCAAACCCCTTTATCATGAAAATATTAGATGAAGAAGGCTTTGGGGCTGACTGTTCCTCACTTGCAGAATTATTATTGTCTGAAAAAATTGGTGTCACCGGTGATGACATCATGTTCACCTCCAATGATACAGAGCAAAAGGAATATATTAAGGCCAATGAATTAGGTGCAATTATTAATTTAGATGATATTGCTCATATAGATTATCTAGAACAAACGCTAAAAACACAGGGTGGCTTACCTGAACTCTTATGTTTTCGCTATAATCCCGGACCATTAAGAGAAGGCAATACGATTATTGGCAATCCTAAGGAAGCTAAATATGGTTTTACTCGTGAGCAATTATTTGAAGGTTATAAAACCTGTCATAAAAAAGGTGTAAAGCGTTTCGGTTTACACACCATGATTATATCCAATGAATTAAACCCGAATTTCTTTGTTGAAACAGCTACTATGTTGTTTGAACTGGCTGTTGAGCTTAAAGAAGAGCTGGGTATTAAACTGGAATTTGTTAACTTAGGCGGTGGTATCGGTGTACCTTACTTACCTGATCAAAACCCTGTTGATTATAACTATGTTGCTCAACATGTCATGCTGCAATATCAAAGATTAATTGTGGCCAATGATCTTGACCCGTTGAAAATTTATATGGAATGCGGCAGAGTTATCGCAGGGCCTTATGGCTATCTGATCACAGATGTCATCCATATGAAACACACCTATAAGGATTATGTTGGTACCAATGCAACCATGGCCAATTTAATGCGCCCTGCATTATACGGTGCCTACCATCATATCAGTGTCATGGATAAAGAAGACCAGGCTGAAGATCATTGTTATGATGTCACTGGTTCATTATGTGAAAATAATGATAAATTTGCCATTGACAGACTCTTACCTGAAATTTCTGCAGGTGACACATTAGCGATTCATGATGCCGGTGCTCATGGCCACTCAATGGGCTTTAATTATAATGGTAAATTACGCTCAGCTGAGATCTTACTTCGTGAAGATAATAGCATATTGGAAATTAGACGGGCTGAAACTTTAGAGGATTATTTTGTTACTTTAGATTTTGAACAATTACAGACTTTTAAATAACTGTTGATTTTACACTCCATAATACATACATCAAGAAACTTACTTTAGGAAAGACAATGGTACAAAGAAATAAAAATTTTATAAAATTACAAGCGGGTTATCTTTTTCCTGAAATTAACCGTAGAAAAAATGAATTTATTGCCAATAATCCAGAGGCAGATATTATCAGTCTGGGCATTGGAAATACCACTGAACCATTACAACCCAGTGTTGTTAAAGCTTTGAAAGATGCTGCGGATAGTATGGCAACACCTGAAGGTTATTCTGGCTATGGCGATGAGCAGGGAATGACGGCACTAAGAGAAAAAATTGCTGAAAAAATGTATAGCAATGGCTTAGTGGATGTCGATGATGTCTTTGTTTCTGATGGTGCCAAGTGTGACACTGGTCGATTACAAATGTTATTTGGTGAAAATACAACAATTGCTGTCCAGGATCCCTCATATCCGGTTTATGTAGATAGTGCAGTAATTATGGGACAAACTGGTGAATATAATAAAGAAAATGATCAGTTTAATAATATTGTTTATATGAAATGTACTGCTGAAAACAACTTTTTCCCAACTTTTGAAAAAGCTGATCTAATTTATTTTTGTTCACCCAATAACCCAACTGGTGCTGTTGCGACTAAAGAGCAACTCACTGAATTAGTTAATTTTGCTAAAGAAAATGGCTCTATCATTATTTTTGATGCCGCTTATGCAGAATTTATTACTGATCCTGAATTGCCTAAATCTATTTATGAAATAGAAGGTGCTAAAGAAGTTGCTATTGAAGTCTGTTCATTTTCCAAACCCTTTGGTTATACCGGAGTACGTCTGGGCTGGACGGTGGTGCCTAAAGCATTGAAATTTAACGATGGGACATCTGTTCATAGTGACTGGAATCGTATAATGACCACTCTATTTAATGGTGCATCAAATATTATTCAAACGGCTACCATCAATATATTGAACGTTCAGGGTATGGCTGAGATGCGTGAACTGGTTGATTATTATATGGAAAATGCACGTATTGTTAAGGCGGCATTAGATGAGTATGGGTTTACCACCTATGGAGGTCAAAATGCACCTTATATCTGGGTCAAAATTGAATCTATGGATTCATGGCAGGCCTTTAGCTTTATTCTTGAAAATGCTCATATTGTCACCACTCCAGGTGCTGGTTTCGGCCCTGCCGGTGAAGGTTATGTGCGTTTCAGTGCTTTTGGTCATAGAGCTAATATATTAGAAGCGATTCAACGTATGAAGAAACTAAAGATATAAAAGTTTAGGAAGTAATAAATGATCAATTTATACGGGTATCCCTAATTGTAATACAGTCAGTAAGGCACGAAAGTGGCTGACTGAAAACAATATTGAGTACCATTTTCATAATTTTAAAAAAGAAGGCTTGGAGCAAAAAACTTTAGATGCATGGTTAGAGTATTTTCCAATAGTGGAATGAGTCTGAACAAAGTGGATTTTTCTCAATCCAAATATCAGTAGTAGTCTTATCCACATATCCACATCCCTGAAATTGACCGGAGACACTTGCGATATATCTCAAGGTCTATTTCTTGGGTTGTGGGTATGTGGATAAGGCGGACTTAGAGGCTAATTTCCTCTGTAGTTCCACTTAACTTATCTTTAATTCTCGTTCATCAATTGATTGAAATAGTAACCTTCGGGCTTTTTGCAGCCGTTGAGCCGATTGATTATCTGTCATTGCATAAGCAATTTCATCCATTATTTTGTAAAAACCCATAATGCCTTTTCTTTGATTGCTGCTTATGAAACATCCAATATTCTTCAAAGTCACCACTGGATTTTAAAGAACGAAGTGTTAATAC
>JAUJGA010000262.1:0-12259 GCA_042095675.1 Gammaproteobacteria bacterium
ATCCATTTTAGCCATCAGGCCGATATCATCACGGGTATATTTTGTTTGGAACTTTTCGACACAGACATGGCGATGTTTTATATATCCAGTGTCACGATATTGTCCAATCAAGCGTGTTATCTGCTGCCTGGAATAGCTAGAAACTTTAACTAGATAACAAACAATAACCCATTTAATGGCCCTGCTCAGGCTTAGATAATCAAAGCGAACCAACTCATGTTGTATCCACCCGTATCGTTCTTTTTTTAACAGCAACAGTCTCAAATATTACCGCTTGAGTTCCATTGAGAAATTGGTCCAAATGATCAATTTTTTCTAATTCTTCTAATTTCATGATCGTTTTCATTGATTGATCATGAACGATTTTTAAATAAATTACGCTACTTCAGACTCATTTTACGTTGGAATGAAACCTTTTGTTAAGACTCATTTCACATTGGACAATGCTACTTCTTGACAGATTCAATCTGTCAAGTTATGATCCGTAAAATAAATCCATTCGTAGCGAGCCATTCACAAATACTCACCCAATGCCGGTCATTCAAAGCATTATCTATATAGTATAAAAATTAAAAAGCACAAATCAAATAAATTACACCTGTGAATCATCAACTGACAAATCCAACATTCAGAAATTAAACAAAGGTTAAAATGAATCTTACCGAACTCAAGCAAAAAACTGCCTCCGATCTACTCGATATTGCCAAAGACTTAGGCATTGAAAATATCTCCCGCGCGAGAAAACAAGATGTTATTTTCTCTATCCTGAAATCTCAGGCTAAAAGTGGTGAAGATATTTATGGTGATGGTGTTTTAGAGATTCTTCAGGATGGTTTTGGCTTCTTACGTTCAGCAGATAGCTCTTACCTTGCAGGTCCTGATGATATTTATGTCTCCCCTAGTCAAATCAGACGATTTAGTTTACGAACCGGAGATACAGTTGCGGGCAAGATTCGCCCTCCTAAAGATGGTGAGCGTTATTTTGCTTTACTAAAAGTTAAACAAATTAATTATGATGAGCCTGAAAACTCACGTCATAAGGTTTTATTTGAGAATTTAACCCCACTATTTCCTAATGATCGCTTCACCATGGAACAGGGTAATGGCAGTACAGAAGACTTTACAGCCCGTGTGATTGATCTTATGGCTCCTACCGGTAAGGGTCAACGTGGTCTTATTGTGGCACCGCCTAAAACTGGTAAAACAATGATGATGCAAAACATTGCACAGTCTATTGCGGCCAACCATCCTGATTGTTTTCTTATTGTTTTGTTAATTGATGAGCGTCCTGAAGAAGTAACAGAAATGGAGCGCTCGGTTAAGGGTGAAGTGATTTCATCTACCTTTGATGAACCCGCCAGTCGCCATGTTCAAGTGGCTGAAATGGTGATTGAAAAAGCCAAGCGTTTAGTAGAACATAAGCATGATGTAGTGATTTTATTAGATTCTATTACCCGTCTGGCACGTGCATATAATACCGTTATTCCTTCTTCCGGCAAGGTTTTAACTGGTGGTGTAGATGCCAATGCTCTGCAACGCCCTAAGCGTTTCTTTGGTGCTGCACGTAATATAGAAGAAGGTGGTTCATTAACAATTTTAGCCACTGCTTTGATTGATACTGGCTCAAAAATGGATGAGGTTATTTTTGAAGAGTTTAAAGGCACAGGTAATATGGAGTTACACCTGAACCGTAAATTAGCTGAAAAACGTATATATCCTGCCATTAATATTAATCGCTCAGGCACACGTAAAGAAGATCTACTGATGTCGCCTGAAGACTTACAAAAAGTTTGGATCTTACGCAAAATCCTTCATCCTATGGATGAAATCAGTGCCATGGAATTTATGCAGGACAAAATGAAAGATACACAAACAAATATTCAATTCTTTAATTCTATGAATCGATAAGTGAAATAACTTGTAAAAGCTATCAATTACGAGTAGAATTCATCCTCCAAAAAGATTGCGGTGCTATTTCTATCCTTAATAATAAGTTGATAGTTATAAGTGGCGGCTTTCAATGAACTCATTAAGGTTAATATTATGCAAGCAGATATCCACCCAGAATATAAAGCAGTAAACGTTACTTGTAGTTGCGGAAACAAGTTTGAAACACGTTCTACCATTGGTAATGATGAGTTGTCCATTGAGGTTTGCTCAAAGTGTCATCCGTTTTATACCGGAAAACAGAAACTGGTTGATACAGCCGGACGTGTTGATAAGTTCCGTCAGAAGTATGGCATGAAGTAAGTTACTTAGTAGTGCCCACAGCCAAAAAAATTGGCACGAATGATTTAAGTAACATAAAAAATCACTTAAAATCACTTAAAATCATTTATGATAATTTTTTGTTATTCAAGAGAAATGTTTAAGATTTTAAAAAAGCACTTTAGTTTTCTAAAGTGCTTTTTTTTTGCTCTCACTTTAATCTATTCCAGCTCAGCAAACTCTGTTTCTCATTGCCTTAGCAAAGAACAACAATTAAACACTGTCAAAGACTGAAATAAAGTATTCAGAATTGTCGATGGTGATACCATTCATTTAGATGATGGAAGAAAAATACGCTTTATTGGGATTAAAAAGTTAATATAAGATTGACACCCCTGAGATTGGCTACAAGGGTAAGCCATCACAGCCATTTTCTCAGCATGCAAAAAAGGTTTTGCAAAGTCTCTTACAACAAAATCAAAATGTGGGACTGTATTATGATAAAGAGCGTAAGGACAAGTATAAACGTACTTTAGCCTATGTGATTTTAAGAAATGGTCAAAATGTTGCTGAAGTTTTATTAAAAAAAGGACTGGCTCAGAGCATTGTTGTGCCACCAAATGATCAACAAATCAACTGCTTTCGTCAACTTGAAAACCAGGCACGCCAAGCCAGGTTAGGCATCTGGCATTTAGCTGAAAATCAACTTATTTCTGCCGATACTTTAGCACTAAAAACTAAAAACTAAAAACTAAAGGCTATCGTCTTATCTCAGGTCAGATATCATCTTATAATGAAAGCAGGAAAAGTATCTATTTACAATTGACCAATAAATTAGCTATTCGCATTGCAAAAAAGGATAAGAGATATTTTTCTCATACAAATTTAAAATCAATAGTAGGAAAAAAAGTATTAGTTCGAGGCTGGCTGAATACCTACAAAGGCCGGCAATCAATTCATATACGTTCAGAGCATGATCTGCAAGTCACCCAATGATGGTTTTTCTTGATTAGCAATAAAGCAAAATCAACTTAAGGACTTAAGGGCACCACCCTCCTAACCTCCCCCCTGAAAAAGACCATTGGTGAGGAACTAAAAGTAAGAGCTGAACTTTATAGCTAATCAAGTAGTCTTTTGTATTACGACTTTAGACTGCTCTTATACCTGCTCTTAAAAAAGCTCTTCATTCAGTTCTTTATTTTCCGTACTGTTTGTTGAAGATGGATCTGAATTTGAATTACTTCGTTGTGGCTCTGTGCCTTCAATAAAAAATTCAAACTGACTCTTATTTGAATTTTCATTCGCTAACAACCCAGTATTTGAATCAATTTTTACTGTTACTATATTTTCAGGAACGGTTAATTCTTGTTCAGATACGTTATTTAGGGCAACCTCCATAAATTTCATCCACATAGGCAATGCTGCTCTTCCGCCAAATTCTGAACGCCCCAATGAGCGTGGTGTATCAAAACCTACCCATGCTGTTGCCATGACCTGACTATTAAAACCTGAGAACCAGGCATCCAATTGATCATTAGTGGTACCTGTTTTTCCTGCCAGATCCTTACGCCCTAATTTTAATGCTTTTCTTCCTGTTCCGTAGTTGATCACATCACGCATAATACTGTTCATTATGAACATATTATCTTCTGCCAGAATACGTGGCGCATGTTTTTCTTCATCTTCAGGACATGATTCAGGTAAATAATTAGTATTACAGACTGTTTTATAATTTTGGCTAAAAATTATCTTGCGATGAGAATCTTCAATACGCTCAATCAGCCAGGGTGCAACATTAAAACCACCATTGGCTAATATGGCATAACCGCGTGCAATCTGCATTGGGGTCAAAGTTGCGCTGCCTAAAGCCAGAGATAAATTTTTTGGCAATTCCTCTTTGCTAAATCCAAATTTTTCTGCATAATCTATAGCATAATTAATACCTATATCTCTTAGAATACGAATAGAAACTAAATTTCTGGATTTTATCAGTCCTTTACGTAAACGTGTTGGCCCAAAAAATTTGCCACTATAATTATCAGGCCGCCAAAATCCTTCCAGGTAATTATCTTTAAAAACAACAGGTGCGTCATTAATCAAAGTAGCAGCTGTATAGCCCTTATTAATCGCTGCTGAATAAATAAAAGGTTTAAAATTTGAGCCTGGTTGACGTTTAGCCTGAATAACCCGATTAAATTTTGAATGATAATAATCAAAGCCCCCGGTTAAGGCATTAATTGCACCTGTCTGAGGATTAAGAGAAACCAGTGCTCCCCCAACTTCAGGTAATTGTGCTAAGGCATAGTCTCCTGTTGAAAGTCGTTCAATATAGATAATATCACCGCTAGTGAAGACATCATCAATTTTCTTAGGTGAATGCCCTATGCGCTTATCACTGATATATTTTTTTGCCCATTTAATCTGTTGCCAATCCAGTTCAGCAATGCTGCCGTCTTTTAGTAGAAGATTGGCATATTGAGAGTTTTGATCTTTAGAGTTTGAAGTTTTTTCCGGCTTCTCAAGTAGTCTTTCGTGAATCCTGCCTACCAATGCAGGCTGCAGGTGGCCTACAGACTTATACTCTTTTAGTAAATCTGCATATTCCAAAATGGGCGTGTTAATGTCAATATCGCTATGCCCCAAAACGCCCTTATAACCATGACGATGCTCATAGCTCATAAGTGCCATGCGTATTGCTGCATTAGCAGCTTTTTGCATTTCTCCATTAGTCGAAGTATAAACATTAAAGCCCGCAGTATAAGCATGTTCACCATACTGTTTAAACATTTCAGCACGGACCATTTCAGCAATATACGGGGCCTCAACTTCAATATCAGGCCTATGTATTTCTGCATTATCCACACTGGCTATAGCTGTATCATAATCAGACTGAGTGATATAATTTAACTTCTTCATACGCCACAAAACATAGTCTCTACGTATTGTGGCACGTTTAGAATTGGTAATAGGATTATATTTTGAAGGCGCTTTTGGTAATCCAGCGATCATGGCATATTGTGCTAAAGAAAGTTCATCCAGTGGTTTTCCATAATACACCTTAGATGCAGCAGCTACCCCGTATGAACGATGCCCAAGATATATTTTATTCATATATAACTGCATAATATCCTGTTTAGATAGCTCCTTTTCAATTTTTAGCGATAAGAAAATTTCATTCAATTTTCGTATATAGGTTTTATCCCGTGTTAAAAAGAAATTTCTCGCAACCTGCATGGTGATAGTGCTTCCACCCTGGCCTTTCTTTCCTGTTGTGATCAAGTTGACAACAGCTCTTAGTATTCCCTTATAATCAACTCCAGGATGCTCAAAAAAACTTTCATCTTCAGAAGAAATAACAGCCTGAAGCAATAGTTTAGGAATTTCATCATAAAGCACCGGCTCACGTTTCATTTCCCCAAACTCTGCTATTAAAAGATTTTCAGAGGAATAAACTCTTAATGGTACTTGCAATTGGACATCTTTTAAAATATCAATTGCAGGTAGTTTTGGCTCAAGATAATAATAAATACTTGTGTTCGCAATCACAGAAATAATTGCCATACTAAGGAAAAATGACATAAAGCTTAAACAAAGTTGATATAATTGGCGCATAATAGCTCAGTTTGTTATCAGGAAAAGACTAATCGCTTTCTTCAAGTTTTAAAAAATCTAATTAGAGAATAAATTCAATGGATTATAAAGCTTTTTTGAGCGACATCACACAAATATAAAAAATATTAGTAACTATTAAGCTAAGCGTAATTTTTTAGTGCTAACTCAACTTCTTTTATGGTTGAGTAGATATCCTAAACCATCTATATTAACTCGGTGCCCAAATAGCTATTAATCAATACAGCTATTGTATCATGGGTTTTTTTAGCTCAAATCGATCTGTCGATCGATTTAAGACATTATAATTCTCCACCCCCGACAGTGTATTCTTTTCCTCTGTTCAGATCGCTATGGATCCATTTGATCGTTTAAGACTATAATCTGACTGCAATCAACAAAATATTGTCATTTTTAAAAATGTGGCTTAAAATACCTGTAAAGTGTTTTTTTCATCTTTTTTAATTTCAATTATGCTGAATAGTTACAATATTATCAATAAAACCAACCCACTCAGTCCCCCTTCTAAAGAATGGGGCTCAGGATAACTGCTTTGCAAGCAAATCAGAAAAAGTTAAGAGCAGTTCTGCAAGTACCTCATTAGTTTAGATTGTTCGCATCATACCCCACTAAGCCTAATAACTGGTTACGTATTTTTGTATGCGTTTGATCATTGTAGTTTTGTTCTAATTGTTTCACTTTATCATCATATTCAGCTTTTAATGCATCCAGTTCTGCCTGATGATCTGTACTTAAACGTTCTGTCACCACTTCTTCTACATAATTGGTAAATGGTGTGACGATGCCAGCCAGTTCTTGAAGTGTTTGCCAGACATTTTGTTTTTCCAGAATTAATGCAGAAAACTGTTTGGATATGGCAATTTTTTCTGCTTCGCCCTGATTATTTTCTTTAACCACATAGGCTATTTTTTTGTTTTGATCTTCTGCACTTAATTTTAACCAGTCGCTTAATTCAACGGCCAAGACTGAGTTATTTCCCAGAGGAGAGAAATGATTTTTAAAGCGGCTTTCATTCATTGCCCATATTGCAGGAGTTAGTGTATTATTATCATCAATAATAGACCATAGTTCTTTAATATCATTATTTCCCACCAAAGAAAGACGGGAGCCAAATATACCCTCATTTTTGGGATTATAACTAAACAATGGAAACATGCGTGTAGTTACGGCTAATTGAGCCTGTTGTATGGAATAAATTGGATCAAAACCATGTCGTGATGGACTTGGTGTATGAATAGATAATAATCCTGCCGTAGAATTGTTTAGTAATTCATGTACACTCTGCTGCAAGTGGTTATTATCTGCAATCGAAGTCTGTGCCACGTAGGAATTTCTTTGTGACATAACTATCATGGCCAGATTATTCATAGAATCTGAATGACTATTTAATAAACTATTTGCTGAAGTATTTTTCAAACCACCATCTAATTCATTGAAAATAACAATTTTAACCGGGTATGCAGAGTTCAGCATTGATGCAATTTGTGAGAAGCCATGAGAGCCTAGCAGATCATCTCCACCGACTAATAATAAAGGTGGACAAAGTTGTTTTTCTTCTGCAGTTAAATCATCCCACTGTAAATTGTCAAGAGATTCAGTTTCTTTGGCATAACGTTTATCAATATTAGCCCGAGCTGTACGCATGATACTGATGGCTGAAAGTAATTCATTAACCTGGCCATGTACCAAACCTGCGGCCACCTGTGCACTTTCACCACTGACATCTATGGTCACCGGCACATGAAATGGATTATTTGGAAAAGCACCTGCCCAACGTGCAATAGAATTTGAAGTTATACATAAACTATAACGAGAACGCCCTAATCCATAACTGCCTTCTGAGAGTTTCCAATGCAGCTCATTGATTTGCAGAACCAGATTAACTAATTGACTGCTTTTAACGGCATCAATCGCGTTATTTTCTATGGGCGATTGAGTACTTTTGTCGAGTAAATCATTTAAATCAACCTGACGAGTTTTTACATCTGATAAGAATTTTGATAATTCACCCAGGTTAGCAGTTGGCAAGGCAACCGATAACGTATCATTAAGCTCTAATTTAATTTTTTCTCTTAATTCATCTAATTCCGCTAAAAAACGATGTAATAAGGGTTGTTGATGATATTCAGTGGCACTCAATAGCTGACGCATGGCAATTTTTTCACCAGAGGCCGGTTCAGCATGATCACCGCCGGATAAGGAAAAAGCATTATAGCGTGACAGCATTAATACTGAGCCAGTATCCATCGAGTCTTCATTGATGACTCGCTCAATTGTGGCTGAATTTGTATCAGAAGTTGCATGCCATATCTGCCATTGCTTTTTGAGTTCAGAAGTAGAAAGTTGAGATTCATGATTTATAGATAAAGCATTTGTATTTTCAGTATTGTCATTTGCTTCCTGGAAACATAGCTCAACACAAAGACCACAGGCCTTACAAGTATCTGGATTTATAACCAGACTAAAGAATTCACCACTGTCATTTTGTTTTTTCTCCTGAGCATGGAAAAATAAGTCACTTGTCACCAGGGGTAATTCTGCGATAGACTCTACTAGTTTATTAAAATCACTTTCAATAGAATTTAATCGCTCTGCATCCATGGCAGCATTTTCCTTAAACCATACAAAGGCATCGTTTAATACTTCCCTACTGCGTGTCACTATGACTTGATCATCACGACAATTTTTTGAGATTCTTTTAGCCAGTTTAGCAACAATAGGTCGCACAGAATCTGCTTTGGCTAATTTGATACCAGTTTCTAATAAGTTTTTGGGGCTGATCACTACAGTGGCAATAGCACTATCCGGACAATTTGACCAACAGTCTCCACAGGCTGTACACTGCCGCGGATCAAAAGACGGCATTAATCCATGACGCAATTCACTCATATCATTAAAAGTAGCACTTAATGAAGGAATAGTAGCGGTTGCCAGATAAGGATCGGCAGTTAATTGATCTGTCTGAGCTGATTTTTGTAATATGCCAACTTGATCCCAGAAACGCGGCAAACTATCCATAGTACTAGATATCTGGCCTAGCTTCTTAACCCCTTCAGGAATCAAATTGCTGTTTAATTCTTCCTTGTTTTCCTCTGTGCCACTTGAGGAGAAAGAAGAATTTATGGGCTTCAGGTCAAAAGCTGTAATATCTTCAATGGTCTGATTTAAAGTCTCTTTAAAAACGTCAATAAGATATTCTTGTTGCGATTGATCACTATGAACAATATGCTCATGTGTCGTTTGACGTATTGAAGATAATTTTCTGCTCTTGGTATTAATAGTTTGATTATTTAACAATACACCAAAAAGAGTCGCCAAAGTTTTTTCCCACAGGATAACAATAAAACTGAGGTCATTATTTCTGTCTAAATCAGGAGCTAAATCTTTATCTGAAAGATTATAAAGTGTTAAGCTTTTCTCTTTAATGATATCAATGCTACTAGAGATGGTATTATTTGTCTGATGAGTATCTTCAAAGTTCCCACTAAAGATTAACACACCATTTTGATTTAAACTTTCGCAGGCCTTTAATATTGATTGTTCATCAATAGATTGATCACTATTTGCCAGTACAATAAAATAATCAACTAATGCTGATTGTCCCGCGTCCATAATTTGTTCGGAGTGAATCAAGGTATTTATTTGTCGTTTTCCCCATTGTTCCCATAATGGCGTGCCGGAACAGCGTATAAATCCAGCTAAAGTTTTATGCAGAATATGAGATAACTCCAAGGCATAATCTATTGAGTTTTGAGTACCAACTAAAGAACTAATAGAAAGACGTAGGGGCTTGTTTTTACTACTCAGTGCTAATTTTCGTTTTAATGAAAAAATACCTAATTCATTAATTTGTGGATAATAACGTTGTAAGGTATCAATCATTACCTGACGCTTTGGATGATTTTCCTTGGTTCGACTGAGATTAAAGGCTTCAGAAGTAAATGGAATACCTAAATAGCGACCGATATTTTGTGTGTCTTTAGTGGATTTTAAAAGTTCAAAACAATCTGAAATATTTAATGGTTCACCACCAAGACCATAAATAATAGAATGAAGTTCAGGAAATAAAATAGGAGTATTTTCTTTATTTTCCAAATATTTATTATATATACCTCGAATATTTCTTACTATATAAGATTCATCAGATAAGGCTGTCTTACTGCGTTCCAATACTATTAAGTTATTTGAACTGGCTTTGTTTTTACGCAAAATTTCTATGATTTGTATACTATCAAAGGGGCTACAACTGTGTAGACCAATAACACCTAAATTTATTTTAGCTGCATATAAATCACTATTTTTATCAGCTGATTTAAGCAAATCACTCATAGTCTGTAGAGTTTCAATTGCACTGCCCTGAGCAAGCACAATTACATCAGATTTTTTTAGTGCATAAGTCGATAATGATGAGTGTCTACGTCCAGTGAGTTTATAAAATTCAGCATAGGCATCATCTAATGTTTCTGCAATGATATTATCAAAAAAAGTTTCCTTAGCAGCATTTGCCAGAGCAGAAATTCTCGGTTTATATAATGCCCCATTTAGAATTGGCTTATCTAAATTGTGCCAACAATGAACGCGTTGTTTTTGCTCAGAAAAAAGTTGTTTCTGTACGACCGATGGAGAATCAATCAAGTCACTGGAATGACCGATAAAAGATCTCACCAGCTCAGCTGAGGGTAAACGTACATCCTGTATTGCTAAAGCAGTTTCAATACCATCCATCACAACGACAGCAGGCGTCATGGTGATTTCTGCAACACGACGTGCTATTAAAGTGAAATCAACTGCCTGTTGTATATTTGCTGCAAATAAAATTATACAACCACTTTCTTGTAATTGTTGTATTGCATCATGACCACTGACAGGACTAGATCCCGCTGCCGCTGATAAGCGATTATCTAAATGTACTACCAGAGGCAGATGACGGCTGACGGCTGAATTAAGCAGATCCAGACTTGCAGCAATATCATTTGTATTGAGGAATACAGTAGAACGATGACCTGACAGACTCACACCAATGGCAGAGGCCAGTGCACCACGAGGTGAATCAGCCTGCTGCACACTGAGTTTTTCAGCAAATAAATTACAACTGACTCTTTGCTGTTCCGCTAACCATGCAAAGGCAGAACCCTGCTCTAAAAATCCAGCACCTATAGCGGCTACTTCTGTCATACAGGCTTCTGTAATAGCTACCGCTGTATTCCCATCCAGAACGGTTTCAATGCCATCAGCCAACTGACCGGCAAGTTTCGGCGTACCAAATATTTGACGATATAAACGAATAGCAGTATTTGTAAAATTTTGCATAAATTATTATCAATATTGTGAATAACGGTTTTTTTCTTCAGGACGTTCTAAAAACTGATCGGTTTCTAACCATTGAATCGCCTGTGTAGGACAACGTTCAATAGCTTTTCTGGTATTCTTATCATTGCTGAACAATCCACTATTATAATCAATAATGGGCAGTTCATTTTCCATATGCATTAAGCCTTCAGGCGCATCCGCAACACATTTTGCACAGCCATCACAACCCGTGCTGCACAGTGCCGTAACCGACTCCCTTTCCAGCGGGATATTACATTGCACGTAAAGTTTTTGTGCAATCGGTTTGAGTTCAAATAGATCTTTAGGACAGATATCAACACAGTCTGCACAGGCAGTACAATTAGCCGTATCCACCATGGGCAAGCCATTATCATTCATGTGTATCACATCAAAGGTACAGGCAACTTTACAATCACCCAAACCCAGACAACCCCATGAACAGCCCTTGCCACCACCGGAAATAACCGCAGCAGCACGACAACTTTCAAAGCCCTGATATTCAGCTACCTGAAATGCCTGCCCTTTACCACCGGCACAACGTAAACGGGCAACAACCTTTTCCTGCTCACCGGCATCTACACCCAAAAACTCAGATAAATTATCAATATCATCTTCTGATGCGACAGTACAACCACTAGGTGTCACATCACCTTCCACCAGTTTTATGGCAAAAGGCAAACAGCCCGGTTCACCACAGGCACCACAATTGGTACCTGGCAATAAGCCTTCTGTTTCTGCAATACGCGGATCTTCATCTACTTTAAGATAATGATAGGCGACTGCTAAAATGACACCGAATAATAGACCGATACTGGTCATTATTATTGATGCTGTTATAAAATCTAAAATGGTCATAATATTAATTAGTGTTAAGTAGTAAGTGTTAAGTAGTAAGTGTTAAGTAAGAGCAAAAGAAAAAGTCATCTTTCATTAACTTTGCATTCTCACTGAGGGTGTAATCCTAACTGTGTAACTGCCCCTTAAATATGAGGAGTTATCTGTTCCTCAAACTCGATTATAAACCGATTCAATGCTGGTTTCCAATTCCGAATGGGCATTGTCCATTTTTTAGAAGCTGCTTTTATAGCCA
>JAUJGA010000263.1:0-2358 GCA_042095675.1 Gammaproteobacteria bacterium
TTGTCCTGTTAAACCCAAAATAGAGGGTGAGATGTTTATACTCATATTACCTTTTGCTTATAAAACTGTCAGAAGCTTTATATTGCAACAGATTTTGTGAGTATTAGCATCTTTCTTCACTCATCAAAGCGGAGAAGATCCTAATAACGTTTACAATTATTTTAAACAAACATAATGGTAATTAATACATGAAAAAACAACAACCTCATTCAATGGCACTGCTTATAGGGGCCAGTACTTTATTTTTTTCTCAGGCTATTTTTTCTGATGCCACCGTCATCTATAAACAAAGCATCGGCACACAAAGCACTAGCAATACGATGCAAATCAAGGATGGAAAAATTCGCTTTACTCCGCCTGGTCAAGAAAACAACTATAGCCTTTATGATAGTAAAACCGGTACCATCACTCATATTGAAGCTAACAAAAAACAATATCTATCAATGACAGAAAAAGATATGCTTGATCAAGCTAATCAGGCCAAGCAGCAAATGAAAGTCATGCGTGAACGCATGATGGAAAAGATCAAAACCATGCCACCCGAAAAAAGAAAACAAATGGAGCAGATGATGAATAACCATCTATCCAGAGTGGGTGAAGAGACCACACAAGCTAAAGTAGAGCAGAAAAAAACAACTCAGACACAAAGTATTAATGGTATTCAATGTACTATTTATGAAACATATATGGATGGAAATAAAGTCAGTGAAGTTTGCATGACTGAAGCAGATAAGTTGGGCATTTCAGCTCAAGACTCTGATGCACTGATGAGCATGCAGGCTTATATGAAACGCATGCAAAGTATGATAGGAGGGAAAAATATTCCCATTGCTGAACTCAAGGGAATTCCTCTACAGACACGTCTTTTTGCTGCAGATGGTTCTGTTAAAATGAAAACTCAACTGGAAAAACTTTCAACAGATAATATCAGCAGTGTGCAAATGTCCATTCCAGCTGATTATTCATTAATGCAAATGCCTAAAATGCAGGGAATGTGAAGATTAGAACACTACTTAGTGACCATCCGTACCCCAAGAGCACTTCCTGCGGGACGTAAATAGCTATTTTTTTGCTCTTACTTCCCCCTTCTAAAGAAGGGGGAAGTAAGAGCAAGAACAATTTACTAATACATACTTACTTAGGTAAATAAATATTCCTAAGTAGTAATTATCTTATTTCAATGAATTAAATGCTGCGGTAAAACCACTTAAAGACACGGGGATTTCTACCACTTTATCCTTAGCAACAGCAAATTTAACACCGCCCTTACTTGCGATTTTCATTCCCTTAATCATTGAATCATCCAGTATGCTCATTGCAACACAACCATTGGCAACACAAACCTTAAACGGTAATCGTACTGCTTTAGCACTACCTGCCTTAAACTCCATGCCAGCTTCTAATAATACACCTAATGGTAAGGTTAAAAGAACTTGTGGTTTATCCATACCCGGTAAATAACCAATGACAACTTGTAATACTATTTTCTTTTTCTCATTTGTTACATTTTGAAAAATATTACAAACTTCTTTACCTGTCTTTGGTAGTTTTTCACAAACAACCGTCCAGTCTTTGAATTTTTTCCCGCTTTCCGGTTTAGCCTGAACACTTGTCGATACAAGCAGACTTAAAGAAAACACAAATAACAAAATAGAACGTACTAGCATTTAACCATCCTTTAAAATAATTTCTTATTATAGAGCCTCTTGCAAAACTCCAGAGACTAAATGTTAAAAATACTCCTGTCACGGAGTGACCGATTTTTTTATGATACTTGTACAGTTTTAAACGTACTTTCTCATCATACTTACAAAATTATCCATTATACTCGCATAGGTAAGCACTTTAAAACTAGAAATCTTATAAAACTAAAACTATTTTTTAAGTCTATGTGACAAATTTTAGTAATTGATCGGCAGTTAAAGCCAATATTCCAAACATTAGATGACACATGACTTTCTTTGGACATCGTACTCTGACCATTCGTCCATTAAATTCATCTTTGAGCCGACCCTTAACTCTTTCTACGGTTGAGCATTCATTGTATCGTACGGCCTTGGCTTTTTTATAACTAGCATAACGACAAGCTTTCAATTCATCTTTCAGTTGAAGTTTCAACTCTTTGTTACGTCGAGCATTTTTGTCAATTATTGATATATGTATCAATTTTTTACTATGCTCATGAATTTCTGGTACATCATAAGCTGTATCCATTAAATCATACAGGCTGTTTACTCTATTGTGACTCATTTCTGCCAATGGTATTGACGCTTGACTGTCATGCATTGATGCTGATGTTAATAAACAGCTAATAGGAATACCACCATCTGCTGCATCAATATGTAATTTGTAACCTAT